>CAZWWC010000140.1:0-10106 GCA_964637625.1 uncultured Planctomycetaceae bacterium
TGGCTCGAGTGCATGATTTTGGGGCCCAGCCCGACGAAACCGTCGACGAGCCGACTACTGCCGGCAACGCTCGCTCGGCAGAGATCGGGGTGCCCGTTCGATCGCGGCTCGCGATCGGCGGACTGGTGCTGGTGGCGGGACTCTGTGGTTTTGTGTTGGGGCGGGTGACAAGCCCCGAGGTGCCGGAGGATCCCGAAGCGTGGCGTCCGGCGCCACCGGCCGGCTCGGCGCCCGAGGCGCCGGCTTGGGAGGGCCAGTCGTTGACTCCGTCGGCATCGCGCCCGGCGGCCGACCCCGGACCGCCCGGCTTCGGCCCGGCGAGTCCCGGTGCCCCGACCACCGAGAGTCCCGGTCCGTCGGGGACTCGTCCGCCGGTTCCTACAATACTGCCGGCAGACCCACTGGCTCCGACCGCCGGCGGGAATGGCTCGACGTGGGGCTGGACTCCGCCGCCTTCGAACGTCCCGTCCGAGGGCCAGACCGATCGCCAGCCGTCGGTGCCGGATGCCGGGGTGCCCGCGACTGCACCGCCGTGGTCTCCGGAGACCGACGATCGGGCCGAGGCGGAGTATCTGCCGCTTTTGAGCACGCGTGGACCGACAACGCCGTCGACACCGCCGTTTGCCCGGACACAAGGCCAACACGACCGCCGGCCGGTTGAGAAGGATCCCTACGGTGCCGCACGGATAGCTCGTCGAGCGACGGCTCCCATCCGGCCGAGCGTGCAGCCGAATACTCAACCCGAGCTGCGCGCCCGACTCCATTCGAACGGCCCCTATTCGAGGACAAACGTCCCGATGGCCGCCCGGCCGGGCGTCGATCAGCGAGCACGCGTGGGCAACAATCCGAGCCCGCCGCGCCCATGCCCGAACTATCCGACCACGTCCTACCCGAACACATATCCCCGTTTTTGAAAGGGTGGCAGGACCAAGCGATGAGCCAGTTAGACGAGGCGTTTTTCAAAGCGTACGAGCAGACCGATTCGCCGCCAACGCCCACGACGTTGGGACAGTCGCAGCCGATTCCGTTGTCCGAGGCCCTCGGTCGACTCCTGGCCGGGGCGGACTCGGCCGACACGGCCGACTTGCCTGAGGCTGTCGGAGTGCCGGTTGAGGTGCTGGGGGTTCCGGTTTCAGGACCATCCTGCGACGGTGGGCCATCGGCCGTCGCCGAGCGGCCCGACCGGGAGCCGGACGTGGAATATCGGCCGAGCGAGCCGCCGAAGTTGGCCGATGCCGATTTGCCGGGGCCGTCCAGTGCAGACCCACCGCAAGAGGTCGAGAGCCCGGCCGGCCCGGACGAAGTCGCGTCTCCCTTTGCGTCGCCGCAACAGGCAATCTCCCAGCCGCCGGCATCGAACGAGCAGCCGTGTGCTGACGAGTCAACCGTCGCATCGGTTGCGGAGGAGACCGTCGAGCAGGCCGAGCCTTGCGAGTCCGCGCTGAGGCCGATGCTGCAGGTCGACGCGTTTGCCTGGCCGGCGGTGCTGGCCGAGATGACGCCGGAAGTCGAGGCCCAGCTCGACGCGACGGCGGCTGCGCTGGTGCAGCAAGACGGGCGTCGGCCGACCGTCGTGGCGTTGGCCGGCAGCACGGCTAAAGCCGGCTGCACGACCCTCTTGTTGGGCGCCGCGGCGCGCCTGGCCCGGCGGGGACTCAACGTCGTGCTGGTCGATGCCAACGAGGCCAAACCGGGCCTGAGTTCGTCCTTGCACCTTCTGCCTTCGCTGGGTTGGGAAGACATCGTCGCCGGTCGGGAACCGTTGGCCGAAGTGCTCATCGAGTCGGTCGAGGACCGGCTGAGCTTGTTGCCTTTGTCGGATCCCGACGAGTTGGCCCAATGCTCCGATACGTCGGTCGCCTCGATGGCCATGGCTTCAGCGATGGCGACACTCCGGCAGCACTACGATCTTGTGCTGGTCGACTTGGGCACTCCGCAGCAGCGGGTAACCGGCGCGATGGACGAGACAATCGACGCGGCCGTGCTGGTGCACGACGTGCGGCGCGCGACCGACGAGGCGCTGTTGGCGGCGAGACGAGATCTCGCGGCCCGGCGGATTGTGTGCGCCGGGGTGATCGAGAATTTCGCCTCGCCGGGCAGCGCGTCCGTGTCGTACCGGCGCGCGGCCTGATACGAAAGTTTTTCCGAGCAGGGTGCCAGTGGTCCCGATATCATCGGGACCACTGCCCCAACAAGGGCCCCGATATCATCGGGGCCCATGGCACCCCGCGACGTGGTGCGAAAGAACGAAACAGCCAACCGGCGGCAAACCAGAATGTACGAATCCTACTGGCAACTGCGAGTAAAACCGTTCGAGGAGATCGTCGACGGGGAGTTCTACTACCCGAGCCAGACCCATCAGGCGGCGCTTCTGAAGTTGCGCTATGCGATCGAGAACCATCGTGCGGCGGCGCTGCTGGCCGGGGCCTCGGGGTTGGGCAAAACGCTCGTGGCCGGCATGGTCCGATCGATGCTGGACGAATCGTTTTGCCCTTTTGTCCATCTGTGCTTCCCTCAGATGCCCGTCGACCAGTTGATGACCTATCTGGCAGTCCAGTTGACCGGCCGCGGCGCGACCGGTCCGGCGGAGCAACTCTGGCAAAGCGTCGACCGGATCGAGCGGTTTCTGGCCGAAAACACCAAGAGCGGTCACCACGCCGTCGTGGTCATCGACGAAGCCCATCTGTTGGGCGATCGGGAGACCTTGGAGGCGATTCGGCTGTTGACGAATTTCGAGACGTCCGGCCGGCCGGCCATGACGCTGGTTCTTTCGGCTCAGCCGGGGCTGTTGCCGGTGCTGGACCGCAATCCGCAACTCGAGGAGCGTCTGGCCGTGAAGTGTCTGCTGCGGCCGCTTACGGAAACGGAAACGGCCGAGTACGTGGATCATCGGCTGAAACAAGCCGGCGCCGAGCGCCCGCTGTTGGATGCCGGGGCGGTCCGCGTCTTGCAGGAACTCACCGGCGGCATTGCCCGTCGCATCAACCGGCTGTGCGATCTGGCACTGTTGATCGGGTACGCCGAGCAGCAGCGGTCGATCACCGCCGCACAGTTGGAAGCCATCTCGGAAGAGCTCGTGGCCGTTGCGCCGGAGTAGCCGGACGGATCACACCCTTGCGAAGGGCACAGGCGGTGGATTTCAGCTTCCGAAAGCCGCAGTCTTCTAGAAATCATCATCTCGCGGCACGTATATTTCGCCAAAAGGGCGAAATAATTCATGGTACAAGAGGTTGACTTTGTAGTTGAGGCTGCGTTAAGATGCCCCGTGCAAGGGGGGGCAGACTTATCAGCTTGCCGTCAAGGGGCTGTTCTCATGAAACTATCACGTACGGTGGCTTACGCGGTTCAGGCGAGTATCCATCTGGCCCATGCCCAGGGTGAGGGGCCGATTCCCTGCAGTCGACTCGCCTCGGAAGGGAAGATGCCGGAGCGTTTCCTGCTCCAGATTCTGCGACATTTGGTTGCCCGGGGTATTCTTGCCTCGACCCGGGGGGTCGACGGGGGATACAAGCTGGATCGGCCGGCGGAGAACATCTCGTTGTTGGACGTGATCGAGGCGATCGACGGCCCGATGGTGACGAACTTGCCGCTGAGCGACGGCCTGTCGGAGAAGACGCAGGACCGGCTCAAAGAAGCGATCGGGGGAGTCACCAAGGAGATGCGGCGTCAATTGGCCGCCATCAAGCTGACCCATCTCATGCCGCCCCGCGAGACGAAACGGGGACGCAGCTAGAGGACATTTCAAAACCGGTGCTCTGATTGTTGTCATTCTGAGCGCAGCGAAGAATCTCGGCTTTCGCGGGGGGGAGATCCTTCGCTTCGCTCAGGATGACCGTTTTGAAATGCCCTCTGAGGGAAAAAGGGGGACAAGGGAAAAAAGGGGACATTCTACTTTTTTCAAAATCCACACGATGGCCAATGAAAAAGTAGAATGTCCCCCTTTTGTTGCCCCTTTTGTTGCCCAGTCTCCGCGCCTTGCGCCACAGTGCTTCGCTTCCCAGCACCAGCCCGCCTCGCAACTCCTCGAGCGGCGAGCGCGCCGGCTCTCCAAACATCAAGCGGACCACTTCGCGATAGTGTGCCCGGGCCGTCTGCCGGCTGCGCCCAAAGTAACTCAGCCAGTTGGGATGAAAAAGGGGACATTCTACTTTTTCAGAAAGCCAGAAAGCCCCCGTTTGATTCCTTGATGCTACCGTTCTTGGCCATCTGGGGCATCCCGGCGCGCCGGGACCCCATCCACCCGTCGACACGAGTGGAGCAAAGCGGTAGCTCTGTAAGGTGCTACGGCTGCTTGTGCGAACCTCATTGAGAGTGCTCAATTTGCAGCGAACGTCGCGTCCCAGAGTACAACCCGGCTGCCCTTCGGGCCCTTGAGCAAGAGTTCGAGGCTGATCGGCTTGCCGCGGAAGCGGGCGCAATCGACCAGAAAAAACTCAGGCCGGTTCTTGTGCAACGCGACCCGGTCGAGCATCTTCACCGCCTTCCCGCCCTCACGTATCACCAGCGTCACCGTCGGCAGCGCTTCCTTCTTGCGGGCGGACACGCGCATGGCAAGCCGCAACACGCCGCCGGGACACTCGACCGGCACCGTGGCCTTGGCCGATCCGGGCTGGCCAAGCGGGATCTCAATCGCCCCGCCCACCCAAACGTTCTTATCCAAAGGGCTGCTCTCACTCACGTGCCCGCCGAGGCTTGCGGCGAGTTTCTCCCCGTCGCGGTTGCCCATCAGATCGAGCAGCACCGGGGCGCGAGGGACCACTTGGATTTCTTCGATCTTCGCGCCGTCGTCCGGCACGGCGCTGAGCGTTTGCCGGTCGTTGGCCGCTATGCGAACGTCACACAGTCCCCAGGCAACCCGGTTGCCCGCGCCAGGCACTCTCAGCAACGTGCCGTTTCCCTTCACCGTACATCCACCGTGGGCAACGCGGACATAGACGCGATGATCGCCGGGCGGAATCCTTCTGCTCAGGTGGATCGGGCTGCTACGACGACGGATGGGAATTCGTTTCGGACAATAGACTGCCTCGAACGTTGCAAATGCCTTGCTGCGAGACGAAGAGCCGCGCCGGCCCGGCTGCGCTGCGGGCACGGTGATCTTCTCGAGCTCCCAAAAACCGCACCCGGTTGCCGACGAGGCGGCCGACACGTTGCCGAACAGCGGTAGCCGCCCCTGGCGAAAAACATCGCCCGGCTGGTTGCGCTGCGTGCCGTCGGCGCGCAGCAGACGAATACGCTGCTGGAACGTGACGTACTTTTTCGCTTTTTCATCCCACTTGGCGGTCCTGACTCGGCGGTTTCCATAGGCCTCATAGACCAAGAGTCCTTCGGCGGGCAGGGTCTTTCCTTCGCCGCTGCGGTGTTCGACGATGAGCGCATCGGCCCAAGGCATGGGCCCGTTGACCAGTTTCACCGCCCGAGGCACCGCGCAGAGCGGCGGCAGCCTCAGGGTGCGGCGTCCCTTCTGCGCCGGCACGTCGTACGAGAGCCAGCCCGCCATGTAGCGATGAAACGCCGTCGGCCCGGTCGGAAAGTGGGTCCTCTCGCCGTTGGCCATGATCGCGTAGCGGCCGAACGGGCCGTAGCCCTTGTTGTAGAGGTCGCGGAACCCGCAGAGCTGATGCCCCAGTTCGTGGAACAGCAGCCCCACGTGGTAGATGCCGCTCGGCTCTTGTTTCAACCGCTCGGGGCTGTAGGTCAGATGCTTCCCGTGCCAGCGGTCGTCCCAGAAGGGCACCTTGTACTTGTGGAACACCGACTTCGACATCACCCGGCGTCCCGCGCCCCACGAGAGTTTCTTGCGAGCGCGCTTGAAATAGCCGTCGATGGGCCCGCTGTAGATCATCGCGTAGAAGTCGACCGGCTTCCCGTCGATCCGATCGTCCTTGGGGATCCGGTTCAGACTCATCGCGTCGGCCGCGACACGCTGCCACCAGTCGTGGTCCCCGCTGCCGGTCTTCTTCCAATGGGGCAAGTCCTCCGGTTTCAACCGCGATCGGACCCACGGCATCACTTTGCCCGTCAATCGCAAACGCCCGTCGGAAAGCCTGTCGTAATAGTCCCGCGCGGAGCCAATGATTGGCGATCTCGATTCGTCGGGCGCAAAGCGCACATTGTTGCCGAAGAAAATCGTCTCGAAGGCTTCCGGCGGGTGGACGTGCTCGCGGCCTTCGAAATCGATCAGCAACACCCGACAACGAACCTCACCTTGAACCACTCGGGTCGGCGTGTCGCGCTCCACTCCCGCCATGAGGCACAGCGCGCAGACCCCGCTCATGATGCCGAACATGGAGGCAGCCTCTTTCAGGTAGGATTTTTCAGGTAGGATTTTCGTGCCCCGGTCTGACTTTCACTCTAACGCGCCGGCACAAAAAGGGCAAACATCCAGGGCCCCAGAGGGGTTTGGTGAGACCAAAACGTCGCGGTTTGGTGTTTGAGGGTCGGTCGGGAATCAAAACAGGGACGGTGTTGCTCTGTAGAAAACGTCCAATTCCGGGTTGGGTGCCCGGGAATGAGCGAAGCGAAGGGCCGGTTTCTCGCCCACTGGGCCACCGCTTCGCTATGGCCCAGGCACCCGATTAGCAGGTTTTCTACAGAGCAGGACGCAGCTAGTTCTGGCCGCCGCGGGCCGTCTCCAATGGACTTATCGCGCGCCATGGCGGCGAGCGGTTGACGGCCGTGCTGACGACTTCTTCAAAGGGCACGTCCGAGGCTTTGGGTGCGGTCGGTCAGGGCGATTTTCATGCGCTGCTGGGCAAGCGACTCGACTGAGCTCGTCGAAATCCAGCAGTGGCACCCGGCGGGGCGGACCGCTAGAACCTCGTGTTTCTTCGATCTTGCCACGGGTCGGCATGGAGGATAAACTTACGGGTTCGTGAGCGACCGTAACGCCTCTCCGTCCGGTTCGGCCTGCCCTACCTTCCTCACCGGGACAAAGCTCCGCTCTGTGTTGAGCCGGTGCGCAGTCTGGCAATCTGATTTGCAGCGTATTGGCGATGGAAAAGGGGCGTGGCTGTACGTGTGTCGCTCGGCAGGGCGCGCTTGCTCCGCTGAGAAACGGCCGCTATTGCGGACTGCCGATTTTCGAACCCTCCATAGCCTTTGAGCATCATGTCCTCGGATCGTAAACATTGGCTGCCCGGTACTTTTCTCAAGGCCCTTCGTCGGCGGATGGGGCCGCAGGGAGACGTCGGGTTTCGCGGCGCACTGACGATCCTTCTTGCCATCGGCATTGGAGTGCTGGCCGGATACGGCGCGGTGCTGTTTACGGCTTTGATCGAGGCAATCACCACCGAGACGGTCTTGCCGTTTGTCGCGCTGAGTGCGCAAAACGCGCTTTGGCTCGGGGCGCTTTTGGTGGTGCCGGCCCTGGGGCTGTTGGCCGTTTCGTGGTTCACGCGGCGCTTCGCGCCCGAGGCGCAGGGACACGGCGTGCCCGAGGTCATGACGGCGGTGGCCCGGCACGACGGCGTGATTCGGCCCCGGGTAGCGCTGGTGAAGATCCTGGCCAGCGGCGTCTGCATCGGCACGGGCGGTTCGGCCGGGCGCGAGGGACCGATCGTGCAGATCGGCTCGTCGCTGGGGAGCATGGCCGGCCAGCTTTTCAAGCTTTCGCCGCGCAACATCAAGGTACTCGTCGCCGCCGGGGCCGGCGCCGGAATCAGTGCGACGTTCCACGCGCCGCTGGCCGGCGTGATGTTCGCCAGCGAGATCATCCTGGGCAGCTTCGCCGTCGAGAGTCTCACGCCGATCGTGATCGCCGCGGTCCTGGCCGACGTGGTCCGATTTCAGGCCCATAGTGGAAAGCTTGGCCTCGGACCGGCTTTCCCCCAAATCTATCACTCCTACCAAGGCGCCTGGGCCGAATTGCCGTCGTATTTCCTGCTGGGTTTGGTCTGCGGGCTGGCGGCTGTTGCGTTCACGAAGCTGTTGTACAAGGTGCAAGACGTTGCCGACGTCCGGTTGCCCCAATGGTGGTTGCGTGCGTTGGTCTGCGGCGGGATCGTCGGCGTGGCGGGGATCGTCTATCCGATGTTGCCGCCTAACGTACGGCCGGCTGCCGCGGGCCAGCGACGCGAAACGGTGCCACCGCTGTTGGGCGTGGGCTACGGCGTCGTCGATCATGCGCTCCACCTGGAAAACGAAGAGAAAACCAGCGGAATCGACTCCGCCGAACTCCGCCCAACGGTCGACGAGGAAGCCGAAAAAAAGATCGTGAAGCTCGACCACGCGCAGCTTTTGAAACAGCTCTGGTGGCTGCTGCCGCTGGCCCTGCTGAAGCCGTTGATGACGAGCATCACGCTTGGCGGTGGCGGCTCGGGTGGCATCTTTGCGCCCTCGCTGTTTCTGGGGGCGACGCTGGGAGCATCGTTCGGCCTGGTTTGCAACCTGTTCTTGCCCGATAACCTCAGTGCCCATCCCGGTGTCTACGCTATTGTCGGCATGGGGGCGGTCGTGGCCGGAACCACCCACGGAACGCTCAGCGCGATCCTGATCGTCTACGAAATGACGCACGATTACCGCATCATCTTGCCGATCATGATCGCGGCGGGCCTGGCGGGTGTGGTCGCCCGATTCATCGATCCGGATAGTATCTACAGTAAGAAACTCAGACGACGCGATGAGCTCGGTGCTCGCGGACACGACATGCATCGCCTGGAACACGTGATGGTCCGCGACGTGATGGTCCGTCACTTCCCGACGCTCAAGCATAACGACGATCTGGCCGAGATTGTCCGCGTTGCCCGGGCGAACTCGCATATCGAGAGCCTGCCGGTGATGGACGACAACGACAAACTCGTCGGCATTATCCGCCCCGGTGACGTGAAACGGGTGCTCGACACCGATATTTCACCGACGCTCATCAACGCCATGGATATCGCCTTGATGGCCCCGGTCGCGCTGCGAGCCAATGCGAATCTGCTCGAAGCACTTCGCGAGTTCGGAGCGTGCGACATTGAAACGCTCCCGGTCGAGGCCGGCCGCGGAGAACGCCGCCGTGTGGTCGGACTGTTGTTCCGTTCGGACGTGATGAGCCGTTATCGTAAGGAGTTGCTCAGCGTCCGATGAATGTGAAGCATTGCAGGTCAGGCTTAGCCTGACATCAATGGGAATACCGTGTCGCCCAAGGTCAGGCACAGCCTGACCTACAAGCCCCGTGGGCCCTATCCAAAAGAAACAGCATGGAAAACCGACAAATCGAGTCACGACTACAACTGGCGATCAAGATTGCCGACGAGGCCGGGGTGGTGACCTTGAAACACTTCAATCGGCCCGGCTTGAAGGTCGAGCGAAAGAAGAACGACTCGCCGGTCACCGTGGCCGATCGACGGGCCGAAGAGCTGTTGCGAAGTCGCATCGCCGAGACGTTTCCCGACGATGCGATCCACGGCGAGGAGTTCGACGATCGCTCGGGCCGAAGCGGCTTTCGGTGGATCCTCGATCCGGTGGACGGTACCAAGTCGTTCATCCACGGCGTGCCGTTGTACGCCACACTCGTGGCGATCGAGCACGAAGGGCGCAGTATCGCCGGCGTGATCCGCATCCCCGCGCTGGGCGAATGCGTCTACGCCGCGCTGGGGCACGGGGCCTGGCACCTGGTCGGCCAGGCGCAGCCGCGCGCGGCACGGGTCTCCGATTGCCCACGGCTGGCCGAGGGGCTCTTCGTCACCAGCGAGGTCGCCAACTTCGAGGACGTCGGCCGTCGCGACGTCTACGACCGGCTGCAATCAGCCGCGCGGCTTGCCCGCTCTTGGGGGGATGGCTATGGCTATCTTCTGGTGGCAACCGGTCGAGCCGAGCTGATGGTGGATCCGAAGATGGAAGTCTGGGACGCGGGCCCCTTGCCCCCAATCCTCACCGAGGCCGGCGGAACCTTCACCGATTGGCAAGGCGAAGTGAAGACCGACTCGGGCCAGGGGTTTGCCACCAACGGCCGGATATTCGACGAGGTGATGGGAATGCTTCGCAGCTAACCCCCTTCCCCTTCTTCTTTCTTCCTTCATCCTTCTTCCTTCATACTTCCCCTTGTGCTGTCCGAACGACCCGGTATATTAAGGGTCAGTAGTTCCAAATTCCATCGAGACCTGGCATTGTCATTCTGAGCGTAG
>CAZWWC010000141.1:0-10106 GCA_964637625.1 uncultured Planctomycetaceae bacterium
ACGGCCTTCTGAATGTTGTCGAACAGCTCTTGCGTCTGGAAGGGTTTTTCCAGGAATCCTACGGCACCAAGCTTCCTGGCCTCCGCCGCGGTAGCCGCTTCGCCGTGGCCGGTTATGAAAATGATCGGCAGCCGGGATCCACGTTTGACGAGTTCCTTCTGAAGCTCCAGGCCGTTCATGCCCGGTAGTCTCAAGTCGAGAACCAGGCATGCCGGGCCGCCGGCCTCGTACGCCTCGAGAAACGCTTCGGCAGAGGTAAACGTCTCTACGTCAAAGCCAATCACACTGATCAGCGATGCAAGCGCCCCTATGACTGCCGGATCGTCATCGATGACGTACGCGCGGGGTTTCGGTTTCATTTTCCCGATCCTCGTTCGCAATCGGCACGGTGAAGGTAAATGTGGTTCCACGGTCGGGGCTGGGCGTAGCCCAGATACGCCCGCCGTGCGATTCGACGATTGAGCGGCTGATCGCCAGGCCCATCCCCAGTCCCTCTTTCTTGGTCGAATAGAAGGTGCCGAACAACTCGTCGACGTGCTCGACTTTGTCGGCCGGGATGCCGCATCCCACATCACGGACGGCGACTTCCAGCAGTTGGTCGCGCGTCCGCGTTTCGATACGAAGACGGCGCTGGTCGATTTCGGTGGTTTCCATGGCCTCGACGGCGTTTCGGATAAGATTGAGCAGGACCTGCTGCAATTGGACTTTGTCCGCCCGAATTTCAAGGCGAGGATCGTTGACCTTCTTCTCCAAGGCAATGCCCGACTCTTGCAGATCCTTTTGTGCCAACAGCAGTACCTCGTCAACCAGTTCAGCCACGCTGAGCACGACCCGTTTGGGGGCGGTATGCTTGACAAACTCCCTCATTCGCCGAATGAGATCGCCTGCACGATAGGCCTGTTTCGCGATGAATTCAAGCGAGTGGAGCAAGTCGTCCGAAACCTCTTTGCCGCTTTCGCGGGCCGTACGAGTGATGACCTCACTTTGCAGCGAGATGGCCGCCAGCGGCTGGTTCAACTCATGGGCCAGACCGCTGGCCATCTCACCCATCGTCGTCAGTCGACCGACGTGGGCAAGGTCGGCCTGAAGTTGGCGTTCCCGCTCTTCACTCTGTTGGCGCTCGGCGATCTCTTCTCGCAACCTCGCATTGACGGTCACCAGCTCCTTCGTGCGATCTTCTACTCGACGCTCCAGTTCGTCGTGCGCTTGCTGTAGCGCCTCCTCCGCCCGCTTGCGATCGGTGATGTCCTGATTGGCGCCGTAGGTTTTGATGGTACGACCTTGCTCATCTTTTACAACATAATAGCGAACGAGAATATGTCCAACCTCACCGTCTGCAAAGCGGATGCGGTGCTCCAAGATACGGCAGAAGTCTGGATCCGTCGTATTGAGAGCTTTTTTCATTTCTTCCGGGATAACGTGTGCGTCATCAGGATGCAGGAATTGTCTGGCGTACTGCTCTGGCGACATTTTATAGCCGCCTACATCTTCTGCTGAAGTGCGGAAGACGCTGTAGAAATGATCGTTGAAGGTAAAGAGATCCTCAGCCACATCATACTCCCAATACCCCAGCTTTGCGATCTCCATCGCGTTTGACAGTTGAGCCTGATAGGTTCGTAAGGCCTCTTCAGCCCGCTTGCGTTCGGTGATGTCTCTCACAACGGCCAGGACGCGCTCCTGGCCGCCGATTTCAGCGCGCCGGAGGCTCACTTCCACCCAGAACAGCTCCCCGGATTTCCTCCTCGCGCGCCACTCGAAGACGTTTTTTCCCTCCCTCCCCGCCTTCGCGATCTGCTTTTGCGCATCCAATTGGGTGTAGCCCGGCTCGTCCGAACTTATATCCGATACCTGCATCCGGCATGCCTCTTCCATCGTGACGCCGTACATCTTGCACATTGCCGCGTTTACGTCGAGGATTTTCCCGGTCGCCATGTCATGGATGAAGAACGCATCGTTGGCGGCGTTGAAGACCTCGCGATAGTTGGTCTCTGATGCTTGCAGTTCCTCCTCAGCCTGTCTGCGCTCCGTTATGTCCAATGCCGTGCCAAACATGCAGACAGGATTTCCCTCATCATCAAATTGTGCCTCTCCCTGTGCACTTATAATTCTTGCTTGTTCGTTTTTCGTCTTAATACGGTACTCGATATTGTAAGGTGCTCTCTTGCTGAGTGTATCGTTTACGGCCCTTTCGACAGATGCTAAGTCGTCAGCATGTAAAGTACTCAAGAACTCTTCATATTTGGGAACAAATTCAAGCGGCTCATAACCCCAAATACGGTACATCTCATCCGACCAATGAATCCGGTTTCGTCGAATATCCCAGTCCCAGCTACCCAAATGAACCAGCTTCTGGGCTTGTGCTAGATTGGACTCGGATCTTTTCAGTTCTTCCTCCGCCTGCTTCGGTGCGGTGATATCCGTCCAGATGCCGATGAAGAGGTTTCTTCCGGGAAGACGAAGGGCCCTGGCGCTGACCAGCATTTCGCGTATTCTGCCATCTTTTCCTCGGTGCCTCGCTTCGAAAATGTCACCGCCTGTCCCCATCACATGCTGAATATGTCGCGCGACGTCGGCGGCGGACTCCATGACGTCGAAATCGCCAATCGAGAGCTTCTGGAATTCCTCGCGGGTGTAGCCGAGGTTGCTGTGGGCTTGCTCGTTGAATTCCACGAAGCCGCCCGTATCGGCATCGACTATCACGATCGAGCTGGCTGCCTCTTCGAACACGACGCGGAATTGCTCTTCCGAAAGCCGCAGCGCTTCCTCCACCTGCCTGTGCTCGGTGATGTCGCGGACTACACCCACAAAGCCGAGAACGTTGCCCTGGGAGTCTCGCACATGGGTGCTGATCGACTCCCCCAGGAAGGTCGATGCATCCTTCCGTCGGTACCAAAGCTCGTAGTCTTGGGACTCCGGCTGCGCACCCACATGATAGCGTTCCTCTCCTTGTCTCTCATAATCCGCCATGTCAGCGTAGAGGCAAGCCGTGGTCTTTCGCTCCAGTTCGTCCAGCGTGTAGCCCCATAGCCTCAGCGCCGCGGGATTCATTGCACGGATTCGCCGCTCCGTGTCCACGAAGACCACGGCCTCGGCCATGGCGTCGAAGATGGCATTGAACTGAGCCGTACTTCGCGCGAGCGCCTCGTTCTGCGTTTCCAGTTCGATCTGGTGCGCTCGCAGTTCCCCAACCAGTTTGGAGAGTTCTTCCGTCGAGAAGTTCGGGGTGTTTTGACCCTCGCCTCGCAGCACGGCTTCCACGCGCTGCTGCAACAAAGCAGCTTGTCCGGACTTGGACTTGTCGCCGGCCATCGCTTCCGCTCCCGCGGAAATTCGGATTCTGGACCGTGGTTGCCCAGACCGCCTGCTTTTTGGGGAGTCTCACGTTGCGAGAGGCAGTACTTCGGCAGAAAAGGCAATGTACTTCTATGGCGCGTACAGCCTACCACTTGAAGGGGCATTCGCCTAGGGTCTCTTCGTGGTTCTCCGTAGCAGTTTCCCGAGGGTATTACTGGACTTTCGCCGTTGCCGGACGGGCAGGATGCCTCCGGGACTTCCCGTGAGAAGACGAAGACGCCTCTGCCCCTGGAATGGGCCTTGCTCGCGATCCTCTCGCACAAGCAGGTTTTTCGGGGAAACCGGCGGAATGGCCGTAAAGCAAACCGCTCGCCAACGATGTTCATATCCCTAGCGCAGCGGGGAGTTGGCTGGAAGAAACGAGACAAGGTCTGAGAACAATCCCCCCATCACGGCAAACATCGATATCGGTCGGGAGCGGGACCGAGTCCAGGCATCCTGCCCGTTCGGCACCTCTACGACCAGCACTCCATCACCGGTGGAATTGAGATCCTGCCGCTTCCCTAGAGCAGCAACGGTGGAAAAGTGCGCCTCAGAACTGCCTGCTTGCGGCAAGCGAGATAACCGGTTTCAGGCGTCCGTGGCTCTCATGGAGTGGCTCGTGCTCGACGCGGTGCCCTGCCGATCGCAGCTTGTCGGCAAGGCTCTGGAACTCGCGCTGGTTCCACTCGGGCTGCGTCAGGTGCACTTCCATGACGATACGGTCAACACCGGCAAGCAACTCTCTCGGCGCACCGGCAAGAATGCCGAATTCCGCACCTTCGACGTCACACTTCAGCAGTGAGCAATGCTGGATGTTTCCGCGCTCGAAGAGGTCTGCAAGGGTGATGGCCGGCACGTCGACATGACGTGTTTGCCCCCAACGGATGGCATGCTCGGAGCAGATGGAATGCCCCCCGTGATTCCAGGCGCTCAAGAAAAGACGGACTGAGCCTGATTGCCCGGCGATGGCACACTGGTGGAAGGCAACCTTGTCGGTCAAGTCGGCCAACTCGATGTTGCGGCGAGCGATTCTCAAGTTCTCTTCGACCGGCTCAACACAGACCACGCGATCGGCAAAAGGAGCCGCGCACAATGTGAAGAAGCCGATGTTGGCGCCGATGTCGACAACCGTGCCCAGCGGCTCGGCGAGCCGCTGGACGCCATAGCCATCTCGAAGGACGACTTCCTGGAAAGTGTAAAAGTCGGTATCGAGGGGCCGAAGGGCTATCCTCCGCGGTCCATGCTTGAAAACCAGAGTGTCCTCTTGTGCGGTCACCGGCAGCGGGTTTTCGGCCTCACTGAGCAGCCACCGCAGCAGCCGCCGAGCATTGCGAATCCTCGGCAGAGACAAAACTCCGCCCGAGGCCAGTTTCAGATTGGCCGGTTTTCGGCTCCCACTGGCCGTCAACACGTGGGCCCCCAACGGAGAAGAGAACACCCGACGACAGCGCCGGTATCGGCGCCAGCTCAACAGATCCAGCAGATTCATGCTATCCGTCTCGCGGGTTTGCGCATCTCGGACGAATCCTGCTTGTCCGACCTCAATATCAGAGGAAGACACCTCTCCGGGGACAGGGGGTCGTGAGGCCGGACGTGACGATCACGCATGATGCCCCGTCGGCACCGAGCGCAAAGCCAACTCCAAGCCGCACGGGGTGTGAACCTCAGAGCCAGACTCGCTCTGAGCCATTGCTCAGCGTCGTCCGGGCGCCCTTCTTTCCGCAGTGCCCGAGCCGCGTGAAACGCCGCTTTGGCGAGAACCCCCCTGGCGACCGGGGGCCGAATCCAGTCGCGGTGCCGGCAGCTCTCATAGAAGTCCATCAACATGCGGTATCGGAGAACGGCAGCCTCCGCTCTTGCCAAGGTCAGCCGCCTGGTTGACCGCCGTACGTCGATCAACGGTGCATCGATAGCGGCAAACTTGGTTAAGAGGCTGGCTCGAAGCCAGTATTGGTAGTCGGAGTTGATCTTCAGAGAAGTGTCGAATGCTCCCACCGACTCCGCAACGCTGCGCCGCATGACCACCGACGGCATGATGACAAACACTTCCCGAAACAGCGGCTCCGTGACGTAGCCGGAATGGAGTTGTTTCCATTGCCCGCCGACGACCCTGCCGGCTTCATCAATGGCTCGCTTTGCCGTGTAGACAACTCCAACATCAGGATTTGAATTCAGGAAGGCAACTTGCGTCGAGAGCTTCCGCGGATGCCACACGTCGTCCGAATCCTGAAACGCAATCAGCTCACCCCGCGTTTCTTTCAGGCCGCGGTTGCGCGCGGCGGCCACGCCGGCGTGCGCTTGACGAATGTATCGAGCCCCCGGCGCGAAGCATTGAACCGACTCCTCCAGGGACTCGCTTGAACCGTCGTCGACGACAATCAACTCGTTGTTGCGATAGCTCTGTTCCAGAACGCTTCGAATCGACGGCCCCAGGAACTGGCGTCGGCCATAGACCGGAAGGATTATGCTGACCAACGGCGATCGAGCGCAGTCGAGGGAAATCATGATCGCGACTCGTGAATTGACCGGAAACGGACCAGACGAGGTATCTCCAGGGCCGGGAAGAACTCGACGGCCACGCCTGCCAGCCATCGCCCACCCCAACAACCAGGAAGTGAGGTGATCGGGCGAAACCTTGGGCTACCAGCCATCGGGCCGAGGATGTCGTAATATAGGAGGGGTCGACTACGAATAGGCCATCTAATTAGTAAATCCCTTATAAACAACAGGGTCGTATGATCCCACGTTCCCATCGGATCCAAGATGCCCCCTAAATGGGCAGGGCGGCCAACGGCGGCCAAACTGTTCGACCCCCGCCGAGGACCCAGATCGGATCGTCGGCACCCATTCTTGTGGAGCGTATCCCGAAAGAGAATATGGGAAACCGCCGGCCAGAAAGGTGGTGAAGCGTGGCAGCCAACGGGAATTGATCGGCCGGGGGATCAGAATAAGGAACGTTTCATTCGTGTCCCTTATCAATGTGACACGCTTAGAGATCGTACTCGCGCAGATCCAAAGGATAGGTCCCGTACTCGCGAACCAGCCGGACAATATAGTCATAGGTTCGGCCGGAAACGCTGCTGGTGACCGAATGGTCCGATTGGAAGATCATCCCCCCGCCCTTGGCCGCGTTGAGCTTTCGTAGCACTTCACCACGAATCTCTTCACGGTCACCGGCTTCCCAGACGCGAATGTCGCTATTGCCGCAGATTCCGAGGCGATCTCCGTATCGCCGGCGCAAATCGAGGCAGTCCATGCCGGCCTTCACTTCCAGCGGATTGTAGGCGTCGACACCGATCTCGGCAAAATCGTCAAGCATGAGAGAGACGTTTCCGCACCCGTGATAAATCACCGGCAGGCCGTGCACGTGGCATTCGTGCACCATGGCCTCGACCCAAGGTCGAAAGTGTTTTCGCCAATAGACTGGCGAGAAGAACATCGATCTTTTGTAGGCTACGTCGCCCCAGATAACCACCCCGTCCAACAACCCGTCGGCGGCCTGGATTTGTGCCTTGAGACAATCGAGATAGAACTGGCCGATCCGATGAATCGCTTTGCCTACGCGCTCCGGATACAAGCCGATCCACAGCATGGTATTCTGCTGGCCGATGAGCCGGATGAGGCATTCCGAGCACTCCGTGACGCTCCCATAGATGGCAAAGTCCGGGCGGAGTCGCTTGACCGTGTCCACCCAGGCCGGGCTGTTGCGCTCGAATCCATCCGCGACACCGGCAATCTGATTGTCGCCGGCCTGAAAAAAGCGGCGTCGGTCGGCCGGGTCGTCAAATTCGACTCTCTCCAGCTTGTCGATGGTCTCGGTGTCCCAGCCGACGGACTCCGGCATGGGCAAGTCGAACTTCTTGCGCATCGTGGCGCCGTAGCCGGTCTTGACGACAACTTCCTCGTCATCCTCCTTGATGATCTCGAAGGGTCGAATCCACGGATCCATGTTGGGAATCGTGGAGATCCAATCCAAATCGTAATAGTAGTAGTAGTAGGGATCTGCATCCGGCGCCAGGCCCAGTTCCTCTCTCCAACGTTGGACAAAGCTCCCCAGAAAAAGTCGCTGATCGGGACACGATCGGGTTCTTCGTGCCGTAGCGCCTGCCTCATGCGGGCGACTTTCCCAAGCGTTCCGGGCTTTCTCCGGTCGACCGACTTCTTCTGCTCGACCGGTGCGGCCCGGGCCGCCGCGGATGACTGACCTGTGGTTGACATAATCCTCTTCATCCTCTTCTCAATTGGTTGCCTGTTTCCAACCGGCGCCGACAACCGTGACGTCTTCTCGTCGTGATTCCGGGGTAACGTTCAGTTTAATCAGTTTTCCGCCGCGGACCGTGCCTTCGACGACCGTTCGATAGGGAGCGTGCAGGCGGAAATCGGCGTCCCAGTCGTTCGGCCAGGCGGGCAGCAGGAAGATCCGGCGCCCCTCGGTCTGCATGAGCATGGCCTGAAACGCCCTGACCAAAACGCCGCCATGGTCCTGGTCGGGAACCCAATCGAAGTTCGGTCCCCAAAAGGCGGGGAACCGCGAGCCGGGGTCCTTCTTGCTCGCTCGGCCAGCGAGGGCCTGCCGCGCCTCCTCGGTCAGCCCGAGATAGGCCATGAAAAGATCGCTCTGGGCCCAGCCGAAGTCATCCTTGTCCCAGCGGTGTCGCAGTGCCTCGATGCCCAACTTGGCATTGGGCTTCTCGAAAGACACGAGCCGGAAGGGAAACACGGCGTAGAGTTCGGGGTTTTCGCGGTTGCGTTTCTTGGCGAATCGCTCGGCCGGCGCCAGCATGCGGACACCGTCGACCTCTCGGGTCGGAAGCTCAGGCACCTTGTTCTTGAGCGATTGCCACAGCGCACGCTGTCGCGGGGTGGTCAACGTCTCCGGCAAGGCCAACAGCCGCGACGTCACGGCCTCGAGGCCTGCTACCTCCGGCATCGGATTGGTGCAATCCCACCAGGTTTCCAGCGCCTGCGCAGGATGCATGAAGAGTTTGCCGTTGGGGCCGCTCCGGTAGTGCCGGTCGAAGAACGTGAGAATGTCGTGCGCCAAAGGCAGCAGACGCTTGCGAAGAAAGGGCTCGTCCAGCGTATGCTCGTAGTAGTCGAGCATGAGCCAGGCCAGTTCCAGCCCTGAGACCCATTCCCATTTGTGGTAGCCGCTTGTCTGAAGCTTATCGGAGCGCCTCTCAAACGGAGTCCATCCGTAGGTGATGGAAAAGACATCGCCCCAGAAATAGATGCACTCCGGGATGAACGCGCCGGCGTGTCCGAGGTAGTGCCGCGTTCGGTACTTGAACAACGGCAAGAGGTCCTCGGCGTACATTCGCACCAAAGGTTGCATTAACTCAAAATCGCCTGCGGCGCACATGCCCGTGTAAGGAAGCCGCGTGTTTTGCCACCAGTAGCCCGGCCCCCAACGTCGATAGTCCGCATCGCCCGGCTTGCCGGGGTACGGCACGGTGAAAAGCGAGCCGTTGAACTTGATCGGGTAGCGTCCACGGCCGGCCGCCGCGGTGATGAATCGCTGCAAGGCGTAAGCACGGCTGACGGTGAACGTCTCGTCGGCCGAATCGGTCTTCCGCCGAGCGGAAGCATCGGGCCGATCCTGTCGGGTCGGCGAAGCGTGGATCCAACTCCGATCCCAGAACGCCCGCCACCACGCTTCATGCCGGCGCCGACGCTGGTCGAAATCGCGATTCTCCGCGGCGCCGATTATCTCGTTGAGCCGGTCGAGCCAGCCCTCGGGCGTTGCCGGATGTTGGGTCAAGACGTAGATACTGAAGCGATGAGATTCTGCGGGAGGCGACTGTAGTTGTGCATCGTCCACCCGTTGCCCCCGGTCGGCGAGGACCACCGCCCCAAAGGTCCGGCCTAGCAACGGATCTTCGCGGGGGAATCCGTCGAGGCCCTGGATTTTGGCCGTCATGGCGGGCCCGACCGATTTGCGGTTGTGGTGATACCATCCAATCCGCCGGTCGAGGTTCTTCAGAATCGTGTCCGGCTCGACCACGGTCGGCGCGTGATATTTCCGCTTCTTCGGGCGGTGGTTGATCACGTTGACGTCACTGACCTCGATCGTCGGAAGCACGTGCCGCTTGGTCCGCCAGAGTTCGATCGAGGCCGTCACGGTAGTGTCGACCGTGCTCCGCAGCGTAACGTGAATGGCCGGGTCGCCGGCGTCCACCCAGATCGCCAGCTCGCGCTTGGCATCCTTGCCGGCCGAGGTAACGCGTATCGTGGCGCTGGGCAGATCGAGCTCTTGCCGAAAGGTGGCGCCGGGCGTAACCAGCGGAGGATCGAAGCGTAGGCGTATCTTGCCGATCTTCAGAAGCCGGCCGTTGTCTCCCCACGCGTCGGACTTGCCGATGTAGAAGACCACGTCGCCGCTCGGCTCGACCCACGCATTCACGCCGATATCACCGTTGCCAAGCGGCATGGAGCCGGCCGGGCCTTTACTCGGTGAGTCCCAGACGACGTTGTAATCGGCCGCGCTGCCGGCCAGGGATGAGGATACCATCGAAACATACGGCCACACCGCGACCAGACCAAGAATCATGGGAAGACCGGTGTGAAGCCGCATTATTCATGTTCTCCAGGCATCGGGACGACTACCACGGTTTGTCCCGGGAAACCGCGGCGTCTGCTCCGGCGCGCTTGCGCTATCTGTTTTCGGGCGGTTTCTCCGCCTGGAAAAGACAAAGCTCAATGTCTTTTCATATCAATAGTTCTACTGTTCTATTTCCCTTGACGGATCGCAAGTGATTGTATATTAAAGC
>CAZWWC010000142.1:0-10017 GCA_964637625.1 uncultured Planctomycetaceae bacterium
GCGGCCCTGGCCACGGTGCTGGCGCAGTTGACGACGGCCGTTTGGGTCTTGGCCTATTTCCTCAGCAACAAGGCGCTGCTTCGAATTCGTTTGGCCAATTTGCGGCCTCGCCCGGCGCTGTGCATGTCGATCTTCGCCATCGGTTCGGCGCCGTTTGCCATGCAACTGGCCTCCAGCGTCATTATTGCGGTGTTCAACCGGCAGCTGGCAAGCCACGGCGGCGACCTGGCCATTTCGGTGTTTGGCATCGTCCACAGCACGGCGATGATGTTCATGATGCCCATTTTCGGAATCAGCCAGGGTGCCCAGCCGATTATTGGATTCAACTACGGCGCCCAGAAATACGACCGCGTCAAGAAAACGCTGCTGCTGGCCATTCTGGCGGCTTCGGCGCTGGTGACGCTTGGCTTCGCCGTTGCGATGTTCTTTCCTGCCGAAATCGTGCGGCTCTTCGACGAGCAGGACGAGGACTTGATTGCCCTGGGCAGCCACGCGATACGCATTTGCTTCCTGTTGTTCCCGATCATCGGCTTCCAGATAATCAGTGCGAATTACTTTCAGGCGGTCGGCAAACCGAAGCAAGCCATGTTCCTGAGCCTTTCGCGCCAGGTGATCCTGTTGTTGCCCGGGCTGCTCATTTGGCCCCATTTCTTCGGACTGGACGGCGTCTGGATGGCGCTGCCCGTCTCCGATATCGGCTCGTCGGTCTTGACGGCCGCGTGGCTTGCGATGGAGATTCGGAGCTTGGGCGTGAAGCACCACGCGATGCGTGACGCCAGGCCCCCCTCCGATTAAGGGTTTCCGGGGGCCGAGCTGCCCTACGGCTCTTGTCACTGTTTAGCGGGCGGGCTTGCCCGCCGTTGGCGCCACGGAGAAACGTCGCTATCCACGCAACGGCGGGCAAGCCCGCCCGCTAAACATTGTTTCTGCATGGGCCGTCCTAGCTGGTTTTTGGAGAAATACGTCGACTCTACCGCCGACGGGCCTTTCCAAAGGCAAGAAAGGAGCGGCGTGGGGTTGAAATCGACACGGATTCGGGCAAAATAACTAGATTCGCGCTGGGCGGTGCGGTCCTTGTGGGCCAACCGCGGGCTGGAGGTCGGCTCAAGCGGTCGCCTCGGCCGACAAAGGCAATTTGGGAGAGCACACCCTGCTGCTGCGTTTGCTTGGCTTTTTCGGCCGCAAACGTTTGACGCTCGGGAGCAGATCATCATCGAGGAAATCGATGCCGGAAGTACTCCAAGTCGAAGTCCGCCAGACGCGTGGAAAACGCCACGCGCGGCGCATGCGAAAAGACGGCAAGATTCCAGCTATTCTGTACGGACACGGCCGGGAGAGTGTCAGCCTGGCGGTGGCGGCCGAGGCCGTCGAGACCGTCGTCCGTCGCGGGAGCCACGTCGTCGAACTCCGCGGCGCGGTGAAAGAAAACGCCTTGATTCGCGAGTTGCAATGGAACACGTGGGGAACCGAGGTCCTGCACGTCGACTTCACCCGGGTCCGTGCGGACGAAACGATCGAAGTCACGGTGCCCGTCGAACTCCGCGGCGAGGCTCCGGGCCTGAAGGAAGGTGGTGTTGTCGAGCACGTGCTTCACGAGATCGAAATCGAGTGCAAGGCGACGGCCGTGCCCGAGAAGATCAAGGCCAACGTCAACAACTTGCAGGTGGACCAGAGCGTTACCGTCGCGGATCTGGTGCTGCCCGAGGGAGCAAAGTGTCTTGCCAGTCCGGACCAGGTTGTGGTCCAGTGTGTCGTGCCCGTCGAGGTGCCCGAGGAGGAAGAAGCCGCCGCCGCCGAGGCGGAACCCGAGGTGATCGGCGGTCGGAAAGAGGAAGAAGAGGACAAGAAAGAATAGGATGGTCCTGCTCTTGTTGCCCGGCGTGGAGAACCACCGATGAAACTGATCGTCGGATTGGGCAACCCGACGCGCGAGTATCAGGGCACGCGTCATAACGTCGGATTCCTGGTGCTGGCCGAATTGGCCAAGCAGTGCGGATCCGGAAGACCGAAAACGAAATTTCACGGTGAAGTGGTCGATGCGATCATCGGTGGGCAGAGGGCTCTTTTGCTGAGTCCCTTGACCTACATGAATCGAAGCGGCCTCAGCGTTCACGAGGCGCGCGACTTTTACAAGTTGCCCTTTGAGGACCTGTTGATCATATGTGACGACTTCAATTTGCCGTTGGCCAAGCTGCGATTTCGCACCGGGGGTTCGTCGGGTGGACAAAAAGGATTGGCCGATATTATCGATCGGCTCGGCAGCCAGCAGTTCGCCAGGCTGCGGCTCGGCATCGGTGCTCCGCCCGAGGATTGGGACGCCGCCGACTACGTGTTGAGCAAGTTTACCAAGGAAGAGGCAGCCGAGGTTGAAGGCGCGGTTTGCCGGGCAGCCGAAGCGGTGGCATGTTGGGTCACCGAAGGCGTCGAGGAGTGCATGAATCGGTATAACTAAAGCCAAAAGGAGCAAACGGTTGGCTACGAACGTCTATGAAGGCATGTTTATTCTGGATTCGAACCGCTACGGGCGAAATCCGGAATCCGTCGTCGGACAGATCCCGAAGATGATCGAGGATGCCGACGGGGAGCTGCTCGTAAGCCGTCTTTGGGAAGAACGGCGATTGGCCTATCCCATCAAGGGACATCGAAAAGGCACCTATTGGCTGACCTACTTCCGCGCCGACGGCGAGGGAGTGGCCGGCTTGGAGCGTCAATGCCGGTTGAGCGACTCGATCCTCCGGGCGTTGTTTCTCAAGGTCGATCCCCGAGTCGTCGAGACGCTGATCGCCCATGCCCAAATCGGTCCCGGCGGTGGTAAGCCGTTGTCGGAAGACGATAAGAAACCCAAAGAGGACGACGATATCGATGTGGTCGAGGATGTGGACACCGAGGAGGATTGAGTTACTCTCGATCCTCTTCCGGCCGGAGTGCCGCGGATGGAAATGACGGCACCCTGATCGCCAACAGCGGCGGCGGCCGGGCCTGTAGGCCTGCTGACTCCGTCAGACGGGTGTTCCGACAAAGCGTCTTATTGATGTTTGTATTGTCACTGAACGGTGCTCCACGGTCGAATGCCATGAAGCCGGGCTCCCGTTGGTCGCCCTCCGCTGATTCAAAATGCAAGAGTCAATAGAAAGGAGTGGATCATCATGGCGAGTTACAATCGAGTCATCTTGGTCGGCAACGTCACGCGCGATCCCGAGTTGCGCTATACTCCCGGCGGTATGGCGGTGACCGACGTTGGCCTGGCGGTCAACGACCGACGCAAGAACAGCGAGGGTGAGTGGGTCGAGGAAACCACGTTTGTCGACGTCACACTTTGGGCGCGACAAGCAGAAGTGGCCAGCGAGTATCTCAGCAAGGGCTCGCCCGTGCTGATCGAAGGCCGCCTGAAGCTCGACACCTGGGAAACAGACGGCCAGAAACGCTCCAAGTTGAAGGTCGTCGGCAGCCGGATGCAACTGTTGGGAACTCGTGGTGCGGGCGGTGGCGGTCGGCCCGGGGCCCAGCAACAAGCAACCTCGCAATACAGCCAGCCGGACGACGCGCCGGCCTACGATGCACCGGAGACGCCCGACAACGATATCCCGTTTTAGCAGCCTGGTGGAAAAGTAGGGTGGGCACCGCCCACCAAATTCGTCGAAACCGACCTAGAGCAGTTCTTGGTGGGCGATGCCCACCCTACCATTTCGACGCCGCCGGTATGCTCTCTCAAAACACACATACGTACGACGCGAGGCGAAAACTACCATGCCAAAGACAAAAGCAAAACCTCCCAAGCGGCGGAAAGCCGCCCTGCGGAACAAGCGTCTGACCAAGGGCCCGGGCGGCGGCGTCGAACTCCTTCTGGTTCAGCCGGTCGAGCATCTCGGCCAACAGGGCGACGTCGTGGAAGTCAAGCCGGGCTACGCGTACAACTACTTGCTGCCCCAGGGCCTGGCCACGGTCGCCAGCGAGCACCATAAACGGATGATCGAGAAACACCGTGCCCACTTGGCCGAAATCCAAGCCGAGCGGATGGCCGGTTTCCGCGCACTGGCCGAGCAACTCTCCGAACTGAGCATCACGATCGAGGCCAAAGCCAACGATGAAGGCCACCTCTACGGTTCGGTGGGCGCCGTGGAAGTCGCCGCCGGGCTCCGGCGCCACAACATCGCCGTCACCGCGGACCAGGTCCGGCTCGAAGGTCCCCTGAAGGAACTCGGTCTCTATACGATCAAGATCCACCTTGCTCAAGATATCGAAGCCGAACTGAAGGTCTGGGTCGTGCCCTCGGTCGAAGACGACGAACTACCCAGCGAGTAGCCACCCGGCGTGCGTCGCTTTTTCCCGTCCGCGCTGCGCGTGGTCATGAAGATCGCCGTCGAGCCGACGCCAGAAGTGCCGCCCCGGCGAAGACCAGCATGACGGTCGTGCTCGGTTCGGGGACGAAGATGTACGCCGAGCCGGACAAACCGCCGGCGTCATCGTCGTAGGGTGCTCCGACCATGGCGTAACCTCCATCGAGTGAAACGGACCAGCCGAAGTTGTCATACACGTCAGCGTCGTCCGCGGTCAGCTTGTCGACCTCGGTCCAACTCGAGCCGGATCGCTTGAAGATGTACGCCGAACCGGACTGGGTGCCGTCATCAGCGTCCTGGCGTGACCCGACAAGGGCATAGTCTCCGCTGATGGAAACGCTGCAGCCGAACCAGTCGTTCTCAGCCGCGTCGGAGGCGAACAGCTGGTCCTGCTGAGTCCAGTCGGTGTCGTCTCGGTGGAAGATATACGCCGAACCGGCGTAGTTCTTTCCGGAGTGATCGTCCCAGTATGCCCCGACAATGGCGTAGTCGCCGTCGATGGAAACACTGAAGCCAAAATGGTCACCCCCAGTAGCGTCGTCCGCGGTCAGCTTGTCCTGCTGGGACCAGGTCGTGCCGGATCGCTTGAAGATGTACGCCGAGCCGGAACTGGTGCCGTTGTCATCGTCGCTTTCTACGCCGACAATCGTATAATCGCCGCTGATGGAAACGGCTCTGCCGAAGTAGTCGGAGGTGTCGGGGTCGTTGGCGATCAGCTTAGCCTGGTAGGACCAACCGGTCTCGGATCGGTGGAAAACATACGCCGAACCGGCATTGGTTTTCGTGCTGGAATCGTCGCCGCTTGCCCCGATAATGGCATCGTCGCCGTTGATCGAAACGGCACTGCCGAAGTGGTCGCCATCGGCAGCGTCGGGGGCGAGCAACTTGGGCTGGTGAGCCCAGGTCTCGCCGGATCGCTCGAAAACGTACGCCGAGCCCAAAGAGTCGCCGTTGTCATCAACATCAAGGGCTGCTCCGACAATCGCATAGTCGCCGCTGATCGAAACGCATTCACCAAAGTTGTCGCCCCCGGCGCCGTCGGTGGCAAGGAGCTTATCCTGTTCGGACCAGTCGGTACCGGATCGCTTGAAGATATATGCCGAGCCGGACTCGCTGCCTTTATCATCATCGCCGTATGCTCCGGCAATCGCATAGTCGCCGTCGATCGAAACGCTGTAACCGAGAAAGTCTCCGCCGGCGGCGTCGGAGGCGGTGAGCTTGTCCTGCTCGGTCCACGCGCCGGCCTCGGCCGCGCCGGCCAGAGAGCCCAACAGAAAAGCTGCCGTCATCAACGTTCTCATGGTCGGACCGCTACCCATCGGTTGTCTCCTACAAAGCTGTGGGCGGCTTGGCGCCCTCGGTCAGAAGAACTCGTGTCAAAGGAAGTAAAAACGAAGTAATCTGAGTCGCCGCCGACCGGTTGGCCGACACCCACATCTTGCCCGTGGCAACGGCTACACCGATTTGAGAAGCGCTCGAAACAATGCAGACATTAATACAAGTCTTTCTTCCTAAGAATGTGTTTTGAAAATGGCTGTAGCCCATCCACGGGTGCCATGGGCGGCTCGTCCGCCCTTGTATTTGAGCCCATTTGGTGGCCAGCACTGGCTGACAAGCAGCCAGTGGCACCCTTTTCAAAACACGTTCTAAAGGGATAGTGTGCCACAAGAGGGGGCAAATGTCAACCTCTCGTACAGAAGCACTTCTCCCGGCGTGTGGATCGATTGGGCCACAAAAAGCATGGCAAGCGAGCCTGGGTCAGAGCCGCGGCCAAAGTTGCCAGGCGATCACGATCGGTCCCAAGGCCAGAACCCACCAGGCGAAATAGTGAAGCTGGCCCTTCTGGATCCAGCGGACCAGCCACGCAAGCGCCGCCAGGCCGACCAGGAAGCTGACCAGACCACCGACGACCAGGGCCAACACGGGCGTGCTGCTTGTCGACTGCTCCATGAGGTCTTTGACTTCCAGCAGTCCGGCGCCGCCGATTGCCGGAATGGCCAAGAGGAAGGAGAACGTGGCTGCTTCATCGCGTCTGAGCCCGGTGCCCAGGCCGGCGACGATCGTCGAACCGCTTCGTGAGATGCCCGGCAGAAGGGCGAAAGCTTGAAACACGCCGATTAGAAGTGCCCGGCCGTAGCCGAGATCGCGGCACTCCGTCTCGCCCGGCTTGCACCGTCGGACCCAAACCAGCATGGCTCCGGTCACGAGAAACATGCAACCGGCCAACAGCGGGTTCTTGAGGGCTTCATCACCGTACTTTTTCAACGGGATTCCGACGATCGCCGCCGGAATACTGCCGACCACCAGTAGGCTGATCACACGACAGTCCTTGTCCAGCAGTGCCCAGATCCGCCGCCAATAGAAAACGAGGATAGCGGCGAGCGTCCCGACGTGAAGCATGATGTTGACGGTTACCTTGTCCTTCAGATCGAAAAGCGACTCCAACACGACCAGGTGGCCCGAGGAGCTGATGGGCAGGAATTCGGTGATTCCTTGGACAATCGCCAGAAGGATAATTCCCAGATACAGCATGGCAAGAATTATCGGGTGCTAGCCCGATTGACTCCTCGCAGTGGACACGTGGCGTACGTCTGACGCCGACTGCGTAAGTGAGCAAGTATAGCCCACGGCGGATCGATTGTCGCGGTTACGCAGCCGGTGCAGCCCACCGGCGGCCGGATCTTCCCACCCGAGCCGTAGGCGACGGTTCTGCCTGCAAGGATAGGGGCGATGGTGCGGATAGGGCAGCAGGACCACCAGCCAAATGCTCTTGTCGCGCCGCAGACCCACTTGCTTTCGTTGTTCTTTGGAACGCCACGCGAGAAAAGCGAGTTGCTGCAGGCATTTCATTGGGGGCCCCCTTTAAGATTTGCAGCGGGTGTGCGATAATACAGGTTTTCACTCAATCAGAACTGGCCGCCCTCGGTTCGGCTTGCGGTTTGTCGGGCATGGTCTTGCGGGCGGACCCTGGAAATGTGAGGGGAGGATCCCATGTTCAAGAATCTGAATACCTCGTCGTTGGGTATCGTCGGGAATCAGAGCGAGATTATCGAACAGGCGCTTACCTATGGTTTTCGCGCGATGGATCTGGACGTCGTCGATTTTGCCACTCGGGCGAAGCTTCGCGGCATGGCCTTTGCGCGGCGGCTGATCGACAGCAGCAGAATCCGCATCGGCGCGTTTTTGCTCCCTTTTGACGTGGAAGCCGACCAGGAGGTCTTCAAGGAGAATCTTGCTTGCTTGGCCGAGTGGGCAGCCGCGGCCGCCGAGGTGGGTTGCAGCCGCTGCGTGACAACCGTCCAGCCCGCCGGCGACCGGTTGCCCTATCATGAAAACTTCACACTGCACCAGGATAGATTCGCCGCCATCTGCGACGTGTTGCAGCCTTGCGGCATCCGCTTGGGAATCGGCTTTCGGGCAGCCGGCGACTTGCGTCGAGAAAAGGCCTTCCAGTTCATTCACGAGATCGATGCACTTGTGTTGTTGGCAAAAATGGTCGGCGCGCCGAATATCGGTATCCTTCTGGACGTGTGGGATCTGCTGGTTGCGGGCGGTTCGCTCGAGACGCTCTGCCCCCTGCCGGTCGAGCAGATCGTTGCCGTACAGTTGGCCGACGCGCCCGACGACATACCGCTGGAAGATCTGACCGAGCAATCGCGGCTGTTGCCCGGCATCGGTGGACGCTTCGACATTCCCGCCGTGCTGGTCACGCTGGCCGAGCAGGGCTACGACGGGCCCGTTGCCGTCAAGCCGCACCGAAGCGTGCTGCCGTTTACCCGTAGCGATCCGGTAACCAAGGCGCTGGCTGAGTCGCTCGATCAGGTCTGGGACGCTGCGGGTCTGACGGCGGAAGGCAAGTTGGGGGTGCCGGCCGAAAACGCCGAAGCATAGCCGCGTTTGCGGACATTTTTGGAAGAAAACTCATTCTTATATGGGGGTGGCTGGGGCATAGCGAAGCGGTGCCCCAGATAACTGAAAACTGGGGCACCGCTTCGCTATGCCCCAGCCACCTTGTTGATTTTTCTAGAAAGCAACTCGTCGGCCGTTTACTTGGCCGGCCGGGCCGAACCGGTCGTGAATCGCTTGGGATTCTGACGGAATTGCACCAAGGTGGCTTGGCTGGAGAACATGAACAACCGGCCCTGGTACATTACACATGCGTCCGCTCGGCCGGCGTGGCGGCCTGCTCCGGTGGCGACCAGCACCGGATCGCAGCCCGACAGCGCCGGAGCATAGCGCTCGGGGTCGGCTTGGAACAGGCGGTGTTGGAGTGGTCCCGACATCAGATACGTTCGTCCCTCATATTCCACCGCCAGGTGTGCGTTGCCCTCGACCCACTGCTCATGGCGGACCAGTTCGACGGGACAATAGCCGTCCAATCCGACCGGGGCAATCCCAGCCGGTTGCTTGTAGTCCACCGGACGTGCAGCCGAAGGTTGGGTTCGCCCGCGGCGTGACCTCCATACGGGCGGCTTGCTTTGGGAACGTGCGGCCGATCGCGACGATGCGGCTCCCCGCGGCCGTGCTTCGGCCGGCGCCGGCGGCTTGGTCTTGGGGGTTGTGTTTTTTGCAGCACGTGCCGGGCTCGTTCCCTTTTCCAGGAGCGTCGTTTGCCGTGCCTCGCTTGTCGGAGGCTTCTGAGTTTGGTTGTCCACCGTTGGGACGGCCGGGCGCACTGGGGTCTTGCCCATGACGAGCGACGGCCGCTCCGGCGCCGGCGGCGTGTCCGATTCCGAGGGCAGCGGCGCGATCGGTACGGACAACTCGCCCGTTGGCACCTGCAACAGTGGCGGATCAGTTTCGTCGAGCAACTCGCCTGCGCGGTCGGCTGCCAGTTTGGGTGGTGTCGGACCCGCGACGCTCGGCAGTGGTCCCGGTGCGTTGGGCAAGGTGCCGCTTTGATCGGGTAGCGGTGCCGGAGGGGCGGAATCGGTCGATGGTTTCTTCGTTGATTCCGGTTCCGGCGTAGTGCCTTGCGGCGGCGTGCCCTTGATGGAAGGTTGTTGCGGCGAAGGACCTTCCGGCTCCAGGTCCAAACCCGGCAAGCCCCCGCGGAAACCGGGACCCAATGGGAAGGGCACAGGCGTCTCGATCGGTCCGGTCGGAGGACCTTCTTGGATCTCGATGCCCGGACCCTCTTCCGGTTCCGCGTACTCCTCCTTGGGCAACGGTTCCGGTTTGGTTCCTTCGGGAGTCGGGAGCGTTTCAAGACCTCTCGCATCGGGAAAGCGGATGTCCTCGCGCGCCTCGTCGCCCGGCCATGGACTCCAATGACGTACGTAATAGCCCCAGTTACGCACGTTCGGTATGCACATGCACGGGGCCGGACAACAGCAGCGGCCCCAGGCGGCTATTTCGCCGGGGTAGGGCATGTACGCCGGACATGGCTGCGCAGGACATGCTACCTGTGTACAAACACCCGGCGCGGCTGCGGGAACTGCCGAGAGTATCGTCAAGACGGCCAACAGTGCCGCCGGCAACGATCCAACGTGTCTGGGATTCAACATGGACTGATTCCCCCCATGGTCAGATACTTCGTGGATTTGAACGATGTTGTTTTGCTTTGCAAACGTCGCAGGCGCGGACATTGCCCACCAAACTTCACTCCAGCCTAGTATCCGTATCGCCGGTAGCCGGTCATCTGGAAGGCTCGCACGGTCGAGGCGCTCAAGGAGCCGAA
>CAZWWC010000143.1:0-1259 GCA_964637625.1 uncultured Planctomycetaceae bacterium
GGAAGGCTTGTCTTCCGACTTCTCCTTTGCCGCAAGGGTGCCTAGGGTGAGCCGTCCCTTCTTGTCGCGAATCAACCGGCCGCTGAGTAGGGCGTATTGGATACCCCAGAGCAACGCCAAGAAAAGGCCGGCGGCGCCGATGTAGAAACTCCGACTGCGAAAGTGCCAAATGAGAGAGGCGACGATGACGCTCACCCCCAGCGCCAAAGAGGCCACCGCCAGAAGCAACTTGCCGCGGATCGTCTTTCGCAACTGGTTTCGCGCATGGGTGAAAATCGCCGAGCTTGCCGAAGCGGTGGCCAGCTCGCGCATGGCGGCCAGACTGCTTATGCTTTCCAGCGCCGTCCGACGACGTTTGACAACCTTCTTGGGCAAGTCCGACGTCTCCGACGCCTCATCGCTCGGCGCATCCCCGTCCTCGGCATGCCGCCGGAAGGGATGGTCGGCTCCGAGGTATGCCTGTCGGCCCATGGCGGTCGGTTCCGACGCTCTCACCACTCGGTCGTCTTTGACTTCGGTCTCCGTGATTATGTTCAATCGTTGCATCAGTCGGGCCATATACTCGTCGATCGATTCGTCCTCGTCCCCTTTGGCCATCTCCGTCTGATCCTGCTCGCTTGTTGTCGCCTGGACGTCGGATGGCGTAGCCGCGGTTGTGCTTGGCTGCGAGGGCTCTTCGGACAATGTCTCCTCTTCAGGCAACAATGACGGCGAATCGACCTTGGCAAGAACCGCGGCGAGATCGACCGGGGCGCTCTGGTCGGCCACCGCGTCCTCTTGATGGGTTTGCGTCTGGCCGGAGGTCGCGGTCTTGGACGGCTTGGTCTGCCAGGTTGGCTGCTGGGAGTCCAACGCCTGGCGCTGTTCTTCCAGTTGGGCTTCTCTAACGTCGAGTGCGTGTTGCCAGTCGGTCAGCCGGACTTCAATCTCTTGGTGCTTGGCAGCCCATCGCTCCTTTCGTTGTTCGAGTTCTCGTTGCTGCTGTTCCCATTGCTCCCGCTGCGCTTGGACTTCGGTCTGCCATTGGCGCTTCTCGAGCTCGAAGACCGCTCGCTCGGCCTGCAATTCGCCCTTCTGAGCCGCAAGTTCGTCGGTTACTTCGGTGGCCGGCGCCTGCTGGTCGCGAGACTGAGCTTCCGCTTTGGCACGCTGGCGCCGCAACGCGTCGCGCTGGGACGCCAACTCGGCGCGCTGCGCTTCCACTTGACGAGCGGTCCGCTCCAACTCCCCTCGCTGGGTCTCCAACTCGTGGCGTGCCT
>CAZWWC010000143.1:1359-9981 GCA_964637625.1 uncultured Planctomycetaceae bacterium
TCGTGGCGTGCCTTCTCCAGTTCGGCCTGCTGGGTTTCGAGCTGCTGCTGCGATTCCTCGAATTCGGAATGTTGTGTCTCCAGCCGCTCTGCAATTTCTTCCAGCTCGGCCTGCCGAGTGTCCGATTGGCGTCGGTCCTGTTCGAACTCAGTCTTCTGCGCCTCCAATTGCTCGCGCATCTGGGCCAGCTCGGTTTGTTGCGATTCGAGACCTCGGCGATGCTCCTCCAACTCGGTTTGCCGGGCATCGAGCTCTCTCTTGCGGGATTCGACCTGCTCCCAGCCTCGAACCAACTCCTCTTGCTTTACGGTTTCCCGCTCGTCTAGGGTCGACTGTTGCGACTGCCACTTTACCTCGCGGGCACGGCACTCCCCCTCCCACTGTTGTTGTTTCTGCTGGAACTCGGCTTGATGGACTTCGAGTTCGGCCCGGCAAGCATCGATCTGGCGCCGGTCTTCGTCCAATTCCGCCTCGCGTGTTTCCCAATGCTGCTGGCTCTCGCCCAGGACCTCACGTTGGGCTTCGAGCTGGCGATGTTGCTGATTCAGGTCGTCCGCTCGGGCAGCCAGCTCTGCTTCGCGTGACGCGACCTCGGCCAATCGCGTCTCGATCGTCTTCTCCCGTTCGGTCTGTTGCCGGGTCCCCTGAAGGCGTTCTTCCCGGAGGGTCGCTTCCTGGACTTCGATCCGCTCGGCTTCATGCCGGAGCCGCTCCCGCTCGGCGGCGAGCGCACTCTGGCCATGCTCGGCTTCCTCCGAGGACCGCTCGCGCAGCCGCGCGAGTTCATCTCGGGCCTGGCGAAGCTGCTGGATCAATTGCCTCGCCCGGCGGCGCCCTTGGTGATTGGCCAAGTTGAGGCGCCGGCTGATATTAACGGATGTGGGAGAATCTTGGATTGCCCGCGATTCGGGGGATTGCGGCGGAGAGGGCAATACATTAGTGTCTAGGACTTCCATTTCGACAGGTCCAATGCCCAGCCGATCACCGGGCGTCAACTCGGCGTCGGAGAAAGTCGAGCCGTTCAGACAGGTATCGGGCCCCCAGCGTCGAACGACCGCCCGCCGACGGCCTTGGACAATGAGGCAGTGGACAGGATGGACTCCGGGAATGTCGAGTCGGAGGGTGCATCGGCGGTCGGAACCGATGGTGCACTTGGGAGACTGCAGACGGACGATCTCCCCGTGGCGACTTGTCCCGCAAACGCGGAGCACGAGTTGCCTGGGTTGGGTGTCGCGGTCCAGGCCGGCACGGGAGCCTGAACGGGTGTTGTCGCCGACTTGAATCATGGTGGTCCACCTATTCGCTGAAGGACGTTGGGAGAGAAGATCGCCATGGGCATTGTCAGTAAGTCCTCTGACCCATTTAGCTTACGAGCTACAGCAAGTCAAAACAGAGGCCCCCTACCCGGACCGATTCCCCAGCAGATCCTCAAAAACGGCTGTATATCCTTGCCGGTTTTGACGATTATCGGATAGCGGAATCGGGACGGGTCGTACGGCCGGGGTGCCGGCCGACTTTTTGAAGATTCGCTCGGGGCGTAAGTGTCCGCCGACCAGGAGATTGGCGCGCCGGGAAGTGCAAAATGGGGAAAGACCGAGACCTCACCGCAAGTCTTTGGCAAGCCAAGAATTGCGGTCTGGCAGGACACTTTGGCGGATGAAATCCGTCGCGCGGCGGTTTTTTTCCACACAGTCCCGCGGCGCGCACTATAGTTTGGTTGGTGATGTGAGCGACTCCACTGGACGGCGTCTCATCTTGTCCGCCGCCGGGAGCGCTTGGAAATCGTGAACAGAGTCTGAAGAAGAGGGAGTTCGCCATAGGCTTATCTGAAGGGGGGCCTTCCTTCAGCGCAGCCAGGGTCGGACAGCAAGGTGAATGTGATGTCCCGCAAAGAAGCGATCCTGAATCTCCGCGAAGTCTTGATCAAGCGACGCGATGCGCTGCGTCGCGTTCTGGCCGGTGACCTCGGTTCGTTGAAGGAACTGAAGGCTCAAGCCTCCGGCGACGTCGTCGATGCGGCACTCGATTCGGTCCACGACGAAATCAGCTCCCAGTTGGCGGAAGTCGAAAGCCAAGAACTCGCCCGAACCGAAAACGCCCTGGAGCATATGCGAGAAGGTCGCTACGGCGTTTGCGAGATGTGTGGGAACAACATCCCCATGGCGCGGCTCCAAGCCCTGCCCTACGCCACCTACTGCATCAAGTGCCAGCGAGAGGCCGAACGGGAAGGCGCGGGGGGGCGGGTGGACGCCGACTGGAGTCGCGTGCTCGACACCCCTTCTCAAGAGCGAGACGTCTCGATTAACGACATGGAACTCGATGTCTCCTGACACAGTTGATTTCAGGCAATCCATGCGTTAAACTCTTTCTGGGAGCCTCTTCGGCAAGCAAGAGCCGAAAGGTAGCAGGGGTCTGCTGTCGGCAACAAGCCGAGAAATGCCGCATACCAAGGGTTCCTGACACCTTACTCTGCGGATCAACGCCTGGAGATTGCGTAACGATGCATGCATTGCTTGGCACCTGGGTTCGTCGGAACCGATCCACCGGTTTGTTTCTCTGTCTCGTGCTGCTGTCGACCGGCTTCGCCTCGGCTCAAACCGCGGCGACGGCCGTCTCCGAAAGCCAGGGCATGCTGTCCGAGGAAGCCCAGGCCAAGCTCTACAAAAAGCTCGAAAGCCAAACCGAGTTTCTCCGGAAACAGTCGGAGGTCATCAAGACGGTGGCCAAGCTGATCGGGCCGACGGTCGTCCACATCGAGGCCGACGTCTCCAACCCACGCAGCCTCCAACATGGCCAGAACGGGCAGGTCGAGGAAGCCGGTTCGGGCGTGATCATCAAGCGCAAGGGCAAATCGTACGTCTTGACCAATCGCCACGTCATCCGCGGCGCCTCGCCCGAGGGAATTCGAATCACGTTGGTCGACCGTCGCATGATCCACCCGGTTCCCCTGCGCGTCTGGGAAGATCCTAGAACAGACGTGGCCGTGATGGAAATCAAAGCACCCCATCTGGTCCATGCCCGAGTGGGCAAAAGCGACGCCGTGGAAATCGGCGACTTCGTTCTGGCCGTGGGCAGCCCGTTCGGCCTGAGCCATTCGGTCACCTTCGGCATCGTCAGCGCCAAGAACCGGCGCGCGTTGGAGTTGGGTGGCGCCGAGGTGAAGCTCCAGGATTTCATTCAGACGGATGCGGCCATCAATCCGGGCAACAGCGGCGGGCCGTTGATCAATCTCCGCGGCGAGGTGGTCGGCATCAACACGTGCATTGCCAGTAATTCCGGCGGGAGTGAGGGCATCGGCTTCGCCATTCCCATCAAGATGTTCATGAACGTGGCCGATCAGCTCATCGACCAGGGCCAGGTCAGCCGGGCGTTTCTCGGCGTGACCCTCGAGCGGGGCTTTAACTCGGCCATGGCGGCCGAGAAGGGATTGCGCCGACCCATCGGCGCGCTGGTCAAAGACGTCACGCCCGGCTCGCCCGCCGCCAAGGCCAAGCTGCGCCCGAATGACGTGATTCTCACGCTCGAAGGCGCGCCGGTCATGGACGACAACCACCTGGTCAACCTGATCAGCTTCAGCAAGGTGGGAGCGGAGGTTTCGATGATCGTCTTCCGCGATCGCAAGGAGATTGTCGTCAAAGCCCGGCTGGCCACCCGGAAGGACTTCGACCCGAAACCATAGTGTTTCACCGTGCGCGTGCGTCTTCGCACGACGGCCTGCGGGTTCCCTCGGCTGATGCACCGACTTCTCCCTTCTCTCTCTGCGTCTCCGCGACTCTGCGTGATGTATTGAGTGACAATCGCGCAGAGGCGCGGAGGCGCAGAGAAGCCTCTTCTGATGCGTGGATGGCCAGATCGCATTTCACTCAAACATAGCGGTTTCTCAAGAATGCCACTGGCGTCTCGCCAGTGCCGCACGGGCAAGATGCCCGTGGCACCCGCTATGATTATCTGCAACACGCTTTAGCAGCCGCGTCGGGGCTGGTTCTACGATCGCACAGTCGCCGACATGAAGGCGTTGGCGACCCAACTGGACAGGAGCACGCCAAGGAAAAACAGTCCCCCGAATATGTTGAGGTGGTCGACCTCCAGCATCGTGCCCACCAGCCCGAGGACGCCCAAGAGGACCAAACCGCCCGTGTAGAGCCCCATGGCCTGTCGGGGCCAACCGCGGTCGCAACGAAAGATGGCCGAGCAGGGAATGGTCAACAGGGCACATCCCAAGGCGACCAGCAGCGCGGCCGAGCTTCCGATGGCCAGCCCAACGACGATGCCCAGGATTACGCCCAGCGCGCACGCGCCGACCAGGTTCGCACCCATCGTCTGATCGCGCGACAGGACGTACTTGCCAAAACGGTCCAGCCTCAGCAGCAAATTGAACAGAGGATCGGCCAGCCAGGACAGGAGCACGAAGGCCAGGTAAAGGATGACGATAGGCCAGACCAGAGGCGCTAGCGCGGGAATCTGCTCGGCCATCGAGCAGAGAACGCGATAGCCGATGAACAAACCGATGATCAGGACCCATTGGACTCGCGGGCTGAACCGGCTCATCCACAGAAAGTAGTTCAGCAGCAGCCGGTAGATCGGGTTTCGGGCTTTCAGGGCGGTCACCATGCCCGAGCGGGCCCAGTCCAGCCCGGGCCGCAGCCGCAGCGCCTCGCGAAAACAGACCTGCGCACCGCGATAGTCTCCCTGCTCCAAGAGCGTCCAGCCCTTGTTGGCTTGGCTCAGTGCGTCTTCCGGATCGCGCGACAGGGTATCTTCGAGGCCGGCGGTGGCCTCCTTGCTGCGTCCGAGCTTGACCAGGGCCATCGACCGCGCATTGGCGCACCGCGAGTCCTCCGGATCGACGGCCAGACCTTGCTCGGCCGCGGCCAGCGACTGCGACCACCGGTGCATGCCGTACTCGACTAGCGCCAACAGGCCCCATGGCGCGGGGTCGTGCGGATTCAATCGGACGGCTTCCCGGACGGCCCGGCTCGCTTCCTTCTGGCGTTTCCGGTCGCAGAACACCTGCGCCATGGCGTAGTGCGCGAACCAATCGTCGGGCGCCAGGCCAATGGCCGCTTCGGCCTCGCGAGTTGCCTCTTGGTACTCCTCCCGTCGCGACAGGCACAAAGCCAGCAGCGAGTGTGCCGCGGCCAGGTTCGGGTCCTGAGTGAGCGTCCGGCGGAGTTCCGTCTCGGCCAGATCCCACCTCGACTGGTTCATTAACAGGGAGGCACGCTGGAGTCGATCGGTCATTGCAGCTTCAGATATCGGACAATGTCGTCGTAGGTCCCGCCCTGGTTGGAATACAGCGCGTAGTTGCGAGCCGTGGCGAACCAGTCCTTCGTGCTGGGCCGGACCTTCTTCACCGCGGCGATCAGATCGCGGGTGCGGAGCGGCTCGGGAACACCTTTCTTCATCGCCTCGGCCAGTTTGGCCTCGACGGCCAGATCGACCACCGCCTTCAGATCGGCCCCGGAAAAGTCGCGAGCTTTCTTCGCTACCTGGACGTGGTCCACGTCGACGGATGGTTTTCCGCGGCAGAGGATCCGCAGGATTTCGGCCCGGGCCACCTCGTCGGGTGGAGGCACAAACAGGATGCGGTCGAACCGGCCGGGCCGTCGAAAGGCCGAGTCCATGTGCCAGGGCGCGTTGGTCGCCGCCAGGATCAGCACGCCTTCGTTGCTGCTCTTGACGCCGTCGAGCTCGGCGAGAAACTGGTTGATCAGGTGCCGGCCCGCGCTGGCCCGCATGTCGCTCCGGCTGGCGCCCAGGGCGTCGACCTCGTCGAAGAAGAGCACGCACGGCCGGCTTCGCCTCGCGGTCTCGAACAGCTCGTGCAGATTCCGCTCACTGCTGCCGATCCACATCTCCAGGACGTCGTTGATTCCGATGATCATGAAACCGGCGCGGATCTCTCCGGCGGTGGCCCGGGCGAGATGGGTCTTGCCGCAGCCCGGCGGCCCGTACATCAGCACGCCGCCGCCGATGGGCTTGCCGTAGGCCTTGAACATCTCCGCGTGTTCCAACGGGTAGATGATCTTCATGCGGATCTCTTCCTTGAGTTCTTCCATGCCGCCGACGTCTTTGAACGAGAGCGTGGGGCGTTCGATGGTGACGTCCGGGCCGGCGGGCGCGTCACCCTGCCAGCCGGCCCGAATCCGGCCGTCGACGATTTCCGATTCCAGCTCGTCGGCGCCGATGCCCAGCGTCTCTTCGAAATCGCGGTCCCGCAGCGAGGTGTCGGCTTCGACCGCGGCCTTGTACTCGGTCACCGCGAAGCCCACGTCGCCGCCTCGGAACAACAGTCTTGCATGCAACAGGAAGGCCGGCGGCGGCGTGTCGGGCGACTTGACCAGCTCCTCGAGAATGACCATCGCGTGCGAGTCCTTGCCCTGCTGGGCGAACGCCCGGGCGAGGCCCACCTTCAGGCTCGCATTGCGCGGAGCCCGGGCCAACGCCTCGCGGTACTCCTTCTCGGCCTCTTCCGCCCGGCCGTGCTGCAGCAGCGTTTCGGCCAGGTGCTCGCGCAACGGCACGTTCTCCGGCGAGACGGCCACGGCCGCACGCAAGGCTTGGATGGAAGGATGCTCGTCGGTCATAGGTCGATCTCGGTGGGGCGGTTCCCGCCCCACTCTACGTTTCTTAAATGGTGGAGCCGACCGTTTAGCGGGCGGGCTTGCCCACCGTTGATTCTGCGCGAAAACACCGTCGTGGCAACGGGCCGCAAGCGGCCCCGCTAAACGGTCAACCCGGCACAAAAGGTGTGACAGCCTGACCTGCTTCTCAGAAGTCCTAACGCGCAATCTCGCCGCCGGAAATCGTCAGCAACGCCTTCCAGATCTGCGCGTCGATGTCCGCGGCAATCCCATGAACACTGCCGTCGCAGAACAGGGCGTTGAACAAACGTGGGTGCGCGCTGCCCAGCCCGACCAGCGGTTTCTCGGGGTTGTACTGCCAATCGTCCGGCTTGGTCCAGACGACCGCCTGGTCGTCATTCGCTTCGACCAGCATGATCGTATGTGCAGTGCCGTCGCGGATCGCGCGGTGCGTTCGTCCCTTCTTTCCTTCGAATAGCGTACCCGGGCCGACGGGCACCAAATACGTGGTCGTATTCGGCGGGGTCTTGCTGCTGGGATTGCGAAAGACACTGGGCATCCGGGCAATGAGCTTCTTGTTATGCGGGCTGTCCCAGGGCTCGTCGAGACGGAACTGCTCATAAAGGTCGCTCTGCTCCAGATAGGGGAGCATCTGGACCCGCCAACTCAGCAGCGGCTTGCCCTTGGCATCGAAAACGGCCCGAGCGGGGAATTTGCCGTGAGCACTCTCATAGTTGAAAAGGGAGATGGCGAGTTGTTTCATGTTATTGGCCGACTGGGCCCGCCGGGCGGCCTCGCGGGCGGCCTGAACCGCCGGAAGCAAGAGGGCGATCAGAATGCCGACCGTCGCGACCTGTGTCTGCGAGCCCTGGGCGTCACTGGCCAGAACCAGCCGGTTGCCCTTGCGGACCGGCCGGAGCATCTCGAGCATCCTCCGACTGACCCGCTTCATGTATTGCATACCCGCTTGCTGGACCGGATCGTCGCTTCCGGGTCGCTTGGCCATGTCCTGGGCCATTTTGGCTTCCATCATCTGCCCGGCAAGCTTGAACCACTGGTCGATCATTTTTTCCAGTTCGATGGCCGCCGTTTCATCGCGGGCGGTGACGCTCAACATGGCACTCGTCCGGCCCGTCAGGTTGGCCTTCACTCCAACGAGATCCACCAGATCGGGTACCTTCTTCACGTCCGCAAACGGTGGCGGCACCGGGGCCTGGGCAAGCTGTTCATTGAGCAACGGGCGAATCGGCTCCATCAGGAGGATGGCCACGAAGTCGTTCGACGGGCCCAGCCGACCCAACAGAGAGCTGATCCGACCCTTCGCCGGCTTGCCGCGGTTGGCGACCATCTTCTGGAGCATCCCGCCGGTGGCCACCAGCAACGTGCGATCGTCGGGCATGTAGATGCTCGGCACCATCGGATTGACTCCGCGACGATAAGGTTTGCCTTCGATTTTGGCCTCTTCGGTCATGGGCTGGAGTTTCGGCAAGATGGTTTCGATTTGGTAGGGCCGCGCGAAACGAATGACGGCTCCGGCCGCGGGTGGCCCGTCCCGCTGCGGTGCGTCGGCGAACACGAGAATCTGTTCGACATCCAGCGGATCGATCCCCAACTCCTTCTTTCCCAACGCCGACAAGACTTCGGTCGGCATCACCCACATCTCCGGCGCGGTCAACACGCGGCGAGGAAACGCCACCGCGCCGAAAGCCGCCTCGGGCACGACGTAGGAGACATCCAGTTTTTTGCCCGCCGTCGGGCTCGCCGTGGCAGTAGCCACCGGCGGCTGGGCGTAGACGATCGACGGCGCAAGGGCCATCACCACAACCAGTGTCCAACAGATTGCCGCTCTGTGAGCTAGGAACATACCTCAATCTCCCCTTTTTGAGACCTGGAACCCGGAAAAGCGATACCGGGTTTATAGAGTCTGCCGCGAAGGAAGTCAAGCCTCGGGCACGAGTTGATTCCGAGAGCCGGAACGAGATGACGTGCCGCTGGGTGGCACCGATGATTTTCCGCCCCGAGACATTGCCTGCGCCGT
>CAZWWC010000144.1:0-9916 GCA_964637625.1 uncultured Planctomycetaceae bacterium
GACGCCGCCGGCGAGCTTGGCCAGCCGCTCCTGCAGCTTCTCGCGGTCGTAGTCGCTGTCGGTCGTTTCGATTTCCTGGCGGATTTGGGCCGCGCGTCCTTCGATCGCGTTCTTCGAGCCACCACCCTTGACGATCGTCGTGTCGTCCGAAGTGACATACACTTTCTTGGCCTTGCCCAAGTCGGATAGCTTTACCGAATCGATCGAGATGCCCAGATCCTTGAAGATGGCCTCACCGCCGGTCACTGCGGCAATGTCACCCAACATGGCTTTGCGACGGTCACCATAGCCCGGCGCTTTGACCGCGCAAACGTTGAGAATGCCGCGCATCTTGTTGACCACCAACGTGGCCAGCGCTTCACCTTCGAGGTCCTCGGCAATGATCAACAGGGGCTTACCGGCCTTGCTGACACTCTCCAGAAGCGGCACGAGCGTCTTGGCGTTGGAGATCTTCTCCTCGTGAATGAGAACCAGACAGTCCTCGAGCTCGCAAACCTGGTGCTCTTCGTGGGTGACGAAATGGGGTGAAAGATAGCCGCGGTCGAATTGCATCCCCTCGACCACTTCGACGTACGTCTCGTTCTGGCGACCTTCTTCGACGGTGATCACACCGTCCTTGCCGACCTTGACAAATGCGTCGGCCAGCACGTTGCCCACCGCCGGATCGTTGTTGCCGGCGATCGTGGCAATCTGCTGGATTTCCTTCTTGCTCTTGGCGTCGACCGGGGTGGCCGCCTTCGCGACGGCCTCGACAACCACGCCGGCGGCTTTCTTGATGCCTCGGGAAAGCGACATGGGGTCGGCTCCCGCGGCGATCATCCGCAGACCTTCGAGATACATCGCCTCGGCCAAGACGGTCGCGGTGGTGGTTCCATCGCCGGCTACCTCGTTCGTTTTGCTGGCGGCTTCCTTGACCAACTGCGAGCCGAGGTTCTCGTAGGGATCGTCCAGATCGATGTCCTCGGCCACGGTCACCCCGTCCTTGGTCACCTTCGGCGGTCCCCAACCTTTGTCCAGCACGGCGTTACGGCCCCGCGGGCCCAAGGTGCTCTGGACGGCCTGGGCCAGCTTGGCCACTCCCTCGGCCAACGACTGCCGTGCTTCGTCTTCAAAGACCATCTGTTTTGCCACAGCGGATTCCTCCTGTTGCTGGCGGAAATGCGAATCCACCCCATCGAGCCCATCGCCTTAACCCTCGGGGCGGGATAACTCTGCGCTTGGCGGCGGCGTCCTGTTTTTGGCAGCCGCATACGAATGAGTGCCCTTATGTTGCAAGCGGCGTGCCAAGACGGCGAGGTGGACCACAAGTCTTTTCCGGAAGGCACCTTGCGTTGTCGAGGTGGCAGTCGGACACTTTGGGCGGAGCATCAGCCCTTTTTGGACGTGCCATTTTGGCAGGGTGTTCTGCTCGGTGCCATGGCCACGTCCCGGCGCGCCGGGACGTGAGCATGGCACCCGGCGCCGCGACCCAATTCAACGCGCCGGGTGGAATGCGTCGCGGAGAATGGCCCTGATCATGAATTTCGCGTTGGCCCAATAGCGAGGGATCATGCGGCGCGGCTCGCGCGTGATCCGGTAGAGCCACTCGCCCCCGAGGCGCCGCAACCATCGCGGCGCCCGGCGGACGCGGCCGGCCACGAAATCCAACGCCGCGCCGATTTGAACGCACACCGCGGCGCCCAGCGCGTCGATGTTCTCGGCCAGCCACAATTCGCCCTTGGGCTGCCCAAACGCCACCAAGAGCAAGTCGGGCTCAGCGCTGCGGATGCGGTCGATCAAGGCAGCGTGCTGCTGGGCCGACAGATCGTCGAGCATCGGGCTTTCCACGCCGACGATGGGGAGGTCGGGATAGAGTTCCATCAGGCACCGGGCGGCTGCCCAGGCAACCTCCGGTTGGCCACCGAGCAGGAACACGCGCCGGCCGCGCCGGGCGGCATACTCGCAAAGACGATAGACGTTGTCCGCACCGGTCACCCTTTCGGGCAAGCCGCGCCCGAGCAGGCGGGAATACCAGACCAGCGGCATCCCGTCGGCCACCAGCATCGCGGCACGACGGTTTACGGCCGCCAGACGCCCGTCGCGGGCCGAGAGCATGGCGTAGTGCAGGTTAGCCGTGATGAAGTAGCTGGGCTTGCCCCGCTCGATGAGCCGCTCGACCAGGTCGATCAACTGGCTTGAGGTGATTCGGGCCAGGGAAAGCCCCCAGACCTGAACGGTCGGCGGCGGTACAAAGTCGGGAGCCGGCGCGAAAGCCGCGCTGTCGGCGCCCTCCGGAAGTGTGAGCATATCGTGCAAGGATAGATCTCCTTTATTGATGTTTGCATTTTCATTGGACGGCTGTTCATGGCCAAATGCCTTGAAACCGGGCTTCCGTTGGTCGCCCGCCGTTCATTGGCTATGCAAGGCTAAATAGAACATGCAAGGTCCCTTATCTCCTGTAGTATGGCATTTCTGAGGGCCAATGGGTCGGAAGAAGCTCAAACGACTTGGACGGATCTCGCGGAAAAGGCCGATTGTCGGGATTAGCCGCTGCCGCTGCATGGCGGACAAAGCAACAGCGGCCGTGAAGCACCGAGCACACCTCGACGGCCAGCGCTCCGGTTGACATCTAGCACGGCGGCGCGTTAGAACCACGCTTACAGCGTGTCGGCCGTGCTTCACGCGAATAAGGGAAATCGACATGAACGTACTGGTCGCCGGCGGGGCCGGCTATATCGGTTCGCACGCGGTGAAGCTGCTGCTGGCGGCCGGTCATCGGGCCGTGGTCGTCGACAACCTGTTTCGCGGACATCGCGAGGCCGTGCCCCAGGGAACGCCCTTCCTCAAGCTCGATCTGAACGAGACGGCCGCGCTGGCTGACGTCCTGCGCGAGCAGAAGATTGACTGCGTCATGCACTTCGCGGCGTTGGCCTACGTGGGCGAGTCGGTCGGCGAGCCGCTGCGATACTATGCCAACAACACGGCCGGCTCGATCAGCATGCTCCGCGCGATGCAAGAGACGGGCGTGAGGCGGTTCGTTTTCAGCTCCACGGCGGCCACCTACGGCGAGCCGGACGAAACGCCAATCACCGAAACGTGTCCCCAGCGGCCGATCAATCCTTACGGCCACTCGAAATGGATGATCGAGCAGATCCTTCGCGACACGGCGGCTGCCGACGCCCAGTTTGCCGCGGTGGCACTTCGCTATTTCAACGTGGCCGGTTGCGCGGCCGACGGTTCGCTGGGCGAGGACCACGAGCCCGAGACGCACTTGATCCCGGCCATCCTGCAGGCCGCTTTGGGACGTCGCGAGAAGCTCACCATTTTCGGCGACGACTATCCCACGCCCGACGGCACGTGCATCCGCGACTACATCCACGTCGACGATCTCTGCGCCGCGCACCTTGTGGCCATGGAGGCGCTGGAGCCAGGCCGGCTGCAAGCCTACAACTTGGGCATCGGCCGGGGGTATTCGGTCCGCGAGGTGTTCGACGCGGCCCGACGAGTCACCGGGCGGGATATCCCCTTCGAGATCGGCCCACGGCGGCCCGGGGACCCGGCGGTACTGTTCGCCGATTCGCAGAAGATCCAGCGCGAGTTGGGCTGGAGACCGACTTACCTCGATATCGAATCGATTGTCGAGACCGCATGGAATTGGTTCAAGACGCACCCGGACGGGTATTGAAGCGTTTCAGGAAACAGTCGATTTGATGGATTGGAACCTGAGCACGATTGAGGCGACCTATCGACGACGCGCGGACGAATTCTTCGCCGCCGAGAAGCGGTACGCTCGTCGAGACCGGATGGTAATGAATCTGCGTGTCGCCACCTTTCTTGTTGCCGTCGCCTTGTTTGTCCTTGGCGGGAAGATGGGACACGGGATGGTTTCATATTTGCCGGGAGGAATTGCGGTTGTCGGCTTCTTCGCGTTGGTCGTATACCACGAACACGTCCTGCGCGCGATGCGGCGCAGTGGCCTGTTGCGCCAGATCAATGAACAGGCGATCGCCCGATTGCATCGTGACTGGAAGGCCCTACGCGAGACGCGCGTCGCCGTTCGGCCGGAACACCGTGCCACGGCTGGTGATCTTGACCTGTTTGGTCATGCCTCGCTGTTTCACCTGCTGTGCTCGGCCCATACGCCGATGGGAATCCGATGTCTGCGTGATTGGCTCCTCGAGCCCGCGCGTGCGGAGGAGGTCAGGCGGAGGCAGGAGGCCGCGGCGGAACTCGCGCCGTGGCTCGATCTGCGTCACGTCCTAATCCTCGAAGGGCGTCTGCTGGCCGATGGAGGACGGACCACGGAGCGGTTTGTCGAGTGGGCCCAGGGCGATCCTTGGCTTGCGGCGCGGCCGGCGCTGTTGTGGCTGGTTCGGATTCTCTCCGCCACTGCGGCGATGATTCCCGTTCTAGTGGCATGTGGCGCTGTTTCGGCCAACGTCGGCGTCCTGGCTTTTCTCGCGGTGTTATGCTTGAACTGTGTCACCATAGCACTTTTTGGGGGAAGAATCTACGACATCTTCGCTCGCCTCGGCTTGCGCTACGGCGAAGGAGCACGGTTTCTGCGCATGTTTGGGCTCATGGACTCGATGCCGAACAGAAGCGCCGAACTCAGCGGTCTGAAGGGCGAGGTGACAAACCTCGGCGGAGGCGTGCTGCGTCGCATGCGCCAGTTGAACCGCATTGCGCTGCTGGCGATGATCCATCGCTCGGCGGCGCTGGTCATCTTCGTCTATCTGCCGCTGCAGGTCACGTTTCTCTATGATCTCCACGTCTTGAGCCTGTTGGAGGCATGGCAATCGAGGTATGGGCGGTACGTGCGAGACTGGTTCGCCGCGTTGGCAGAATTCGAGGCCCTGGCCTCGCTGGCCACCCTCGTTTACGACCATCCCCAATGGGCAACGCCCGCGCTCGATGAAGGAGCGGAGCAGTTGCGGGCTCAGAAGCTGGGGCATCCGCTCTTGCCATGCCAGAGCCGGGTAGACAACGACGTCGAGATCGGGCCGCCCGGCTCGTTCCTCCTGGTGACCGGCTCGAACATGTCGGGCAAGAGCACGCTACTGCGCGCGGTCGGCGTGAACGTGGTCCTTGCACAGGCCGGCGCGGTGGTCTGTGCCGAGCAACTCGTGATGCCGCCGGTGGCGTTGGCCACCAGCATGCGGGTTCGCGATTCCCTCTCCGACGGCGTGTCGTTCTACATGGCCGAGTTGATGCGACTGAAGGAGATTGTGGATCTCGCGGGCAACGCCGGGTCGCGAAACAACCGTTTGCTTCTCTACCTCCTGGACGAAATTCTGCTCGGCACGAATTCGAAGGAACGGCATCTTGCTGTGGTGCGCGTGCTCCACTACTTGATCGGGCGCGAGACCATCGGCGCGATTTCGACGCACGACGTGGAGCTGGCAACTAGCCAGCCGCTGGCCGCCGTGTGCCGGTGTGTCCATTTTCGGGAGACTCTGCACGGCCGGAACGCCCAGCGGCCGATGACGTTCGATTACCGGTTGCGGCCCGGTGTGGCGACCACGACGAATGCCCTGAAGCTGCTGGAGATGGTCGGTCTTCGAGAAAACGACGAGCAATAGAGTCAGGCTGCGAGGCGCTCACCCTACCTGCCTATCCTCGCGTGGCCATCAGATGCTATTCCTTACCACAATCTCTTCGTACGGCGGCGGATCGATTCACTGGTCAGCCCACCGGCCGGGCCCGCGTATTCGTCCGCCTCGTCCTCGGCCGCCGACTCGGTCGTGATGCAGTCGAAGTGCTTGGTGATCTCTTCAGGCAGAAACCGCGTCCGCAGCGCGTAGCCGTGCGCATCGCTTGTGCCGCGTTGATAATAGTAGTAGCGCAACGGGCAGCAGACATAGAGCCAGTTCTTCGCCCGGGTCAACGCGACGTAGAAAAGCCGCAACTCCTCTTCGATTTCCTCCGGCGAGCCGGTGGCCATGTCCGAGGGGATGTTTCCGTCGGCGGCGTGGATCACGTAGACACAGTCCCATTCGAGACCCTTGGCCGAATGGATTGTGCTCAACACCAGGTAATCGTCGTCCAGCAACGGCGGTCCGGCTAGGTCTTGTGTCGAGCTGGGCGGGTCAAGCGTCAATTCGGTGAGCATCGCCCGGCGGCTGCGGTAGCGCGAGGCAAGCTGTTCGAGTTGTTCCAGATCGCGGCCGCGCGGGATGGGGTGGTCGTAGACCTGTTCCAACAGTGGCGTGTAGAAGACGCGGACCTGGTGGACCTGGTCCGGCAGGCCTCGTTTCGGCCCGCAGAGCATCGCCATCAAGTCGACCAGGGCCGGCCAGGTGGCGCGGGCAGCCTCGGGCGGCTTCCAGGCCTTCCAGGACGCGAAAGGATCGCCCGAGCGGTCGACCGTTTCCATAAGCTGTCGGGCCCGGGCAGGACCAATACCGGGCAGCAGCGGCAAGACGCGCAGGCCGGCCACGACGTCCCGCGGGTTCTCGGCCAGGCGTAGGAAGGCCAGCAGATCCTTGATGTGGGCCGTCTCGATGAACTTCAGCCCGCCGTACTTGTGAAACGGGATCTCGCGACGCGCCAACTCGGCTTCGAGCGCAATGCTGTGGTGCGAGGCGCGGAAAAGAACAGCCTGGCGCCGCAGGTCGATGCCCTCCTCGCGATGCTCGAGGATTTGCTCAATCAGATACTCGCTCTGATCGTCTTCGTCCTCGCAGGTGACCAGCCGGGGCCGTGGGCCGTCGCGGCGCTCGGACCAGAGATTCTTGGTAAACCGCTCCTTGGCCTGCCCGATGATCCGGTTGGCCGCCTCGAGGATCGGTTGGCAACTGCGGTAGTTCTGCTCTAGCGTCAACAGGGTTGTGTCCGGATAACGCTTGGGCAGATCGAGAATGTTACGCACGGTCGCCGCGCGGAACGAGTAGATCGACTGGGCGTCGTCGCCCACGACGGTCAGCCCTTGGCCGTCGGGACAGAGACGATAGATGATCCCGGCCTGGAGCTTGTTCGTGTCCTGATACTCGTCGACCAGGACGCAATCGAACTGCCCGGCGATCTGTGGTCCGACCGCCTTGTCACCCAGCAGCGCGTGCCAATAGAGCAGCAGGTCGTCGTAGTCGAGCACGCCGAGCGATTCCTTGCGGTCGACGTAGGCGTCGAAGAGCCTCTTGAGTTCTTTTTCCCATGGGTGGCACCAGGGGAAGGCCTTTTCGAGCAGCGGGCCGAGCTTCGTCTGGCTGTTCACGCACCGGCTGTAGATGGCCATGCAGGTACCCTTCTTGGGAAACCGGCGGTCCGTCTTGGCCAACCCGAGCGAGGTGCGCACCACGTTGATCAGGTCCTCCGAGTCACCCCGGTCGTGGATCGAGAAGCCCTCGGCTAGCCCGATCGCTCGGCCGTGGCGCCGCAACAGCCGCGTGGCGATGGCGTGGAACGTGCCTCCCCAGACCCGCGAAGAGGGAGATCGCTTCTGGCCGGTGGAGAGTTGTCGCAGGACACCGTCGGCGCGGCGGAGCATTTCGGCCGCTGCACGGCGCGTAAAGGTGAGCAGGAGGATCCGGCCCGGGTCGACGCCCCCGGCGATGAGCCATGCGACGCGGTGGACCAGCGTGGCTGTTTTGCCGGTGCCCGCCCCGGCAACGATCAGAAGCGGTCCACGCCCGTGGGTGACGGCCGCCTGTTGCTGCGGATTGAGGCCCGAGAGGAGCCGTTTGATAGCGGGTTGGTCTTCCATCGGGGTGGTTTTCACCGGTTGGCTCTATTGCGTCGCACTCCCGGGGACAGGATAACGTATTGTTCCTCGGTACGTCCATGGCGGCCGGCGGTGTGCTCGGAATGCTCAGTCTCAACACCCATAATGCCTAACCGATTACTGCGACATGAGTTGCGAATTCCTGGGAACTCAACCCGGCCGATGGGCGTCTATTGATGGCTGCATTTCAAATGATCTGGTAAGGCAACGCAAAATGCCCCGAAAATCGGGCTCCCGTTGGTCGCCCTCCGGCCATTAGCTATGCAGGGGTCAATAAGCGAGCGAATCATTGTATTTCGTGAGCCGGCAATCATAAGGAGAGGCAAATGGACAAACCGGTGAAATGTCGAACCGCCGGGCGGCACGTCCGCCTCGCCCCGGGCGCCTCGGTCGGCTGGCTGGCCGCTAGCCCGGCACTTGGGAGTCTTGCCGTCGTGCTGCTGGTCTCTTGCACGATGGGCGTCGCATGGGCGGCGGAAGACCGGGCCGAGTCCGGACTTCGCTTGGCCGTTGGCCTTGTCGACGGCTCGCGGGTGATCGGCTCGCCCAGCGTCAAGTCCGTCATGGTCGAGACGCCCTACGTCAAAATGGACCTTGCCCTGGACCAGATACGACGCGTCGCGCTTCATAAGAATCGCGAGTCGGCATCCTTCGACCTGGTCAACGGCGACAAGATCAGCGGCTCGGTGAACCTCGGGCGGCTGAAGCTGGCGACGCTCTTCGGCGAGGCAACCATTCCCGTCCACATCGTCAAGAAGATCGACGTACTGAACTACGGCGATCCAACCGTCCGATTCGAGATCGACCAGTCAGGAAACATTCACGACAAGCTCAAGGACATCCGCTTCAAGCGGCCCGTGGCCAACATGGGACCCTACCGCGAGCAAGGACCCGCCTGGAAGACGATACGAATCGACGTTCGCGGCAAGATTCTGGCCGACGGCAAGCAGCACGACTACGTTGTATCGGCCGACTATTGCGGCGGAGCCGATTGCTACCACATCAAGAATTTTTATCTGGTCGTCGACGGCGTTCGATACAGGGACATGCGGCCCGAGCCACCCGAGGCCGGTTACTACTACCTCCAGGGCGCCGAAAACGACCCGAATCTCCACCGCCGAACCGGCTTCATCACGAGCGTGCCGGCGATCAGTTCGTGCAAGTCGGCCGAGTTGGTGTTCAAGCTCAGCGACGACGTTTATCCGGGCGGCACGGGCAATACGCTTGACGGCACGAGCGTGGCGATCGGAGTGTCGGAAACCACGCGCTCCGACGGAAGTGGATCGCCCGTGGCACCGGACATGCGAATTCGGATGGTCCCCAGCGGCGGCAAAGGTCGACGATAACTGTAGGTCAGGCTGTGCCTGACAGTCAACTGGATGATACAACTGGATGATAGCCGCTGGCGGAAGCCTGCGGCCGCCGGGTGCCCGGTCGAGTACTCCCCAAGGCGCAACAGCTTCCGGGGCAGACCGATCAATAGTCGTACCAGAGCCCGAGGCCGACTTTGCTCTCGTACTGGTCGTAGAACTCGTACTGGTCGCTCATGCCGACGAAGCACTGCATGCCCATGCGGAGGAGATGCCCGGACAGCCCACGCCATTGCCAGCCGCTTTGGACGACCACGTTGCCGCCGAAGTCGACTTCCTCGCGGAGGTGACCATTGACGGCCACGAACGGCACCGGCCGCAGACCGGTCGGCCACGCCGGGCTGTAGTCGACGCCGAACTGGAATTCCCAAGGCTCGGCCCTTTCGCCCCGCTCGAAGGCGTAGGCCGTCTCGGCGTAGAGCCGCAGATTGGGCGTCCAATAGTAGGAGTAGCCCAACACGACGCAGTCCCGCCCATAGTTGATCCGCGTGAACTCCGGATGGCGGATCATCCATTCATCGCCCAGGTGGGAACTGACGTGGTAATAGCCGATCTTGTAGTGGTGGGGACCCTGGGCGTGGGTCAACGGAATGCCGAATCGATAGTCGCAAGCGACCAGGCCCATCTCGTCGGCGAAATCGAGCCGGGGAAAGGCCGCCCCTTCCATGTCGACTTGCCAGCCCTGGGGATGCAGTGGGTCGCACGTTCCATAACGCACGATGCCCACCCGACCACCCAACGCCAGGTCCCAGATCCAGCCGGCGGTCCGCTCGCTAACCCACTGGGCCGCAAAACGCGGCTCCTTGACCCCGGCCAGGTACGACGTGTACATCAGCCCCTCGGGCAG
>CAZWWC010000145.1:0-9915 GCA_964637625.1 uncultured Planctomycetaceae bacterium
TTGCATGCCTAATCCACGCCGCCAACGTTCATTCTGAGCCAGGATCAAACCCTTCGAGAAAATTGCTTAACCGCCTTCGACCCTCGGCTTTGAAACGATCCCCTCACCGAAAGAGGCCGACGCGGTATGTCAAACATGTCTAAAAAAGTCTGTCCTCAGACGCCGCCTCCTCGGTCAAAAGAAAGCGCCGCCTGCACATTCCAGTCTTACAACGACTGAAACAGAAATTGAGTTGACTACCAAATTGTCAAAGATCGGAGACGCGGAGCCCACCTAAAGCCAGGCTCCTACGCCAAACCAATTGATTTTACACCTTTTTCGTCAAGTGTCAACGGTGGCTAGACAAAATCCCCGAAAACGGGGCATGCCGATTCGCCGGCCGCGTCGCCATCGCCCCGAGATAGCCTTGCCAACTCATCATAATCGATAATGTCTCTCTAGAACCCGCCCGGTGCCGTTGCTTCACCTAGGCCGGAATGGTACCCCACCACGACGGGTGTCGCACCGTTCTCCAGCTGGCTAATACGCCGACCGGCCGTAGAAAGCGGGGCTCTTTTCCGACTCGGGCGATGGACACCGCGGCGTGCAGTCGCAGATAATTGGCTGTTGAAACCGCGCCGGCGGATTGATCCAGCCCGGCCCGCGCCACGGGGACGCCACAAGGCCCCTGGCTGACCCTTCCACGATTTTCCCGCATACTGCCTACACAAGGAGACGATTCGATGAGACGAATTGCCTGGCTGTCCGTCATGATTGGTTTGGCCACTTGTTCCACCGCCCTTGCAAAGGATGCCAAAAAGGAAGGTCATCCAAAAATCGATCCCGCCAAGGGGTGGAAGAAACTGCTCACGGGCAACGACCTTGCCGGCTGGAAGACGTTTCCCCGTTGGGGCGTCGGCCGCAACGGCGTGCTCGCCCGTCAAGGTGCCGACATTTGGACCGTCGACCAGTACGGCGACTTCATCCTCGATCTGGAGTTCAGGGTGGGGCCCACGTCCAACAGCGGCGTGGGCATCCGCGTCTCGCCGGCGCCGACCAAGAAGAATCGGACATGGTACAGGGACGGCGCGTTGGAGGTCCAGATCCTCGGCCCCAAGGGCCACAAGGGTTCCCAAAGAAGCGTTTGTGGCGCCATGTACGACCTGGTCACCCCGACCAAGAACATGCAGAAGAAGCCCGGCCAGTGGAACCGCTACACGATCATCGCCAAGGGGAGCAAGATCAAGGTGATCTTCAACGGCGAGAAGATCATCGACATGGACCTCGACGATTGGACCGAGGTCGGCAAGAACCCAGACGGCTCGCCGAACAAGTACCGCAAGCCGATGAAGGTCTTTCCGCGCCGCGGCCACATCCTGCTTCAGGACCACGGCCAGCCCATTTGGTTCCGCAACATCTACATCAAGTCGCTCGACAAGCCTGCGCCGGACACGTCTTTCCAGTTCAAGACGGGTGGGGGCACGCCGGGTGCCCCGGGTTCTTGAACCTGCTCCTGCCGAAGGCACAAGAGGTTCGGACATGGCCGCGCGACGGCCTCTCGTGCCTCCGCCTTCGGCGTCGGCACACCGGTTCAAGAACCGGTGCTACCCGCCGATGCTACCCGCTGGATTAGGCCATTTGAAGTCGCCTGCTTCTACAGCCCGAATTCCTTCAGTAGCGAATCCAGCCGAGTTGCGAGTTCCGAGGGCAGGGTGGAATGGAGAGAACGATCCACTAATCCCACTTCGACGAGATCACGGAGATGGACCCGGTCCTGATCGCGGAAGGATTGGAGCTTCATTTGTGCCAAGGCGGCCAGAGGGACAACGGGAACACCGGGGGCGAGTTCACGACAGTTGTCGAGGGGCGGGGCGGGGGTTTCATATTCGGGCCGGACCTTTTCGCCCGCCCAGACGAGGTGAACGCCCTGCCGCGGATGGGGATCGGCACGGTCGAGAAACATGCCGACGCCAAGGACCTCGAAATAATCAAAACCGGCGCTGCCGGCGGCCGCCCGGGCTTGCGGAAGCGACGCACGATCCAACAGCACGTCCACGTCCCTGGTCGTCCGCACGGCTGCGGGGTCCTTGGTGGCCACCCAAAGCGCCACGGCCTGCCCGCCCACCAAGGCAAAAGGAATCCGCGCCTCGGAAAAAGCCGCCGAGATGCGCTGCAAGCGCTCCGATACGTCTTCCATCGCCATGAGATACTTGCTCCACGGATTTTCGATGCCGGTTGTTGGAGAAGCCATGATATGCGTCCACGATGCCTTGTTTCTTTATGCCATGTCCAACCATCCTACCCAATTGCGCATTCTTGGACAAGATATCAGACCAGCAGGTCACAACCGCCGGGTGCCTGGGCCATAGCGCAGCGGTGGCCCAGTGGACGGCGGGGTGGCTGGGGCATAGCGCAGCGTTGCCCCAGTTTGCCCGGAAGGAATAGCCACAAGAAACACGAAAAGACACGAAGATGTTGAGCCTTGAGCTCTGCTCTTCGTGTATTTTTGTGACTTTTCGTGGCCATCAAAGACTTCTGGTGGGCGATGCCCACCCTATTTTTTCTTGGCGTCGTCAAGGTCGGGAAGCGAAATGACCATCTTTTTCAGCGGCCAGGTGATTTTCTTCGTGGCGCCCTCGGGCAGGGTCATTTTCTCCGAGCGGCTTTCGTAGCCCGGGGCTTCGACGGTGAGCGTGAACTGCTGGTCCGGGAGGATCAGCTCCTGGGTGCGCCAGCGGCCGTCAGGTTGTGGTGCGAAGAGTACGTCACCTACCTGTCTGCGAAACGCTACGATTCTCGGGACTGTCAGTTCTCTTGGATCTCTTTCGATGGTTCCCTTCGGGTACCGGATTCGCGCCACGGCGCGCCTGATCGCCGTCCCGTCTTCTGCAATTGCTTTGACGCCGAGCGTCGCGCCCGGGCGAGAAATGACAGTAAAACCAGGGATGTCCCGCTCAAGCGTACCCAGGTTGGTCTCAGTGCCGTATCGAAGCGTCGCATCCTTTGAGCGACGATACTGATGCACGCGATTCATGCCGGTGAAGAAACCCAATCGGACCGCCTTGAGGCCCTTGGGGGCCAGGAGCACGGTCTTGCCCTTTGTGTTTGCAAGGGCAGCCGTGCCGAACGGCACGGGATTGCTTCCGGCCTGTCCCTGTAGCCATGCATTGGCGTTGGCGTCGACGAGGGGTCGGCCGGCGCCGTCGAGGAATTTGATGGTAACGCTCACGTGCTGCACCGCGCGAAATTCGATCGGCTCCGGCAGCTTGCCCTCGGTAATGGTCACTTCCTTCGGAAGGAACACGGCCAACGCCGTGGGGCCAGGAGAATCGTCTGCCCAAGAATCAGGCCTCGGGATAACCTGGTACTTGCCCGGCGCCAGCGGAGCCATCGTGAATCGCCCCTGCTTGTCGGTCACCGTGTGCCGGGAGGTGCTTAGCGAGAGAACGACGTGGACAGAGTAATACACTGCTGTCTCGTCGGCGGACTCCAATTCCTTAGCCGGCTGCGGCGTTTCCGTTAAGTCAACGGTAAGGGTGGGCTCCTCGCTGACAACCACGTCCCCGGTGTGTGACGGCGGTATCGAATCGGCGCAGACCGTGATTCCCGGCAGCGCCGACCCGTCGACGTCAACCACCGTGCCGCTGATTCGGATACCCTCCTTCAAGGCAAACCGGCCAAGATCGCCGTACCGCTTCGGGAGCTTCTTGATCAAGGGAGCGTACTGTTCAGGGATGACCTCAATCTGCCCTTGGCCACCCTCGATCACCGTTGCTTCAAACCGACCGAGAGCATCCGTCGTTTCGTCCGCAAAGGTGCTAGCCGGCGTGCTAGCCTGCGCAGGCGGCATGGACGCATACGCGCCGCGGTTCGACGCAATTCTGACTTTCACACCTTCAAGCGGCTTTGTGTCAGGCCCGACGACGGTGCCCCAGATCCGCGCGCCGGGCCACATCGGGATTTGCCCAAACGGATTTTGCCCCAATTTCTTCACCCTTTCGATCATGGCGAGCGGAAAGCCGAGCTCGAACGGAGCGTAGTCGGGATGCGACACCCGGACACCGACGTGCGCTTTCTGCCGAGCAGCCTTATCGAGCGAAAGGGCGAAGCGGTAATTACCCTTGGCGTCGGTACGGTGGATTGTCTCTATCGGTTTGTCCGACTCAGATCGCGGGTCAATCCAAAGTCGGGCGGTAACCACGGCGTCGCGGATCGGCTTGCCCGTGGTCCCGTCGATCACCTTGCCGTGGTAGGTCAGGCCTTTTGCGTCATCCGTAGGGTGCGTGCTGGCACGCACCCTACTCTCCTCCACATGCGGCGGATCGGCGCCGGCCGGGGTGGGCGGCTGTGCCGTCGGCAGCGAGGCGCCGAGGGTCAGTAGCCCGGCCAATATCAGCGCTCCGTAGCGCCAACGGCGGGAACATTGGACCCGCACGTGGAACGTCTCGTCCAGGAGTATCTTGATTCTTCTGGCCAAGGAAGACGGCCGTTCCCAGATGCCCAGCGCCGCGGCGTAGGCGGCCGGACGGCCGTGGACCCTCCGCGCCCAGCTTACGAGTTCCCTCGCATAGTCGGTGCGGCTTGCGTGGCTGGCCACCTCAGCGTCGGCTACCGCCTCCTGGTCTTCGCGAATTCGCCGTTGCAGCCACCAGTGAAGCGGATGGGCAAACAGAAGCAAGACCAGAAGGCGGCCAGCGGCCAAGAGCCAAAGGTCGCAATTACGGATGTGGGCCCATTCGTGGACCAGCACCAAGGCGAGCCCTTTGGAATCGGACGGATCGAGGAACGACGAGGGCACGATGATGGTCGGTCTGAAGATGCCCGTGGCGATCGGCCCGGTGAGCCTGGAACTGACCAGCAGCCGCGGTGGCCGACGGCGGCGGTCGATCACTTCCCGCAACTCGGCGCGAAGCCACTCGGGAGCTTGCCGGGCTGTTCTGCAGAGCAAGGCCGTCTGGACGGCTCCCAGCAGAAGCCATACGACCATGAGGCTCATGCCGCCGGCAAACGGTACCAGCACCGCCGGCGCCCAATGTCGTTGAAGCCAAGTCGGTTTTTCTTCCAAGGCGGTGGATTCGGCTGCGAGAGCCTCGTCGGCGTCTGGAACCTCGGCAGTCGACGGCGGCCCCAAATCGGGTCGATTCATGAAAACGGTCTTGCCCGGTACTGGCTTGGATAGACTGGAGTCGCCCTGGGCCACCGCTTCGCTTTGGCCCAGGCACCCTTCCGTGGAGACCTCAGCAACCGATGCTTCTAGTTGCGCGCGCCAAGATATCCTCGGCCATTGGGGCAGAGCACAGAGGATGGCCAATGCAGCCAGGCCGACCATGGTCGCCCAGGCGACGGCCAGCCGCCGGGCCGGCTGACGCAGGCAGCACATCGCCACGACGGCCACCAACAACAGGACGGTGGTCGCGACGTAGAAATCAACGAGCCACAGGGCGAGCGTTTCGGTCGAGGTGTTCATGATTGTTTCCTCCCCTTTCGCTGCCGCCGGGATTCTTTCTTCGCCTCGGCGATCATCTTTTCGAGTTGGTCCAGCTCATCGGCACTGGGACGGCGCGAGCGCAAAGCGTGAACCAGGTACTGGTCCATGGCCCCGTCGAAGACCTTGTCGATAAACCCGCTGGCCAGCTTGCGGAAGGTTGAATCTCGCTCGACCTTGGCGAAGTAGGCGTAGGCGCGGCCGACTTCTTGATGGCCGACGAGCTGCTTCTGCTCCATCGCCTGCATGAGACTGAGCACGCTGGTGTAGGCCAACTCGTCGTCGGCTCGGCCGAGTTCGCCCCAGATCTCGCGGACCGTGGCGCGGCCGCGGTCCCAGAGGATCTTGAGTGCTTCCAACTCACGATCGGTGGGTAGGCGTTGGTTCATGGCGTTCTCCTACTGGTCGCTCGGTAATGACTGCCCTCATAGTACTGCCGGTCCAGTAGATGTCAAGGGGCGGCGGCACGGGAAACCGCTTTTTGCGAGAAAACACCCCGCGTAGGGGGAGGAAGCGTGCCGGGTTGCGACCCCGGCCGACAATCTGCTTTGCGTCCCGGCGCGCCGGGACTCGCCCTCCCACCTAAAGACACAGCCTACGCGTAGAAATCCCGCACCCGCATGATCGCCTCGAAGCCGTCGTCCATTTTGAGAATGTCTTCGAGGCACTGCATGGCCGGGTGGTCGGGCTCGAGCAGCGTGTAGCTGCGCTTGACCGACCCGATGATCATGTCGAGTCCCAGCGGCATGGTTTTCGTCAAGAAGGCGCTTTCCAACGGCCCCTTGACCGGCGCGCCGGCGGACGTTTTCGACGGCAGCATGACGGTGAAGTTGCTCAGGCCGACCGACATGTGCACGCCGGCGAAATCGGGATCGTCGTGGATCATTTCGGCCGCGCGGACCAATCGTCTCAGATTGCCTTCCGAGTCGCTTCCGATCGGGGCGATTCCAGGGTCGAAGATCAGATCCTCCGCGGCAATTCCCTCGCCGACGGCTCGCGCGGCGGCCAGCATCGCCTTGGCCGCCGCGTACGTCTCGTCGGCCGTGTGGCAGGCGGCCGACTGGCCGTCGACCATTTGCTCGGAAACGAGCAGGATCGGCTGAAACGGGCAGATCGCGTAAAGGTCGAACATCTCCATGCGCAACGGCGAGATCGAGTTCAGCACGGGCTTGCGGCCGCCGGCTCGATCCATGTCATAGGCTTCGAGCCCTGCCCGGGCGATAGCCCCGTCGGGCGTGTCGATCGAGAGCGGCTTGGCCGTTACGGTTTGAATCTTGCGGACCATCTCGGCCATGAACTCCGCCGCTCGCGGCCCGACGTTCACGTCGATGTAGGCCGCACCCTTCTCGTCCTGCATCCGCGCCAACTCGACCAGCCCGTCGATGTCGCCGGCGTCGAACAACTTGTGCGTCGACGGAACCGAGTCGTTGATCGTCTCGCCGATAATCGACAGATCTTGAATTGCCATCGGACGTTCCTCCTCTTCCGCAAGGATTAAGAGATTATCTCAAGACTTGTTATTGATGTTTGCATTGCCATTGAACGGTGGTCATGGCCAAATGCCTTGAAACCGGGCTTCCGTTGGTCGCCCTCCGTTCATTGGCTATGCAAGGCTCGATAGTAGCTCCAAGTGTGGCTGGCTGACACTGCAACAGGTCATCCTGAGCGCGGCAAAGGATCTCCGCAGCGCAGACTACATGCCGACGCCGACGAGATCCTTCGCTACGCTCAGGATGACCGGATTTCAGGATGACCGGATTTCAGGATGACCGGATTTCAGGATGACCAGATTTCAGGATGACCGGATTCATGTCATTCTGAGCGCAGCGAAGAATCTCTATTCTCGTACCAACGTTGGCTCAAATCTTCCCATTTCGGGTTGCGGGATTCGATCATCGCGATTTTCTTCGACCGCAGCCAGCCCTTGATTCGCTTTTCTCCTTCGATGGCCTGTTGAATATCAGGAAAAGACTCGTACCAGACCAAGTTTGTAATGTTGTACTTGGTGGTAAAGCCTTGGATGAGTTTGTGTTTGTGTTCATACACGCGCCGCTGCAGATCATTCGTCACGCCGGTATAAAGCGTTCGTGACTTATTGGTCATGATGTAGACGTAGTACCCTGACATGCGTCAATCTGGGTCTACGGAGATCCTTCGCTACGCTCAGGATGACCGCATTTCAGGATGACCGGATTTCAGGATGACCGGATTCATGTCATTCTGAGCGCAGCGAAGAATCTCCATAGTGCAGACGAAATACCAATGCCGACGAGATCCTTCGCTACGCTCAGGATGACTCTTGCACCAGCCGCTCAGGATGACTCTGGCACCAGCCGCTATTGATGACTTTGGCCCTTGCCGCTATTCACGATGACCTGCCGCGTAGTGATCACGGTCGAGATAGGTGTTTGCCCAGGCTGAGGTGTGTTTCAGTTCGGCATTGTGCATGACAATCGGCCCTCCGGCGAGCTCTTCCGACTGGCGATAGTACTTCAGCCGGTCGTAGACACGGGCCCAGAGGCATTCCTTATCGTCCAGTTCACAACGCCCGTCGCGCGAGCCGCCGCACGGGCCGTTGCGCGTCCCTTTCGAACATGCCGAATTGGGACACAGATAACCGCAGTCGGGCAGGCTGCAATCGCCGCAGTCCTGACAGGCATAGCCGAGATGCTTTGCTTCCTTTTCCAGCCAGTAGGCCAGCCGGCCGAGAAAGCCCGGCTTTCCCGATTTGTAGAGCCGGCCGTAGATCCGCGTCATCAGATTGTAGAGCTTCTTCCCACGATTGAATGCGAGCGCGTGGACCATCCTCGACACGCGGTAATTGAGTGTGACGTTCTTCGATCGCGGCGGACGCTTCAGCGATTCCACGTATTCGGGATTGAACCGCGTCGGATCGCTCATGCCCGTCTTGGGATCATGCTCGAAGAGGAAGAATTCGTCGGGCAGCGAGTAGCGGATCTCGGGCAGGAAGTCGCGCCAGTCGTCGGGGCCGAAGCTCTCGGCCATGTCGATCACTTTGCCGAAGGTGTCCGCCTTGGCCAGCCCACCGAGGTAACCGGCCGCAAAGCCGAGTCCCTTGAAGACGGCCAGTTGCTTGGCGGCCAATTCGTGGAAGAACTTGCGTCCCTTGTCTTCGCCGGCGGCGTACTTCTCGCAGGTTTCGACCAACTCGTCGCTCACCACACAGCCGGCCAGCTTCCCGCTGTTAAACATCTTGGCGACGAATCGCGTCAAGACGTAGACGTTGCCGATCACCGGCACGTCGAGCCCTCGCGAGTCGAGCATGAGCTTGATCTCGTGGAACTTGCGCATGTCGTAGCCCAACTGTGGAATCACCCAATGGGCGCCGGCGGCGATCTTCCGGACGAGCTTGAAATACTGGGGCACCAGCTCGCGCTCGTAACGCTTAAACGGTGAAACGCAACAACCGATGAAGAAGTTGGTGGGCGGGAGCGTCTCGGTGGCGCCGCGACGGCCCGGCACCTGCAACCCCTCGTTCATCGAACGCAGCAGCGCAATGAGGCTGAGGCTATCCAGATCGAACACCGGCTCGGCCGTGCCGCCGAAGCCGCCGGTCGGATAGTCGCCGGTAATGGCCAGGATATTGTCGCAACCCTCGGAAGCGTACCGCCACGCGGCCGCTTCCAGGCCGTTGCGGTTCATGTCCTTGCAGGTCAGATGGAGCACCACGCGGCCGCGGTGCTCGGGCAGCAAACCGGCCAGCCAGTCGGGCGGCAACATGGCAATGCCGCCCGGGTTGTCGGTCACCGACATCCAGCCGATCCTCGAATCGGCCAACAGATCCTTGGCCAGGCCGACCAGCTTGACGGGCGAATCGGGCGTACTGATCCCGCGCGTCGTGACCACTTCCGCCCCGTAGTGAAACCGGCTGTCGGCTAGAATCTCACGGTAAGTCATCTCATTATCCTCAGTCGTCCGAGTATCGTTATGTTGTCACTTTGTATCCAAGAAGCCGAGGACCCGGCCCCAAGCGCGGCCAGGCCGGCTAGAATGCCGGGCATGAGGACACCGGGGAATCGAACGAGCACGCACTCGTTTCTCGGAGCACGCTTCTTCGCTATCCGAGCATGACGAGGCGAGCAATCGCTCCGGACGGCATCAGGCGACCAGTCGGCGAGCCAGCGCGACCGCCGCGCTTGCGTTGTCGCTATAGCCGTCGGCGCCGATCTCGTCGGCGAATTGTTGCGTGATGGGCGCGCCGCCGATCATGACTCTCGTCCTTTGGCGAATACCGGCCTCCTCTAGCGAGTCGATGACCGCCTTCATCATCGTCATGGTCGTGGTCAACAACGCCGAGAGCGCCACGATCGAGCCGTTCTTTTCCTTGGCGGCTTCGACGAATTTTTCGGGCGCAACGTCCACGCCAAGATCGACCACCTCGAACCCGCCGCCCTCGAGCATCGAGGCGACCAGGTTCTTGCCGATGTCGT
>CAZWWC010000146.1:0-9882 GCA_964637625.1 uncultured Planctomycetaceae bacterium
CAAGTTGCCGTGAGGCGAAAAGAGACCATCCGAAGGAGGTAGCTCGTGATTGCAGCGGCCCCTCGCGGCCGCACAAGCAGCATAACCGGCACTTTTCGTCTCTCGAATCGCCGGATACCCCAGCGTCGGCCGCTGGGTACGGATCACCGGTTCGGTACCCATGCATGGTCCCTTGTCCGCTGTTTGACGACCTCGGGGCGAAAACGTAAGTTTTTGATGTGGCCTTGGGCCGAACGGACGTTGGCAATACCTTGGTTGACCGGTAGTGGTCCGAGAACACATCCTTCGTTACTAGTTGTTTCTGATTCTGAGATTCGGGCATTCTCATGGCCGATCACGCCGACCGAGATCTCCTTTCGCGAGTGGCGCGCGGACAGCCGGCTTCCGATGGGTCCGATCCATGGAGCGCGCTGGCCGCCAGCGAACCCGAAGGTGACGTCCCACAAGAGAAGGACGAGGCGGACAGCAAGCTCGAGTCGATGGTCGAGCGACTTCACCAGATGGCCGAAGACGAGGCCGCGCGCAAGTCGTCGGGCGAGTCTCCGGAAGAAGAAGTCCGCGAAGCGGAACACTTGAAGAACGATTTCCTGCCGATCGAGCCCGAATCGCTCGAGGCTGCCGGTTTGCGTGAGGTTGAGGTCGAGGCCCTGATCCTGAAGCACTTGCTTGCGCGGGGGAATGTGACGGGCCGCGACATCGCCGACCAGATCAAGCTTCCGTTTGTCGTGGTTGAGAAGTTGCTGTGGCAGATAAAGAACGACCAGCTCGTGGTTCATCGGGGCGCTGCGCCGATGAACGACTACGATTATCAGTTGACGCAAATCGGCCAGGAGCGAGCACGCCGCTATGCAATTCATTGCACCTATTTTGGCTCCGCGCCGGTGACCCTGGAAGAGTACATTGCCAGTGTCCACGCGCAGTCGCTCAACGGGCAACATCCGACGGCGAAGGATCTCTTTCGCGCATTTGCCGATCTGATTTTGAACAGGCAGATGCTTGATCGGCTTGGGCCGGCCGTCAACTCGAGCCGGGGCTTGTTTCTCTTCGGCCCACCCGGCAACGGCAAGAGTAGCATTGCCGAACGCGTGACGGCGGCTTTTGGAAAGCACATCTGGATTCCGCGTGCGATCACGGTCGACGGCGAGATCATTCGCCTTTTCGACCCGGTCAACCACGACGAAGCGCCACTCCCGGCGTCGGGCGGTCTCTTGAATCGACACAAGATCGACCGTCGTTGGGTCCGGATTCGCCGACCGACGATCATTACGGGCGGCGAACTGACCATGGCGTCGCTGGAGGTGAGTCTCAACAGATCAACCGGGATCAGTGAGGCCCCGCTGCAGCTGAAGAGCAACTGCGGTGTCTTGGTCATTGATGATTTTGGCCGTCAGCGGATGAGCATCGACGAACTGCTCAACCGGTGGATTGTTCCCCTGGAGAAGCGTTTGGACTTCCTCGCCCTGCAAAACGGCAAGAAGATCAGCGTTCCTTTCGATCAATTGATCATCTTCTCGACCAACCTGGAGCCGAGGGATTTGGTTGACGAGGCGTTCCTGCGGCGAATCCCGTACAAGATCGAGATCGTGGATCCGACCGAAGACGAGTTTCGCCGCCTGTTTGAGGTTCTGGCGCCGCAGATGGGATTCGAGCATCGTCCCGGCCCCATCGAACACCTCATCGAGTCACACTACCGGAGAGTGAGACGGCCGTTCCGTTTTTGTCAACCGCGCGACTTGCTGCTGCAGATCCGTAACTTCTGCATCTACTCCAAAGAACCGCTGGAAATCACCAACGAGCGCGTCGACCACGCGGTCGAAAACTACTTCACCGTAATGTAGTCGGGGTGGCATGGCCTCGCTTGGGTCCCGGCGCGCCGGGATGTTCCGAGACACCAAGAACATGCTCATGCAAGCGAGAGCATGCCACCCGACTTCTCACCCTTGCGGTCGCTCGAAATCGAAGGGAAACCGCAACTGGGGATCGCTCTCGTAATCGGGATTGAGTTCGGTGAACAACAAGCTTGGCTGAATGTCTTGGTTGTTCTGATACTTCGGACTCGCATACTCCGTGATATCGCCTTGAAGCTCGTGATAGAAGATCTGGCAAATGGGCACGCCCGGATAAATGCGCACCGGCTGAATCGCGAACATTTCGAGGGTCCAATAGCCGCGGAAGCCGACGTCGCCGAAACCGGCCGTCACGTGGACAAACAGACCGAGACGTCCGACCGACGAGCGGCCCTCGATCATGGGCACGAGGTTGTGGGTTTCCGTTCGTTCGGCCGTCCGGCCGAGATAGAGCTGGTTCGGCTGCAGGACGAGTCCCGTCGGCGGAATGGCAATGCGACGAACTCGATTGGCCCTTCGCATGTCCAACAGCACTTCTTCGTACACCATCAACTCGTCGTGGAGACAGAGGTTGTAGCTGTTTGGGTTGATGTTCGATTCATCGAACGGATCGATGATGATGTTCTTGCCCAATTGAGCGAGAATCTCGTGTCCGGATAATACCATGGCCACCTCTCATTACCTTCGTGCGGGAAAAAGGGGGCAAGTCCAATTTGCCGGCTGCGGCCCGAAGGGTGCTACGCACAAATTGGACGTGTCCCCTTTTTTCTCCTCAGGACTCGACACCGATTCGGGGGCATACGTCTGCAAGGACGCACTCGTCGCAGTTGGGTTTTCTGGCCGTACACGTGCTGCGACCGTGCAAAATCATCTGGTGACTGAACACAATCCACTGTTTCTTCGATAGTTGACTCATCAGGTCGCGCTCGATCTTGACCGGGTCCTTGTGGCGGCTCAGCCCCAGCCGGCGACTGAGCCTGGCCACGTGGGTATCGACCACCACGCCCGACGCCGTTCCGAACGCGGCGCCGAGAATGACGTTGGCCGTTTTTCGGCCGATGCCGGGCAGTTTTACCAGCGTTTCGAGATCCCGTGGCACCTGGCCGTTGAAGGACTCGACCAGTTGTCGACAGCACTGCTGGATATTCTTGGCCTTGTTGCGGAAGAAGCCCGTACTCTGGATATCCTTTTCCAGATCGGCGAGCTTGGCATGGGCGAAGTCGGCGGCGCTGCGATACTTTCGAAAGAGATCCTTCGCAACCCGGTTTACCTGTTGGTCCGTACACTGTGCCGAAAGGATCGTGGCCACTAACAATTCCAATGGAGAAGCGAAACCGAGCGAGCATCGCGCACGGGGATAGGCCCGCTCCAATCGCTGGACAATCTTGGCGGCATGACGTTTCGCTGCGACGTTGGCGTCTTTGTTCATGCTCGACGGTCATCCAGGTTTCTCGCCGGCGCACAGGGCTGGGTTGTGTCGAGCGGCGGGAGGGCCAAACTTCCACCAAACGGCGAAATACGACACATGCCCGGCCGAGCAGGAGTCTGTCTGGCCCTGCTGACGTGAAATCTCGCAGCGGCAGTCGCAAAATGCCGGAACACCCTGACGACTTCTGGATAAGATGCGGCAACGACGCGCCCGGCAACGATCCATGGTCGCGAAAGTGTTCCCCTGCCAGGGGCAGCAATTGTCGCAACTGACCTACCCTGCTGTCAAGTGTGCGGATACCAAATGTCCGGTGCGCTTGCCGGCATCACCGATCGAAATGATGGTTCGGCGCCAAGGGGCGAATGCATTTGGGCTGACTTCCAGGAATATCCGAGAAAACAGACCTCCGGGAGCATATAATACAAAGAGTGGCTCCACAGCTCCGACTGGCCCCGCCGCTCGGTGAGCCTATAATGGTCGAGTGTGCCGAGGCGGGAGTGCAACCCGTCGATCGTGGCGCCAAGGGGGACCGCGGTTGCTGTCCCCGTTGGGGGGATGTACGAGTCCTGGATGCGCAGGATGGCCCGATTCTCTCCGCCGGCCAGGGGTCATTCCGGGCCTGCCCCGGCCGGGAGACTGGGTGGCCCACTCGCGCTGCGGGGTGGTTGGCCCGCGCGTGAGGACTCGCTCGATAACGGTGGTCGCCATGAAGTGAGACAACGAGTTTCCGCAACTCGACCCATCCAGCATGTCTGCATTTGAAGAATATAAGTTTGCACCGGCCGAGTTCTCAGGCGTTGTCCGGTTGTTTCCTGTCCCCAACCTGGTCATGTTCCCGCACGTGATGCAGCCGTTGCACGTGTTCGAGCGGCGCTACTGTGACCTGCTGGAAGATGCGCTGCGGAGCGATCATTTCATTACGCTGGCGGTTCTCGCGCCGGGCTGGGAAGCCGATTACGACGGACGTCCCCGATTGCAGCCGTTCGCTTGTTTGGGCAAGGTGGCCGTTTCCCAGCCGTTGGACGATGGGACTCACAATCTGTTGTTGGTTGGACTTCGACGGGTCCGCCTCTTGAATGAACTACCGCCGTTGAAGAATTATCGTGAAGCGACGGCCATGGTGTGTGAGGACATCTACCCACCCAACCAGGCCGACCGGCGCGGCGGACTGAAACAAGAGCTGCGGACTCGGCTCTTACGGCTGCTTCCTCGATTGCCCCAGGCACGTGAGCAATTGGAGCAATTGCTCAATACGAGTGTGTCGCTCGCGGTGCTCACCGACGTACTGAGCTATGCGCTTGATCTTGGACTGTCTGATAAGGAGACCCTTCTGTCCGAGGTCAATGTCCATCGTCGCGCGGAGTTGCTTCTGGGGCACTTGGCCACCGCGGAAGAAGAGTGCGAAGCGAGTGCGTCCGGCTTGGCTTATTTCCCGCCCGCATTCAGCCATAATTGAGGCTTGGGACGACCGTTGCTCTTGACCGCGTCGGCCCGGAAGGCCCAAGAACGTGTTTGAAAAGGGTGCCACTGCTGGCTTGTCCAGCAGTGCTGGCCACGGAATCCGCCCAAAACCAAGGGCGGACAAGCCGCCCATGGCACCCTTGACAGAGCATGAAACGGCTTTCCAAACACGTTCTAAGTGGTTCCCCTATCAGGGTCGCGCCGCGTCTACGCGCCTTGTCGACGTGGTCGGGTTGGACTGCCGACAGAGTCAAGATGGGCGACTATTCTGGAGTATCGTTTTCCCAAACAATGAAATTCGCATCGACGACAACTTTGGCTGGATACCCTAAACTCTAGGACCGATAAAAAACTCCAAATCTCACAAACGACCAAAACACTGCACGGGGCAGTCGTATGCGAAAAAGGTGCACTAGAAGTAGACACGCGCCCATAGGTTTGTCAAGATCGGTAATTCCGAGAGGCTGGCGGAGAGTCTTTCTGCGTCAGGGAAGTAGAAAGCATGAGACGCTTCAATTTTCTGACCGGGACAATGGTGGTGCTTGCCACGCTGGGGTTGTGTTTGCCCCCCGTCGCGCTATCCTCACCCCCGGTGACTGCGCCCAGAGTTGCGGACGTGGCCCTCTCAGACGGCAACGTCTTGGTTGGGCAGGTCGTCGATTCCAGCGGCGCCGCTGTGGCTAAGACCCATGTCCTTTTGCAGCGGCAGGAGAAAGCCGTCTTGGCAATGAGGACGAACAAGCAGGGCTTTTTCGCCGCCAAAGGCGTCTCGGCCGGAGTCTACCGGCTCATGGTCGCCGACAGCCAGATGGTCTATCGACTTTGGGCCCCGAGGACGGCTCCGCCGAGTGCCCAGCGTGGAGCCCTGATCGTCATCGGGAACCCTGTTGTCCGGGGACAATACGGCCCCGGTCTTCGAAACATGCTGGCCAATCCGTGGGTCGTTGGGGGCATCGTGGCAGCCGCCGTGGCCATCCCGATCGCGATTCACAATGCGAACGACAACTCGCCGGGCAGTCCGTGAGCGGATAAACGGATATCTGCCTTCGGTTCCTGCCCGTGGCGGCCGGTTCCAGGCTCATGAGACGGCGGCCTCGCAGCAGACCAGCAGCAGGGCCCTCTGGCGTTTCTTGGCGGCACTGCTGGTCTATTCTCGCATCGCGGGACCGCCTGGCGGAGCGACGCAGTCCCAGTCTTCGCCAGCCAGGGCTGTGTGTGGTTGGCTTGGATACCTTGGTCGATAGGTGTCAAGCCGGTGGGTCTTTCGTCTGAAGCGACGTCTTCGCTGTTTCCCCATATTACGTGTTTTGTTTGAACGGTTTGAATTGCCTGGCTCATGTGTGCCTCGCTGGTAACCGGCTTGGAGTGGGTTCTTCTGCGGAGGCTGTCAGGAGAGCGGACTGACATTGACGCGGGGAGGAGATACCGTGTATTAACTGACCACCATTTTTGCGGGAATCCCCCGATGTGTTTGCGGGACGGTGAGTCGCCCGATCCTTGGGCGTCGCCAGGACTTATCGCGGACCGACCTACCCTGCCGACGTGGCGACTGGCTCTGCAAACTCGGCAGTTCCTCAACCATGTTCTCCCATGGGGTGAGGGCCTTCGACCGTGGATTGCTTTACCGGCACGTGTGATTGGCGAGCGGTTTGACTTATGACGCGTCTTTGGTTCGGGCCTTTTTCCTGGAAGTTGCCGCTTCACGTGCTGGTGGTGTCGATGGTCGCGGTGACGTTGGTGTCGGGTTGTGCCTCGCGTGTGTATCGGCCGGCGGATTTGCCGGCTCACTTGGCCGCATCGCCGGCGGTCAATCTGGACACGCTCAACCTGTCGAGTCTTGCCGGTGCCTCGAATCCCAACGACGTGATCTGCTGGGGTGATTTGCTCACGGTGGAGATCGATGCCGGCTTACCCTCGTTGCCACCCCGGGTTTCCAATGTGCGAGTGGCGAAGGACGGCACGGCGAAGATCCCTCTTATCGGTCGTGTTCCGGTGGCTGGGCTGGAGGTTGAGCGTGCCGAAGCCGCCGTGGCTTCTGCCGCACGAACGCGTGATGTTTATCCGAACCCGTTTGTTTCCGTCCGCATTGCACAGACGCGCAAGAACCGTATTACCGTGATCGGTGCCGTTGCGACGCCGGGTGTCTACGCCTTGCCTCGCGGTTCCAGCTCTTTGATGGCGGCCTTGGTCAAGGCCGGCGGTTTGGTGGACACGGCCAGCGGAGAGGCCGAGATCCGCCACACCGACCCGCGACTGGCAGTCGCTGCGCCGCGGCACCCGGCCACCGCCGCCGACAACGCCAATCCGACGCGACTGGTTTCGCACGAGACAACTTTAGTCCCGACCGACGGCGTGGTCCGCGTCAATCTGTTCGATGCCGTGACCAGTGGAGCCGGGAACCGCCGGTTGCAGGATGGTGATGTCCTCAACGTCGTCCAACGAGAGTTGCCGCCGATCCATGTATTGGGTCTGGTGAAAGAGCCGGGCGCGTTTGAAGTGACGGCCAATCGTGACGTATATCTCCTCGACGCCTTGGCGCTGGCCGGCGGTTGTTCAAGCCTGGTCGCCGACAGGGTGACCGTGCGTCGCCGGGTGCCCGGCGAGGCCGGTTCCGTAATGATTGTGGCCAGCATTCGCAAGGCGATGGACGGACGGGACAACGTGCTCTTGGCGCCGGGCGACACGGTAATGGTGCGTCAGACGCCGCAAACCGTCGTCGTCGATGTCTTAAAGAGCTTCATTCGCCTGAGTTTCGGAAGTTCGGTCGCCTTGTTCTAGCGCAGCCTGATCGCTCTTGTTGGGGAAACACAATCGTCTTCGTCGAGTCGTTGTTTTCGGGAAGAGTCCATCATGACACGGGAGCCTCACGCGGTCACTCCTCCGCCGCCGGCGCAGTCCAACCGGCTGCTCGTCTACGTCCTGATGCAGTTCTTGCTGGCAGTCCGCTATCGCAAGAACGTCGTCATTGTGACGTTGGTGGTTACCGGTCTGGCGGGGGCAGTCTACTTCCTGACCGCGCCCCGCTACTACAGCGCCATGGCCAGGATGTTGATGATACAAACAGGGATCGACAATCTCGAAACGACAATCGCCGGGCCGGCTTCCAATCAACGGAGTCTGATGAAGACGTTCGAGAACGTCCTTCGAAGTCCCATCGTTGTGGAAGGCGCCCTGCGGAAGCTGCGGCCCGAAGACCGTATCGATCTGGAAGATGTACCGCGGAAGCAGTGGATATCCGCACTGCAAGAGAAGCTGTCCACCGATAGCATTCCTTCGACGAATATCCTCGAAGTGAGCTTCCGGTCGAAGAAGCCGGGGGTGGCCGTCAACGTGGTCCATGCCATGGTGGATTCTTACCTTGAGTTTCTCTACGAAACGCACAAGGGAACGACGGGCGAAATCCGGGACATCTTCACTCGTCAGCTAACGGGAGTGAGCCGGGAACTCCAGCAGAAGGAAACGGCGTTGATCGACGCACGAGCCCGATGCGGCATCCTGCAGTCCGGCCAGAGCGATCAGATTCTCGACCCCGTAACGAAACGGGCCATCTTCTTTGCCGACGAGCTAAGCGAGGTCCAGCGGCGGCGCATCGAGTTGCAGGCGACGTTGGCCACCGTCGGAGCCGCCGTTCGCAACCGGGAAGATCTTCGTCAACACTGGATCACGGTCGCCGACGTCGTCGGCAAGGAACTGATGCTGCAAAGCTTTGGCTTGGGTGGTGTCGACAAGCAGACTCGGGCGGAACTGGAAGAAGCGCTGTTGACGGATCGGGCTGAGCTGACGGCCATGCAGGGACGCGTCGGTTCGGCTCATCCCACGATGATTGCCCAGCAAGAGAAGGTCCGTTTGGCCGAGGAGTATCTTCGACAATATCAACAGCGATCGGCCCAGAACATCGCCCAGCTGCAAAACACGCAACTGGGTCCGTTGTTGATTCAAATGGTTCAGCAGAAGCTTCAAGAGACCGTCGAGCAGGAGAAGTCGCTTGGGAGCCAATTCAAGACCGCTCAGGCGGAAGCGTCGTATCGAGTAGGCGACGTTGCCCGGCTGGGAGTGCTGGAACGCGACGTAAAGCGATTATACGATCTGAGTGACGTGCTGATCAGCAAGATTGCCTCACTCGATCTGCAGCAGAATGGGCAGGAGGTCAGGGCGAGCGTGACCGCCCCGCCGGTGCCCAACGACCGGCCCGTCTCGCCTCGTTTGAGCTTCGTGATTCTCGTGTCCCTTTTCTCCGGTCTTGGGATCGGCTTCGCGATCGTCTATGTGCTCGACGTGCTCGACGATCGATTCCGCAACATCGAGGATATGCAGCAACAATTGGGCGTGCCGGTTCTCTCGCTCATTCGTCGGCTGAATGTCCCACAGACCGTCGGCTTGGAGGCCCTGCAGTTGCACGTCGCGCCGAGTTCCACCGAAAGCGAAGCCTTCCGAACGCTGCGAACCGCGTTGGCGCTGGCGGATCAGGATATCCATCGCATCGTGGTGACCAGCGCCGAGCCGGGTGATGGAAAAACGACCATCCTCGCCAACCTGGCGGCCTGCTATGCCCAATCGAACAAGAAGACCTTGATGATCGACGCCGACCTTCGTCGGCCGGGCTTGACCGATCTCATGCAGATGCGACGTCTGGAAGGGCTCTCCTCCATCCTGCGATCGGCCGAGAACGTCGTCGATCTCGGCGTCCGCCTGATTCAACCGTCGGGCATCGATAAACTGGACGTGTTGCCGTCCGGGCCGCGACCGGCCAATCCGGCCGAACTGTTGGCCAGTCCCAGGCTTATCGAGTTGATCGATTGGGCAACGACGATCTACGATCAGATCTTGATCGACAGCCCACCGGCGCTGGCCACGAGCGATTCGGCCGTCATTGGACGACTCGTCGACGGCACGATTCTCGTCGTCCAGCCCGAGAAAAACCATCGCCGAGCGGTCATCCGAGCCGTCGAGGGACTCTTCGCCCTGAGAATCCCGCTCTTGGGACTGGTGGTCAATCGCGTCGACCCGGATGATCGCAGCGGCTACTACGGCTACCGCTATGGTTACGGCTACGGTTATGGCTACACAAGCGGTTATGGGAACGACGAAGATCAAGGCGAAACGGAAGTCGCGCAGTCGGCCGCGCAGACCTGGGAGGACGACTCG
>CAZWWC010000147.1:0-9882 GCA_964637625.1 uncultured Planctomycetaceae bacterium
GGCGCGATTGGAGCTGCCGGCACAAGTCCGAAGCGGCGCCGCGTGCCGCGGCGAGCTGTTCGGCGAGTTGCTCGGTTGTGATGAAGGGCAGATCCTCGTCGGCGAAGTCGAAACCGGCCTCCAAGTGGCTCAACAGGTCGAGCAAGCGCCCGCGAAGCTCGTCGAGGGGCCGGCTGAGTCCTCCGGCCAATTGACTCAGGGCGACGTCGAGCTGGCGTTGGTCGGTCGCGTCGACCACGCCCAAGACGGCCTCGGCCTGGGTCAGATCGATGCGGCCGGCCAGAAACGCGCGGAGCGTAAACTCGCCGGGTTGGGCGAGTCTGGCTCCGGAGTTGCACGCGGCGCGAAGCACGGCGTCCAACAACGGCGGGCTGCCGAGCGTGTGAAACTCGGCGACCGGCTGGCCCGTATAGCTGTGTGCGTCGGGCCAGGAATACAGGTCGGCCGGCAATGGGCAGTGCAGGCCGGGAAGTGACAAGCTGCCGGAAATAGCCGAGGGAAGTGAAGGGGACAGTCCCACTTTTGCTCCGCCTGCGGCTGCGCAAAAATCGGGACAGTCCCTGGTGAACAGTCGGCCGACGCAGGCCGCCGCGTCGGGGCCGCTGAGCCGCACGATGGCTCGTGCGGCGCCGCCCGGCGGCGAGGCAATCGCGACAATCGTGTCATCGAGTGGATAAGAGGCCATTCTATTGACTAGCGCGGGATCTAGGCCACCGCTGCGCTATGGCCCAGGCACCCGTTTTGTCATCGAGTGGATAGGCCACGCTTTAAGAAGCTCACTTACGACGTCCGGATTTCTTGCGTTTCTTTCGCTTGGCCGCACCGTTGTCCCCGGCGACGGGCTTCTTCTTCGCCGGTGGCGGCTCGGCCGGCTTGGCGTCGGGTTTCTTGTGTGGCGTTTTCGGAAGCAGCTTGCGTTCGGCCAGGCCCCAGAGACTCGATGCGATGAAGTAGACGCACAGCCCGCTGGCTATCTTGAAAAACAGAACGCCCATGAACAGCATCATGTACTTCATGATCTTCTGCTGCATGGCCTGCTGCTCGTCGGCCGGCGGCGGCATGAACATTTTCTGTTGAAGCAGGAAGAGGATCACCGTGGCGATCGGCAGCAGGTTGAAATAAGGGCCCAGCTTGAAGACACCGATGCCGTAGGTGAAGTATTCGGGCAGCAGGTTGTGCCAGTCGAAGAGCATGTCGGGCGCGGACAGATTCGAGCACCAGCGAAAGCCCGACCAGAGAAGCGGCGAGCCTCGCAGCTCGACGTCGACCATCAGTGCGCGATAGAGCCCGATGAAGATGGGCAACTGGACGAACATGACCAGGCAGCCGGAAAGCGGGTTGTAGTTGTGCTTCTTGAACAGCTCGCGCTGGGCCTTGGTGCGCGCTTCGAGGTCTTTTTTGTGTTTCTCCTGGAGCTTCTTGATCTCGGGCTGCAGCTCGGCCATCTTTTGCATGCCGCGGACCTGCTTTCGGCTCATCGGATACATCGCCCCGCGAACCAAGACGGTCAACATGAGGATGGCCAGACCGTAATTGAGAACGATCCCGTGGAAGAAATGGAGGATGGCAACCATCGGCCGGGCGAAGATGTCGAACCATCCGTAATAGACCAACTCATCGAGGCCATAGTGGGTCAGGATGTCGGACCGTTTGGGACCGGCGAAGATCGTGTAGCTGTGCGCCAACGGGGCTCCGCCCGGCTCCAACGTCTTCGGCTTGCTGCGGACCCGGCAGGAGACATCGGTGATCCGCGGGATTTTTTCATCCACCGGGCCGACGCGCAACGGTGCTGCTTCGGCGAACCAGATGTCGTCGGGGCTTTTCTTGTCCGGGATGAGGATGGCCGAGAAGTACTGTGCGTCGACGCCGACATACGTGATCGACTGGTCGCTCCAAGCGCCCTCGAGCTTATCGTCGGCGATCGTTTTACACGCAACCATCTTCGGCGTGTTTTGTTCGAACGAGACCACGACGTCGCGTATGCCGGCTCCCCAAGCATAACCGACTTTGTTGGCATACCACCAGCCTTCGATCGGCAGGCCCGTCGGGCCGTCGAGCTGATAGGCGACCGTGCGGTTGGCCTGGCCGACGTTGCGGATTTTCACGTCGAGAAACAGGTGGTAGGCCTTACAGTCGTTGTCCTGCTGCTTGTCTTCCGGAACCGGCTCCAGGCGATAAGTCTTAACGAGCTCCAGTCCCCAACGAGGCAGCCGGCAGCGAAAGGTGATCTCCTTCTGTGAAGGGTTGACGACCTCCCACGTTCCGCCGCGCAGGTTAAGGCCCTTGAGTTCCTTGTCGACGTAGACGGGCCGTTTGTCCTTCGGCTCGTTCTCGTCGATTTCCAGGTCGGGCAACTTCTTTTTGTCGATGCGGCTGAGCGTCATCAGGAAGGAGAGCGGGTCGTCGCCTTCGGGGCGGATGACTTCCATGGGCGGGCGGGTGAGCGTGGCCGTGAGCGTGAGTTCCTTTCCATCGCGCAGGACCGAGAGTTTGACGTCGCGTCTTGGCTTCTTCTTGGCCAGGATTTCGTGGAGCTTCTTGCCGCCGGTAACCGGTTTGCCGTCGACGGCCGTGATCAAGTCGCCGGGCACGAGGCCCGCCTTCGCGGCCGGCGTTCCGTGGCCGACGACCTGGACGAGACAACCCTTGCCCTGCTTATCTTTGTCGATCGTAACCCGACCGAGATAGCCGCCCGTGTAGGCCAAATAGCCGGGGTGGTCGGGGTCGAGGTAGGCGTCGTCGTCCATCAACTCGGGATAACGACGGCTGTTGAGCTCGATGCGCGCGACGGCCGCCCCGCGATCGGTCAGCGTGACGAGCATGCGATAAGGATCGTCCGTGTCGGCCGAGCCGAGCGTGTACCAGCTGGGCTCAGCGGCCTTGGGAACGCGCTGCCCATCGACCGGCGGTTGGTCGATCGGGTCGGCGCCTTGCGGTGGCTCTTCCTCGGGTTCTTCCTCGGGCGCTCGTTCGTCGGGCTTGACGGGCTGCTGCTGATCGCCCGGTTCTTGCTTTTCCTTCTGGTCGGGTTGAGCCTTGGCCGCCGCGGCCGGTTTTTTCTTGTCCGGTTGTGGGTCCCGGTTGCCGAACCACATGCTGTGGAGCATCAGCACGCCGAGACTGAGGAGCACGAAGAGGACAAAGTTGCTTGGCTTCGAGGAGGGTTGCTCGTGCATCAATCCGTCATCCTTGTAGAAGCCGCTTGCTGCTTGGCATGGGCTGGAAGTGTCGTAGGCCGGGCTACCACCCGACAATGTTTGTGCCGCTTGGCCTTTCCAGTGCCGGGTCACGACCCGGCCTACGTCTACTCCCAAAGATAGTTCGTCGGAGGTCGCAATCCATTGATGCCTTTTGGAGTGGCACCCAGGTATTGGGGGGTGCGTGCCAGCCGCCGGCGGTTCCTCGCAGAGCGTTCGTCGGTTTACGGTTGGTTGTCGGGTGGAGCGAGGCTACCGCCCATCACGAAGGCGATCGCCCAGGAAGTTGTCCAACTCGGGGACGTCGTAGATTCTCTGAATGGTCTCTTCGACCGGATACTCGACGCGGCAGAACCGGACCAGATCGTCCTCGATGACACAATAGCACGCCCGAGGGTCGCCGTCGCGCGGTTGCCCGACCGAACCCACGTTGATCATCGTCTTCTCGTCGGTGAGGCGATACTCGTGGTTGATCTCCTCCGGGCTGAAAAAGCGAAAATCCTCCGTGAAGACCCCGGGCACGTGGGTATGGCCCTGGAAGGCGTGTCGGCGCACCAGCGCGAAGATCTTCTCCATCTTGCGATGATTGTACGTGTCTTCGGGAAAGACATACTCATTCAGTGGGTTGCGAGCCGACCCGTGAACAAATAGGAGATCTTCCTCTTGATAATTGCGGGGCAGTTCGCCGAGGAACTCCCATCGGCGATCGCCCTGCGCCGAATTGGTCGCCGAGTCCTCCAATTGGCTTCGGGTCCAGAAGATGGCTCGTTCGGCGCCGGAGTTGAAACCTTCCGGATCGAACAGCGCTCCCTGGTCGTGATTACCCAGCAGACAGACCTCGCACTCCATGGCCAGATCGATGCATGCACACGGATCGGGACCGTAGCCGACGATGTCGCCAAGACAGAAGACTCGCTGGATGTCCTGGCGCTTGATGTCGGCCAAGACGCCGGTGAGGCTGGCGAGGTTGCTGTGAATGTCGCTGATGATCGCAGTTTTCACTCGCACTCCCGAATAAGGGCCCGCATGCTATAAACTCAACAGTGTATTGTTGCAATCTGCTTCGGTCAAGTCGAGAAGCCCCTTGCGGTAATCCGCGTAACGGTTCAAGCTGGAAGTAGAATGGGTTAGGCTCGTGGCGGCCTTCGCTAGGACGTTTCTCTCCCGGGCGACCGTCGGCGGCCCACCACCAAAAGGGGGTATGTTTTGAAAATCCTCGCGTTGGAAACCACCGAAGCGGTCGGCTCGGTTGCGGCGGCGGTGGACACCAGGGTTCTCTCCCAGTTGAAACTGGACCCAAAGCACCGCACGGCTCGGTCACTGGCTCCCGCGATGGACCGATTGCTCCAGCAGGTTGGCTGGAGTGCAGCCGACGTCCGGCTCGTGGCGGTCACAATCGGGCCGGGCTCCTTCACGGGGCTCCGTGTCGGGGTGACCACCGCCAAAACATTTGCCTATGCCGCCGGCGCGGACATCCTCGGAATCAACACACTCGAGGCGATCGCGATTCGGGTTCCCGTCGACGACCGGCGGCTGGCCGTGGCGGTCGACGCCCAGCGGGGACAGGTCGCCGCGGCCGTGCTCGGCCGTCGCGGCGATGGCCGGTTCGATTGGATCGAGCCGATGCGGCTGGTCGACGCGGACGCCTGGCTGGCCGGCTTGCCGGAGGGGACGATGGTGGCCGGGCCGGTTCTCCACAAGCTGCAGGACCGGGTGCCCAACTCGCTTACGGTGGTCTCCTCGGAGTTCTGGTATCCGACCGCCGCGGCCGTTGCCCGAGTGGCCGCAAGGGACTACGCCGCCGGACGGCGCGACGATTTCTGGGAATTGGTCCCGCGCTACTGCCGTCGCAGTGCGGCGGAAGAGAAACGAGATTAGTAGGGTGGGCACCGCCTGACCTACATTGCTGATACCGCAGCAGGTCATCCTGAGCGTAGCGAAGGATCTCAATGGCTGCGGAGATTCTTCGCTGCGCTCAGAATGACAATGGTGGGTCTCAATAGGACTTGGAACTACTGAGTTTCAGAATTATCCGGGCTAACGCCCCATCGCGGCCAACACGTCTCGTGCTGCCGAAATGGTTTCTTCGATGTGGGCTTCGGTGTGGGCCGTGGAGATGAAAAACGTCTCGAACTGGCTGCACGGCATGTAGATGGCTCGATCGAGCAGTCCCCAGAAGTATGCTGCAAAACGCTTGGTGTCACACCCTCTGGCCGAGTCCCAGTCGACAACCTTTTGTCCATTGAAGAAGAGCGTCATCATTGAGCCACATCGTCCGATCGTATGTGGAACGTTTACGCGCGTGGCGATTTGGGACAAACCGTCAGCCAGTTGTTGTGAAAGGTCCTCGAGCCGGCCGTAAGGATTCGTGTCGCGCAGCACGCCGAGCGTGGCGATTCCCGCGGCCGTGGCCAGGGGATTGCCGCTGAGCGTACCGGCCTGGAAGACACGGCCGACGGGCAGCACGTGGTCCATGATCTCGGCCCGACCGCCGTAGGCGCCCACGGGCAGGCCGCCGCCGATGATCTTGCCCAGCGTGGTCAAGTCGGGTGTAATCCCCAGCCGCTCCTGGGCACCGCCATAGGCGACACGGAAGCCGCTCATCACCTCGTCGAAAATCAGGAGCGCCCCGTAGTGCATGGTCAGTTGCCGGAGCATGGTCAGGAACTCGGGCGTGCCGGGCACGCAGCCCATGTTGCCGGCGACCGGCTCGCAAATCACGGCGGCGATCCGGTCGCCCTGTTCCCCGAAGACCTGAACCAGTTGCTCGGTATCGTTGTAGCGGAGCACGAGCGTGTCGCCAGAAGTACCCGGCGTGACGCCCGGCGAGTCGGGCACCGAAAGCGTGGCGGCCGAGCTACCGGCGCTGACCAAAAGGCTGTCGACGTGGCCGTGGTAGTTGCCGGCGAACTTGGCAATCCGTTCCCGGCCGGTGTAGCCGCGGGCCAGGCGGATCGCGCTGGCGGCAGCTTCGGTGCCCGAGTTGACCAGCCGGACCTTTTCGACCGAAGGCACGGCCTGGGTGATCAACTGGGCCAATTCGGTTTCGGCCGTCGTCGGCGCGCCGAAGCTGGTTCCCCGGTCCAGCGCGGCTTGCACGGCCTCGACCACCGCCGAGTGACGATGGCCCAGGATCATCGGTCCCCAGGAACCGACGTAGTCGAGGTAGCGGTTTCCGTCGACGTCGTGAAGATAGGCGCCCTGGGCTCGTTCGAAGAAGACGGGATTGCCGCCCACCGCGCCGAACGCCCGAGCAGGACTGTTGACCCCGCCGGGAATCAGTTGCTTGGCGCGCGTGAAGGCAACTTGGCTCATTGCACGTAGCATATCGGAAGCCTAGACGCTGACCGACAGCGTGACAAGGGGGTGCTCATGCCAGAGCGAGGTGGTGTCCCGGTTACAGGCCTCGTTCGGCGCGCGTCTCTCGCCACAGTAGACAATGTCCGTACCAGGAGCGCCTTGCCACCGCTAGATCGTGACGGGCGGTGGAGCGACACCTGCCAAGGCACCCAAAGGCAGTGGCCTTGGAGAGAAGAGGGGAAGAAACACTGAAGGAGCGTCTGACGAGTCAGGCCGGCTTCACGTCAACGGCTCGAGGCCCTTTTTTGCCTCGCCGCCCTGACGATTCTTCTTGATCGATTTCATACTCGACCGACTGACCTTCCTGGAGGTTGTCGAACCCTTCATCCACCACCGAAGAATGGTGGAAGAAAACGTCGGCACCGTCGCTCTGCGAGATGAACCCAAATCCACGATCTGTAACGATCTTCTTAATAACACCCTGCGGCATTGCTGCCATCCTCACGTGACAAGGCGGGCCAAGAGCCCGCGAAAAAACGACGCCCGGCCGCGGTGCAGCCGGACCGCCGGGCGACCCTCCGACACATTGCCGGTCGGGCCGTTCCGGACAACCAACCAAGGCATCCCAACGACAAAAACTGCGCTGGTGCGCTTGGGAGCCTGTCGCCGCGCACGGTCGACATCAGACCACCTCAGCGCGCACCTTGTACCCAAATATACGCTATATACCAGATCTGAGGAGCACTTTTCAACCCCCCCGGTATAGCGTATTGAGGGGCCGGGGAATGCCTCTAGCGGGGATCCGCACGCCGGCGTGCGGCCTATTTCCGTGGAAATCGTAAGACGCCCAGGCCCAGCACGCCGAGCACCAGCAGGAGGAGTGTGCTCGGCTCGGGAACGCTCAAGGCGTTATCGCCGCAGAAGGAATACTGGGTAATGTCCGTGAACCATTCCTCATAGGGGTCCAGCTCAGCGGTGTAGAGTTCCAACTCAACGGTCACGATATCGCCCTCCGGAATAACCAGCTTCATCAAATCGACGGTCCATTCGGTTTCGGAAGGTATGCCGAGTGAGAGATAGGCGTCGGCGAAATCGAAGCCACCGCCCTCGCCCGATCCGGCGCACGGCCCGCCCATCTCGTCGGCATCACGCTCGCCCCCGGCAGTGCTCGATTCCTCAAAGGCGTAGCCCCAGTTGGCGGCCAGGATGGAGGCATCGGCGGGCCCGACCATGCCGTCGCCGTTGAAATCACCCATTTCCCAGGTGGCATACTCGGCGTACCAGTTTTGGGCCATGATTTGGATATCGTTCTCATCGACCAACCCGTCGCCGTTGGCGTCGCCGGGAATCGCGGGCACACCGACAGGATCTGCTGCATCTTGCCCGGTCGATTCTGCATGACAGGAGCCGTTGTTGAGCGTGCCGAGACCCTGCATGCCGCCCTGCTGGATCGTTTCGTAAGTGACCCTGGGGCCCTGCGGATTCTCCGGGAAGGTGCTGGGCAGGTCGGCAAGGCGCTCATCGCCAAAGACCACGTAGCTATCCATCGGATCGCCCAGCGTATTGCCATCGGTATTATTGATCCACTCGCTTTGCGTGTCGGGGGCCGTCCACACCTGGTAGACGTCGCCTGTGATGGTGAAGCCTCCCAGAACATTGATGCCTACTCCCGTGGCCTGGACCGCATAGCTCTTGTAGCCCGCGGTCGGATCCGGGTTCGTTACATAGTCGAGCGTTACTTGACCGAACGAAATGCCGGTCATGGCCAGAACGGCTGCCAGGGTCAAAACAAACCACCTCATCCTCATTCTCCTTCCACAGTTAAAGAAACAAGAAACAGAAACAGACCGATCAGCCAGACGCAAGGGGCCCGGAGAGATGCCCTGCCCTTGGGAGCGGGCCACCACCAGACACGCAGTGCCATGCCGCTTTGCAGGTGTCGTCTCAGAAGCTGCGTCGGACGCAATGGCCCTTTGCCCGTACTGCATGCCCTTCAAGAGAAAACGCGCTCGTTTGAAGAACGCGTGCTGTGACTCCAAATGGCGTCGCTCAGTTGCGACGAAATCGTGGGATGAGCAGGCCGAGCACGCCCAACCCGAGCAAGGCAAGAATGCTTGGCTCCGGGACCTTTAGGGCATCCTCGCCGAAGAACTGATGCTGGGTAATGATAGTGTAGAAGCCTGTATCCGGATTATACTCAGCCGAAATCACCTCCAACTCGACGATCACGCATTCGCTTTCTGGAACAACCAATTTCAATAGATCGTACGTTTCCTCAACGCTGGAAGGCGTGCCGAACACAAGATAGGCATCCGCAAGGTCGGTGTCAGGATTGTAATTGTTCAGGGTACCCAGACCTTCAGTTCCTCCGCCGTGGATCGTCTCCAGCGTGACAGAATCTCCGTGCGGATTCCCGGGGAAGGCGCCGGGGAGGTCAGGCAGGCGCTCTTCACCAAAGATAATGTAGCTATCCTTGGCATCGCCGGGGGTGTTGTCATCGGTATTATTGATCCACTCGCTTTGCGTGTCGGGGGCCGTCCACACCTGGTAGACGTCGCCCGTGATCAGGAACTTTCCAAGCACATTGATGCCAACCCCGGTAGCCTGGACCGTATAGCTCTTTAGGCCCTCGGCCGGATCGGGGTTCGTTACGTAGTCGAGCGTCACTTGACCGAATGAAATGCCGGTCATGGCCAGAACGGCCGCCAAGGTCAAAACAAACCACTTCATCGTCGTTCTCCTTTCACAGCCAAACAAACAAGAAAACAAGAAACAGAACAGACCGATCGACCAGAGGCAAAGGCCCGAAGAAGCACCCTGCCCGCGGAAGCAGGCCACCACCAGACAGGCAATGCCATGCCGCTTTCAGGTCTTGTCTCAGAAGCTCCGTCGGACGCAATTGCCCTTTGCCCGCACTGCATGCCCTTCGACAGGAAACGCGCTCGTTTGAAGAACGGATGCTACGACTCCAAACGAAAACCTCAAATAGACTCAAATAGAACTGCCACCTTGCCCAGCGGCGAAGCGCCGTCGATGGACTGCCGGCTACCGACAGCCTATACCCTGCAAATTGAGCCGCAGTATAACAAATATGGCAGGCAAAAGAAAGAGCCCCCGATTGGAGGGTTGCCGTGACGGCGGCTCTCGGGAGTCGTGCAGTAGCCGACGCGGAAGAGCGGCCGGTCGCTGGCGCGGGGTCAGCGTTTGGGTCGGCGGTGGGGTGGGTCGGGCTCGGCCTTGCCGCGACGCTCGTCTTCCTCCATCTCCTTGATGGTGACGTCGGTCTCCATCGAGTGTCGGCGCCGCTTGTCGCCAGCGCCGGGCGAGGCGGGGATGATTTGTTTGACGACGACGTCGTCGAACTCGACGCTGCCCGCGCCCAGGT
>CAZWWC010000148.1:0-9775 GCA_964637625.1 uncultured Planctomycetaceae bacterium
ACCAGTGGCCCGTTCTTGAAGCGAGTATCCTCCCAGTAGTGGCCAGGATCAAAATGCGCGCCGGCTTGGTGCACCGCCTCGATGCACCTGTAGGACGGTCCAAGGGTAGAGCCTTTCAATTCAACAGGCCACATCGAGGCGGCGACCCGTTCAAAGCGCTTCACGTGCAAAGCGATGTCCGGATTGCCGACTGGGGAGAAAGCCCATAGAATACGCTCCAAAACAGGAGGAGTCCTCAAGAGAAGGGGGTGCACTATGACAGATAATACCTTCGACTTGTCCGGAAGGAATGCCATTGTCACCGGTGCCAGCCGCGGGTTGGGCCAATACTTGGGCCGGGCCCTGGCGCGGGCTGGCGCCGACCTGGTGATCACCAGCCGCCGCCAAAAGTCCCTGGTGGCCTTTCAACAGGAAATCGAGGCGATGGGGCGTCGGGTGCTGGCATTGCCCTTGGACCTGCGCGACTACGACAGCATTCAGCAGATGGTCGAAACGGCGATCAGCGCATGGGATCGGATCGATATCCTCGTCAATAATGCCGGATGCAATGTGCGGAAACCGGCCCTGGAGGTTACTTGGGACGACTGGAATCTGGTGCTCGACACGAATCTGCGCGGAGCCTTCTTCGTTTCGCAGGCAGTGGCACGGCACATGGCCCCGAATCGTTATGGGCGGATTATCAACATCGGCTCGGTCACCTGCGTGGCAGGCTATGCCGGACTCGCGCCCTACTGCGCGAGCCGCGGCGGGACCAAGCAGCTCACGATGAGTCTCGCCGATGATTGGGGCCCACATGGGATCACCGTGAACTGCTTAGCGCCCGGCTGGTTCAGGACGGCGCAGACGGAAGTCCTCTATCAGGACCAGGCATGGGTGGATTACCTATGCGACCGAATTCCGCTGAAGCGTCCGGGCGAACCCCATGATCTGGACGGGGCCGTGGTCTTCCTGGCCTCCGATGCTAGTGAGTACATCACCGGCCAGACGCTGTTGGTCGACGGCGGTATCACCACCGGGGCCACCCGCGCGGTGTCGAAGGGCAAGTAGACGGCCGTCCGATCCTCCATGCCGCTGATGGTCCATTTCGGGGAAGAGCCTCTGTGAACCAAATCGAACGATTTCGGGCCACCTGCCGTGGCGACGCGGTCGACTACGTCCCGATCCTGGGGCTGCCGGGCGCGGCGGGAGTCGCCTTCGGCGGGGCTTGGGGAGACATCTATCGGCGCTTGGTCCAGACCGGGATGCCGCAGACCGTTGTCGGCTGGACCGAACAGAATGCGCTGGTGCCCGAGGCGAGCCTGCCGTGGTCACAATACTGGGGGACCCTTTCGCCGATCACGGTGGCTTTCTGGGCATGCGACCGCCCGGGTCAGGTGCCATACAAGAAGACCGTCCGCGACGGTTACGAGGTGATCGAGTACGAAACGGGCGCCTTGACGCGACAGGTCATCAACAACGACGATACATATTCGATGCCGGCATTTGAACGTTATCACGTGCGCGATCGGGAGAGCTGGAAACGTTACACGCAGTGCATGGCCCCCTCGGCTGCTTGGCGGCGCGAGCGGGTTGCCGAGGCATGTCAACCTTTCCTGGAGCGTGACCGGCCGTTATGTATCAACCTGGGGAGCACCTGGGGTGGGCTGCGCGAATTGATGGGGCCCCAGCGCGCATGCACCATTCTGTATGACGATCCCGAATTGACCCAGGATATCATCGACTGGCAGCGCAAGATTCGCGAGACGCATCAGTACCCGTTGGTCGAGTGCTTGCGTCCGGAGATCGTGTTGTTGCACGAAGACTGCTGCTACAACCACGGGATGATGATCAGCCCGCGGCATTTTGTGGATTTGTGCGGTGAGTCGTATCGGGAGATTGCCCAGCTCAAAGCGTCCCTGGATATTGAAATGTTCGCCGTAGATTCCGACGGTGACGTCGCGCAGCTAATACCGGAGCTGATCAAATTGGGGGCCGACGCGGTGTACCCCTTGGAAGCCAAGGCAAACCGCGACCTTCCAGCGCTCGGCGAAGCCTATCCGGAGTTCGTCCTGCTGGGCGGCCTGGAAAAAGAGGTTATCAATCAGGGCAGCGAACACCTGATCGAGACGGAGATCCAGCACAAGGTGCCTCCCTTGCTGAATCGTGGGCGGTATTTTCCCAATATCGATCACACGCTGCAGCCGATGTGCACTTTCGATAATCTCCGCCGCTTCATGACGTTGCTGCATGACGTGTTGGGCAACCCGGAGGGGACGTTTCCCCGTCTTTTGTTGACTGCTCACGACGGCGCCGGATAGGACTTGTCAAGTTTACCGACGCCTGCCGGCTTTCATGGTGAGTAACCCTAGCCGCAGTAGTTCCAACTGCTAGTGAAACCCGGCAATGTCATTCTGAGCGCAGCGGAGAATCTCGATTGTCCAGGGAGATTCTTCGCTGCGCTCAGAATGACCTGCTGCGGTATCAACCAACCACACTTGGAACTACTGAGCCGGAGAAGACCACCACCAGAGCCAGGATGATCACGACGAATAGCCCCCACCAGAAGACGACGTTCGTATACCATCGGTCTCCTAGCTCATCGAAGATATTCAGTCTTCGCCAGTTGACGGCGAGTTGATCGGTCACTTGTTCTGCGCGGGGCGGCGCCGTCGCCAGGCTGGTGGCAACACAGCAGACGACGCAGAATACCCAGTGGATCAGCGATTGGTTGCTGTAGGGCTTCACGAATGCATATACCGCGCTGCCGAACAGCTCGGGGTAGTTCGCCAGGTACACTTTGATGAGGATACCGAAAGCGAATCCGGCAATGACGGTGACGGTGGCTCCCTTGGCATTGATCCGTCTGAAGAGAATACCGAGCAGGAACACGGCGGAGAACGGCGGGGCGAAGAATGCGTAAAGTGTCTGGATGTATTCGAAGAGCCCCCCCTTAAAACGTCCGATGAAGCCGGCCATGACGATCGCGATGAGTAGGATGACGACACTGGTCCAGACCCCGACCTTGACGAAATGCTTCTCGGTGGCATTTTGGTGGAACAAGCGTTTGTAGATATCGAGAGTGACGATCGTCGCTGTAGAGTTGAGCACGGAATTGACCGTGGACTGGATCGCTCCAAACAGCGCGGCCAGGAAGAGGCCCCGCAATCCCATGGGAACCAGGGTCTGGAGCATGGCAATATATCCCTGATCCGCTTCGCGGCGGACGTCCTCCCAGGGCTGGAACATGACCTCCGGATACCGTGCGAAGAGAATCAGACCCGGCACAACGACGATCAGCGGCATGAGGATCTTCATGTAGCCGGCCAGAACGATGCCCATGCGGGCGTGATACATGTTCTTGGCGGCCAGCACGCGCTGGATCATGAACTGGTTCAAGACGGAGTACCAGATTCCAGCGGTCAGGAATCCATAGAAAAGGCTCGGCCAAGGCACGGTTTCGTGGGAGGCGGGCTGGATGACCGACATGCGGTCGTAGTGGTCCTGCTGGACGATCTGCCGGGCGTGGTGGACGGCTGCCTCCGCGTGGATTCCGGACTCGGCTTGATTGCGCTCGATCATACAATCGAATCCACGGGCGAGCGAGTGGGAATCGCCGGAGAGCATAAGGAGCCCCAGGACGGTGACCACCAGACCGCCGGCGACCATGACGATGATGGTGAAAAAGTCGGTCCAAGCGACCGATTTCAGCCCGCCGTAAATGGCCCAGGAACCGGCAACGACACCTAGTACGACAATGGCAAACCAGAGATTCACCTCGGGCAAGATCTCAGGCAGACGCTGCTGGCCGACGAAGCGCACCGCAACAGGTTCTGTTATCCGGCTGATGGAACTCGAAAAGAGCTTCTCCAACGCCAATCCGCCGCCATAGAGGACCGCGGCGAGGAAGGCGATGACATTGCTGACGATAGTCGCAATGGCAAAGAATTGCCGCAGAAAGTTATTGAACCTCTTCTCGAGAAACTCGGGCGTGGTGAAGACCTTGGCGGCGAGCAAGAAGGGAATGAACAACCAGATCAGCACGCTGAAGGCATTGATGTTGCCCCATTCGTACATGGCGATCGAAACACCGTAGATATAGGCGGCACCGATCATCCCGATGAAGTGTTCGGCGCTGATATTCGAGGCAATGAACGACGTGCCCACGACATACCAGGGCAGAGTGCGGCCGGCGAGAAAGTAGTCCTCCGGGCCGGTTTTCTCCTTGCGGCCCGCCCAGAAACCGATCCCGCAAAGGACCACGAAATAGATCCCGAAGGCCAGATAATCGAGCCAATGAAGAGGAAACGTATCCATGCCCGACATGAGATCACCTCAAGATTCGCCATGCCAGACCAGCGGTGTCATGATCATTTTCTCTCGCATCGGGTCCAGTGATGCTCGGGCAGCAACACAGCCTTGAATATGTCCTTCTTGCGCTGTGTCATCGCCCGAATGGCGTCGCCAACCCGCTCCAGGGGCAGTTTCAGGTCAATGAGACTTTCGGCGGGTATCTTGCCCTGTGCCATCCACTGCAGGCAGGGTTCAAAACATCCGAGCGAGCGACACGAGCCGATCAGGTTCAATTCGTTCATGCTCACCGCTGCGAAGTCGGGTGGTTGCGGATTCCATGTATAGCTGAAGATGACCAATGTGCCTCGCGGCCGCAACGCGGCAATCCCGATATTCGGCGCGGCGCCGGCACCGCTGGCTTCGATAGCCACATCCACGCCCAAGCCGCCGGTCCTTTCCGTGACGAGCTGACGGACATCCTGTCGGTGTGTGTTGCAGACCGCGGCACCCGTATGTTGGGCGATGCGTGCAAGTCGCTCATCATAGTGGCCGGCGACGATGATGTTTTTCGCGCCGAGAATACGGGCAATCGTCGCATGAAGGAATCCAAAGGGGCCATCGCCGATCACCAGCACATCCTGGCCGGCCTGCAGGGCGGCGCGGCGGAAGCTCTGGTAGCAGACGGCGGCCGGTTCGGCCAAGGAAGCGGCGACAAAAGCGACACCCTCCGGAATACGGTAGGCATTGGCGGCATCCACCGCGACATATTCGGCCCAGCCACCGCTGGCCCGCTGACCGCCCAGGTGCCGGGCATTCAAGCATAAGTGCTCGAAGCCACCAGAGCAGGCGTAACAGTCACCGCAGCGTTGCACTGGATCCAGCGCGACCGCATCGCCGATAGACAAACCCTCCACATCCGCTGCTTTTTCCACAATAATTCCAGCAACTTCATGGCCGGGAATAATCGGTGGTGTGCTCTCGAAATCGGCGTAATGGAGATCCGTACCACAAATGGCGGCGGCTTGGACCTTCACCACGACCTGGCCGGCATCCGGAGTCGGATCGGGGACATCCTCGAGTTGAAACGTCTGCCCGCCGCTCCAAACCACCGCTTTCATAAGTCTGTCCCCGCAATTAGTGTGCTCAGTTCCCATCCGAAAACCAACAAACGACGTGGGGTGCCCGGGACATAGCGAAGCGGTGTCCCGGAAAGCCGAGACCCTGGGCCACCGCTTCGCTATCCCGGCGCGCCGGGACCCCCAATGCTGGTTTTCGGATAGGCTCCAAGGTAATCGATCGTTGCCGCCAACGCCACGCGGCAGGCCCGCTGCATCCGCTCGAGGCGCACGAACTCGTAATCGGCATGGCCTGTTTGGGTATCGAATCCACACGGTACGGCCGGCACTTTTCCCCGCGCGACGAGCCGGCACGTGTCGTTGATCGAACCGTGCCCGGACACGCTCAATTCCAGATCCGCCACGTCGCGCCATGCCCGCAACATCGACTGCACGATTTGCCCTGCCGGATCGATTTCATACGCATCACCCACGAAGATCCAATCGTTCTCGAGCGTGATACCCGGCGGCAAGTCGACTTCACTTAGCCAACCGGCGAACTGAGTTTGTATCTGTTCGTATGTTGTTCCCGGATGCCAACGGCGCGTGCCCTGCAACGCGGCGGATGCCGGGACGCGGTTGTAGCAATCGCCATAATGGACCTGCCCGACAAACACCGATTCGGGCGGCAGCAACGGGTAGTCCGCCGCCGTGCCCACCAGAGCCGCATTCTTGGCCTCCAGTCGCGCGAGCACGTCGCCCAGCGCGCGGATCAAGCCCCAGCCTTTCTCGGTGCCGGTCATTTCATGGCAGACCTGGCCTTCGCGGCGTAGTGTGATATTCCATATGCCCATACCCAAGGCCATAACGACAACGGCTTCGTCGGGACCTTCGCAGACAATGGCCGCGTCACCTTGCACACCCCGATCCAGCAGCGCGGAGAGCCCCCGGAAATCGCCCCGCGGGGCTTCGTGGCGGCCGAAGACGGTGACGAGTAGTTCACCGGCGAAGTCGCCGGAGTCGTGGAGCAAACGGACGATTTCCAAAATGCCTGCCAGGCCGCTTTTCATATCGGCGGCGCCACGACCGCTGATCGTCTGCTCGTCGCGCCGCGGGGGTGGATGGGGCAGATCGACGTGATCGATGTGTCCGGCAAGCTGAAGCGTTCGACCCGGGCGGACACCTCGGAGTCGCCCGATGACGTTGGGGCTTTCTGGAAAAGTCTCGTCCACCTCCACGTCCGCCCCGCAGCAGCGCAGCATCTCGGCAAATCGCAACGCGGCCTGCCGTTCGTTGCACGTTGGGCTGGGCACCTTGACGAGTTCCCAGAGATCGTCTGCCAATCGTCGTCGGCTCACCCGGCTGGTAGGATCCGTGTTCGGCTCCATCACTCCACCATGATCCCTTTGCGGACAACGAAATCGCCAGGGTGCCACTGCTGGCTTGTCCAGCAGTGCGAAGCGAATTTCCCACGAAAAACACTGCTGGACAAGCCAGCAGTGGCACCCTTTTCAAAACACGTTCCCCGATCAACAGTGCAACGAAGCCGACCAACAGGAGGTTAGTTTTGCAGTGAAACGGTCAACCGGCCAGTGCACTGTTTTGACGAACATCAATAAACCACCCTTTGATCAGCCGCTCCGTCGGACCCGCTCGAGCGCCTGCTTGAGACTCTTGTCAATCAGCTCGACGATTTCATCCAGGTCGGCCTCTTCGGCGATCAGCGCCGGTGCGACGGCGAACCACGACGGATCGATCCGCATGATCAGGCCGTTGTCCAGCGCGGTCCATTTCAAGACCCGGCCCAATTCGGGGAACGGCTCGTTGGTACGGGTATTCTTGACCAGTTCGACGCCCAGCAAGATACCTTTGCCGCGAACTTCGCGTACGACCCCATATTGTTTGAGACCTTCAAGTTTCTTCCTTAGATATTCACCGAGGCGGCGGGCCTTGGCGCAGAGATCCTGCTCGACGATTTCGTCTATCACGGCGATCCCCGCGGCGCAGGCCAGCGGATTACCGGCGAACGTATTGCCGTGTGCGAACTCGATTTCCGATTCTGCCGGGCCGAAGAAGGCGTCGCCCATCTCTTGGCGGGCGATCATCGCGCCCAACGGCAACACGCCACTGGAAAGCCCTTTGCCGCCACAGATGATGTCGGGCGTAACCTGATACGTCTGGGCGGCGAACATCGATCCGGTCTTGCCGTAGCCGGTGATGATCTCGTCGAATATCAACGTGACGTCGTGACGGTCGCAGATGTCGCGGAGCATCTGGAAATACTCGTCTGTCGGCGTGATGATCCCGCCCGTGTTGCCCACCGGTTCGACAATGATCCCGGCGACGGTCCGCGGATCCTCGTGGACAATCACATCCTCAAACATCCCGGCGGCGAAGCGATTGCACTCGTCCCACGAGGCAAAGCGGTCGCGGAGGCCGCTCGGCGGCAGGACTTTGAGGAATCCGGCCATTTGTGGTTCAAATTTCGTTTTGCGCCGGCCGGTCCCACTGGCGGACATCGCCCCAAACGAGCTGCCGTGATAGCCATGGTAGCGGCTGACGAACTTGTACTTCTCCGGCCGGCCGGTCTGCTTGTAGTACTGCCGGACGAATTTGAGGGCCGATTCCACCGATTCCGAACCGCCGCTGTGGGGTTTGACGAAACTGAGATGGTCCGGAGCCACACTGGCCAGCTTGTCGATCAGCTCGAGCGTGATATCGGCCACACCGTGCATCGGCGGCGCGAAAGTGATGATATCCAGCTGTCTCTTGACGGCCTCAACGACGCGCGGATGGCGGTGGCCCAAGGAGGCGACGAAGATTCCCCCGATCGCGTCGAAGTAACGTCGGCCGTCGATGTCCCAGTAGTACAGCCCCTCGGCCCGATTGACGATCAACGGCCGCTCGAGGAACTCCGAGGTCTGCTGGTAGTCCAGAAACGTCTGTTTGAGTAGTCGCGTCTGTCGTGGGGAAAGTGTCACGGTGTCCTCAGTCTGGAGCCGATCGAAGCCAGAGATCAAACGGATTACCGATCGGAAGTATCCCGTCGCCGGGCTTCCACATACTTGTCCAATTCTCGCTGGACGTCACCGGGCAAGTGGGGTGTGTGCGATTGTATCAGAATCTCTTTCGCCCGGTTAGCCGCGTAATCGATAACATCTCGGCCGCCGCTGTCGAGCCAGCTTTCGTAGCTATCCGGAGGTACTAGTGTGGGGACGTGGATTTCACGGCGCATGTGCCCGACGGTATGCTCCAGCATCATGTAGTTCCCGTCGCTGCGGCGGATCAGTTCCGTGGCCAGCGTGTCCTGGTTGACCGCCGGCGGCTGGGCCAGCCGCCGGATATAGCCCCAGATTTCCGTATCGATGATGAATTGCTCGTACGACATACTGTTTATGTTCTCGAGGGTACCCAAACCCTGGAGTACCAGATGGGTGCCGCTTTGCCAGGCACTGAGTGCCGTCATCATGCGTTCGTAACCGCTACGGCAATCGGGGCGCCGGCTGCCGGAGACCATGGCCGAACAGCGGTAGGGCAGCTTTAGCCGCCGGGCCAGTTGGGCGCCTGAGACGAGGCCGATCGCATTTTCCGGTCGGCCAAAGCCGCTCTGGCCACAGCGCAAGTCCGATCCGAATCCGCCCGTGCCGAGAACCAGTGGTGCCCCGGGGCGTATCACCTGGGCGATCGTCGCGGTGCCGATCAGTTCGGCCCACGCTTGCACCAGCGCGCCGGCCACGGTTACCGGCGCGGTCATTCCGATCATGATTCCCGGCGTCAGCAGAATCGCCTGGCCGGCGCGCAGATAGGCCAGCATGGCTTCGGCCATACGGGCATCGAGCCGCAAGGGGGAATTGACGTTGATCAGCGCTAGGAGATACGGTTGCCGCAGATCGCCGAAGACGATCCGCGCCATGGCCAGCGAATCTTCGATCACTGCGCCCGAATGCACCGGCCCCATCAGCGGCTTGTCGGATCGCGACAAGAGACAGTGCATGATCTCCAGGCCGCGCCGCCACACCGGGACATCGGTTGGCTCGACGACCAGAGAACTCATCAGATCGACTGCGTCGCACTGGGTGGCCAATGTCGTGAAGTTCTGGAAGTCGTCAAAGGTGGCCGGCCGCCGCCGGCCGTTGAGGTCGGCGACGAAGGAACTGCCGTAGCCGGTCGCGACGTGCAATTGCTCACCACCGAACCGGATAGCACGCTGGGGATTCTGTGCATGAAGCGTCCAGCTTGACGGCGCCGAAGAGAGGTGTTTTTCCACCTCATCACCGCGGATCCAAACCCGCTGATGTTCCGGGTGGATCCGGAGTCCTGCATTGGCCAGACATTGCAGGATTTCGTCCGACTGGATGCATAGCCCCTTCTGCTCCAATACTTCCAGCGCAGCGGCATGGATCGTATCCACATCGGCTGGCGACAGCAGATTCCAATAGTCTTGCGGGTGT
>CAZWWC010000149.1:0-5040 GCA_964637625.1 uncultured Planctomycetaceae bacterium
GCCGCTCAAGCGTGGGGTCGTAAAAATCCATCGACCGACAACCGGCCAATACCACCATGACCAAGGGAAGGACAACCAGCCCGTTTCGGACCGCGAGCCGGACGCGGCGTTGCCACGATCGAATTCGAGACGTATTGAGACCGATCATTTTGGCATTTCAGGTAATTTAGGTAAGGTGCCCAGCAGATTGCACAGTTGATAGTCTGTCCCCCCTTAATCGCTATCATCGGAATGATCGGCAAAGTTTACTAATGACTTGAGGGATTAGGGATTGAGGATTGGGGATTAGGGATTGGGGGTCGGGGGGGCGGGTGTTTGGCGGTCGGGCCTGCCCGACGCTTGCCCTAAAGAAGCCGAGCCGCGCTGTGTGATAAGGGAGCGATGGGTGGCACGCCCAAGGAACGAAGGGCGTGGCTGGCCCAGGAAACACGCCCTTCGCTGCGCTCAGGGACGTGCCACCCCAATCGCCGGACACCCTCTGCTGGACAAGCCAGCAGTGGCACCCAAGGCACGGTCAAGAAACAAAATCACCCCTCGGCCGGATATCCAGCCGAAGGGTGATGGGTCTCACTGCCGTGGTTTTGCTCTGTCGGCGTTAGAACGATCCCTCGTCCAGAACGCCGTCCGGATGGTCCTTGTAGAAGTCCAGTTGCGGACTACTATTATACCCCCATAGACGTGCCCGTTTGCCGTTGGGCGTCATCAAGTGCATGAAGACATTGAGATCCACGCCCTCGTCCAGGAAGTCGACACGCCCATCGCAGAACGTGACGTTCACGCCGCCCGGGTGATAGGAAGCCGGAAGAGTCCCCCGGCCGGTGTTGTCAACATTCTTGTTGATGTACTCCATGCCGTAACTCGCATAGTCCGTCCAGTTGGCCTCCTGGGGAATACGGAAGCACAACTTACGCTCGACGTCGTCAACCAGGGACTCATTAATCTTGTCTGTGTCTGGCAACGTCGTCGGGTCCTGATGATATTCTTTCATCGCCGCGCCCAGACCGGACCAGGAGCTGGTCAACGTGTTCTCCGACAGCATGAGCGTATTGGTCGATCCGTCCCGCATGTTCTTCTGCGACATGGCGAGCGTCTTGAAAGTGTCTGCGCTGCCGGCGCTCCTACCGACGTTGAACGCATTCGGGATGTCCACGTCGAAGACACCGCAATACGTTCTGTCGGCACGCCAGCCGTTGTTGTCGGTGTACGACCTCAAGCCCTTGCGTCCCGCATTGACCTGATAGGAGCAAGTGGTCTCGCCGGCGGCGTCTATCGAGGAGCTGCTCGGGCAATTCAGCAACTGAAGGTTGCTGTCCAAGTAGTAGCCCACGGTCCACTGTTCCGCAAGATCGGCTCGCTCGATATAAGGCATAAGGTGAACGACCCAACTTCCCATGAAGTACTCCGGATCGTCGGTGTAGGGATTCGTTCCCATCTTGGTGAAGCCGAAGAAGGGCGGGAACTTCTTTTTTGCCCCTTCATAGTGAATCATGGCGATGCCCAGGTTGTGCTGCTTGTTAGTGCACTGGGCTCGTCGGCCGGCCTCCCGGGCGGCCTGAATGGCTGGCAGCAGCATGGCCACGAGCATCCCGATGATCGTAATCACGACCAGAAGCTCGACCAGCGTAAAACCGAAACCAAAACCTCTTCTTCTGTGTCTCTTCCTTCTCATTTCCTGGTTCTCCTACACATACTTGGGGCGCGCAGCCCTGGCCCAACTCTTATTTTGTCACAATCGGCCAAATAATTCCAGCGTTTTTCGCCAGAAACCGTGAACTCCCCTCTAACTTGGCCTTCCGGGGACACTATGGCAGCACCTATGCTGGGGGTGCTCTTGCTGGGGACTGTGGCGTTCTTCGCAGGGGACTGTCCCAATTTTCGCGGAGCGAAAATGGGACTGTCCCCCTTGCCGTTGGGAAATCTTGATCGAGGGGGACAGTCCCCATTTTTGCTCCGCGGTGCTCCGCAAAAAAGGGGGCAGTTCCCTCCGAAACAGCGCTGGCCTTCTTCGAAGCTTTGTGGAACAATACTCGGTGTGGCCAGGGCTGGGGACTGTCCCCTTCTGGGGTGCTCGGTTCCCCAAGGGCATCTCGTCACCCAGAGGAGGTATTATTTCATGATCTTTATCGATTCCAGAGGGGGACAGTCCCATTTTTGCTCCGCTACGCTCCGCAAAAATTGGGACAGTCCCCGAGGTTTTACGTTGGTCGAGTTGCTGGTCGTGATCGCGATCATCGGCGTGTTGGCCGGCCTGTTGACCCCCGCCATCCTTATGGCCCGTGCAAGGGCCCGCAGGACCGAGTGCGCCAACAACCAGAAGGAGTTGGGCCAAGCCCTGAAGCAGTTCGACTTGAACCACGATGCCTTCCCGGGCTTCGCCAACTGCGTGCCGGGCTACAAAGACGCGTCGGGCATTTCCCGGGAGGCCGGCTGGCCGGTGATGATCCTTCCGTTGATCGGCCGCGAAGACCTCTGGGAGACGTTTCGCCGCGGCAATCCGCAGGACGTTCGCATCGCCCTGTTCGTTTGTCCCAGCGACGACCCGGCTGATGCAGCGGCGCTAAGCTACGTGGGCAATTGCGGCCAGCCGGACGAAGGTTGTAACGTCCTCGTCGAAGGGCCGGAGGGACCGGAGATAGAGGACCTGGGCAACTATGCCAGCAACGTCCCGCCGGACTGGCAGGCCAACGGGGTGTTCTTCCGCCAACATTCGGCCGCCTCGAATCCCCCTCCGCCATTCGTCAAAGTCAAGATAACGGCCGACGACATCAAGGATGGTGCCCAGCATACGTTCTTGATCTCCGAACGGACCGATGCCTGCCACTGGAGCTGTTACTGCCCACACGAAGAGGAGCACATGGGCTTTCTGTGGAGATGGAAGGTTACGGATGCGGAGTGTGACATGACCTCGGGCATCAACGGTGATTGGTCTGAGTCGACACGTCCTCCGTGTCCGCCGGCGGTCGAGCAAAGCGATTTGCCATCGAGCTATCACCCGGGCGGCGTGAACATCACCTACTGCGACGGCCACGTCGATTTCCTCGACGAGAACGTCGACTACAAGGTCTATGGGCTGCAGATGACCCCCAATGGATCGGACGTCTGGAAAGCCGCCTTTGCCCGAAAGAAGCCTGACGGCACACCCAATCCTGCCGGTGAACCGCACGCCTGGTGTCGCGAGAAGCTGAGCAAGTAGGCTGCGTGCTTGTACGTGTTTAGCCCGTGCATGGGACTACTGCTGGTTTACCGGAGCCTCGCGGTGTCGGCGAACGTTGCCCCGAAGGGGCTTTCATAGCCCAGCCCAGGGTTGCGGCGCAGCCGCTACCCTGGGGATAGTAATGGAAAACACGGAAAACCCCAACGGGGTTTCAGAGGCAGAAAAGTCCATGCCGCAATTGCTGGCCCAGGTCTTGGTGCATATCGTATTCGCTACGAAACCCCGTTGGGGTACGCGCGCAAGATGAGACCGGTTACCCAGGGTAGCCGCTGAAGCGGCAACCCTGGGCTGTACGATGGAAGCCCTTCGGGCTAGACACGTGCGCGTGCTTGCACGCACCGAGGGTACTTTGCATGACCAGTACGTCGAGCGGCTCCACCGGCACTCTGCGCTACTGGCAGCGTCGGGTCTTCCTCTCGGTCTGGATCACCTACTTCGCGTTCTACCTGTGCCGCTACAACATGCCTTTGGCCCAGAAGCCCTTGTGCAGGTCCTATGGTTGGGAAGAGGACAGCCTCGGCATTATCTTCACGGCGCTGACGTTCATGTACGCGATCGGCCAGTTCGTCAACGGCCAGTTGGCCGACCGCTTCGGCAGCCGCACGATCGCCAGCCTGGGCATCGTCGGCTCGGTGGCCATGAATCTGGCGGTCCTTGCCGTCGTGCTGCTGGCGTCGCCCGAGAGGGCCGAGCCGGATCACGTGCTCCTTTGGATTGCGATTTTCTGGGGCGCCAACGGGTTCTTCCAGGCCATGGGCTGGACGCCCATGGTCCGCGTGATGGCCCATTGGTTCGAGGTCGAGCGTCGCGGCCGGGTGATGGGCGTGTTGGGCACCTGCTACCAGTTCGGCGCCGCCTTCTCCTGGTTCCTGGCGTTTTTCTTGACCGGCTATTTCGTGCGGGAGTGCAGCGGCGACTGGCGGGCCGTCTTCTGGGTGCCGGCCGCGCTGTTTGCGGCCGTCGGCGTCTATTTCCATTGGTCCATCCGCGATCGGCCCGAGGACGTCGGTCTGAGGCCGGTCAACCCCGACCCCGACCCCGTCATCCCCGGCGACGCCCAGAGCACGTCGCGTCCGTCGATTGCCTCAAACGTAATGCGCACGTTGTCGAATCCCCACGTGTGGATTGTCGCACTGGCGTTCTTCATGCTCGATGTGAATCGTTACGGCTTCGTCAATTGGCTGCCGAGGTACCTGGATAGCGCCGCGGGAGGAGAATACGCTTCCTCGCTGTTTAGCAACTTCCAGGAGGCCATGAAGATGTGCATCCACCCGCTGGCCGGTTCGCTCGGCGCGGTCGTGGCCGGTTGGGCAACCGATCGTTTCTTCGGCGGCCGCCGCGCCCCAGTCATCGTCGTCCTGTTGATGGCGTTGGGTCTGTTGTCCATCGTCTTCCCGTACCTCGACACGAGCAACACGCCGCTGGTGATCGGCGTGATCGCCCTCATTGGATTCTGTACCTACGGACCCCACATCCTCATGGTCGGCCACGCCGCCCAGGATTTCGGCAAGAAGTCGGGCGCGGCCGGCGCGGCCGGGTTTATCGACGGGATGGGCTACATCGGTGCCAGTCTGGCCGGTTGGGGCGCCGGCAGGATGATCGTCCTTTGGGATTACCAGGTCACGTTCGTCACCTTCGGCATCGCCGCCATCCTCGGCGCGGTCTTCGCCGCATTGATTTGGGGTGTGGGTCCGAGCGGCGAAACGGCATCAGCATCAACCGCAAGCGAGTGAGCAAATCCCCATGGACGCACGAGAGCGAGTCGCCCTGGCACTCGATCACCAAGAGCCGGACCGCATCCCGATCGATTGCTGGACCACTTCGGT
>CAZWWC010000149.1:5140-9728 GCA_964637625.1 uncultured Planctomycetaceae bacterium
CACTCGATCACCAAGAGCCGGACCGCATCCCGATCGATTGCTGGACCACTTCGGTGGTCGACGAGAAGCTCATGCGCCACTACGGCTTCGCGACCCGGGAGGAGTTGCTTGCGCATTTCGACGTCGATTTCCGCTACGTCGACGGCCCGAAGTACGTCGGCCCCGAGCCGGCAGTCCACACCGACGGCAGCGTCGAGGACCATTGGGGTGTGCCCCGGGTGCTGGTCGAGGTCGAAGCGGACGACGCAAAGGCCGCCTATCGCGAAGTGCTCGATTTCCCGCTGAAACATGCTCGAAGCGTGGAAGAACTCCGCGATTACCCCAAGTGGCCCGACCCCGACTGGTTCGACTACCGGTGCGTCGCCGAGCAGGTGGCCGCCGCCCGGGCCAGCGGCAAGGTCGTCGTTTTCATGGGCGACCGGATGAACCGCTGCGCGCAGTTGAAGCCGGCCATGTACCTTCGGGGCATCGACCAGATCTTCTACGACCTGGCCGTCGAGCCGGAGATTGCCGAGTATCTTTTCCGCCGCATCGTCGACTTCTATCTCGAATATGCCCGGCGGACGCTCGAAGCGGCCAACGGAGGAATCGACATTCTCATGACGGGCGACGATTTCGGCACGCAGAAAGGGCCCTTTATGTCGCCCGACATGTGGCGGCGGTTTCTTCGGCCCGGCTTCAAGGCGTTCGTCGAGCTGGGACACGAATTCGGCACGAAGGTGGGCCACCATTCGTGCGGCTCGATCAAGCCGATCATCCCCGATCTCGTCGACTGCGGCCTGGACATCCTCAATCCGCTGCAGCCCGACGTGGTCGACATGGACCACGCCGAGCTGAAGAAGACGTTTGGCCGGCGGCTCTGTTTCCACGGTTCGATCTCCATTCAGCGAACGTTGCCCTTCGGCACGCCCGAGGACGTACGCCGGGAGGTTCGCCGGCGGCGTGAGACCCTGGGCCCGGGGGGTGGTTTCATCTACTGCACGGCCCACAACATCCAGGCGGACACGCCGATCGAAAACATCGAGGCCCTTTTCGAGGCGTACAAAACCCTGGGTCGCTATTGATGTTTCTTCGTGTACTTCGTGGTATAATGTGGGCTCTTCGCCGAATGGCAACCACAAGGATTGTGAAGCACACAAACGAAGGAGGTCACGAAAATGATGAAAAGAGCCCTGTTTGTCATCGTATTGCTCTTTGGCACGACCGCGGCACACGCCGTCGTGAAGGCACCTCCCGCCAAGGGGAAGATTCAGCCGCCAACGAAGCAATGGATCGCGAAGATCCAAAAGCTGGCTCCGGCCAAGCCCACCGTCGAGCCGAAAGCCGAGCGTCGAGTCCTACTGTTTTCCGTGTCGACCGGTTACTATCACCACGTGATTCCGCACGTCGACGCGGTGATCAAGGTGCTCTCCGAGAAGTCGGGCGCCTTCCAGGTCGTCCACAGCAACGACATCGAGATGTTCTCGCCCGAGAAAATCAAGGACTTCGACGCGGTGATTCTCAACAACAACTGTTCCAGGAGTCGCCGGCGCAACTTGTTGCTCGACGTGCTCGAGAACGCGACACGGGACAAGAAGCTGGGCAAGAAATACAAGAACCTCACCGGCGAGCAACGCAAGGCTCGGGCAGCCCAGCTCGAAAAGGGCCTGTTGGACTTCGTTGCCTCGGGTGGGGGTCTGGTGTGTGTCCATGGCGCCATCACCATGCTGAACAACTCGCCCGAGTTCAGCGAGATGGTCGGCGGCAGCTTCGACACCCATCCTCGCCGGCAGCAAGTCACGCTGAAGCTGGTCGAGCCCGACCATCCGCTGTTGGCGGCGTTCGAGGGGCAAGACTTCGTCCACGACGACGAGCCCTACCTGTTCAAGGGTGCCTACAAGAAGAAGAACTTCCGTCCGTTGTTGGAAATGGACGTGAGCAAGCTCGACAAGAAAACTCGGACCCATCCCCGCGTCATCGGCGACGTTCGCTACATCGCCTGGATCAAGAAGCACGGCCGTGGTCGCGTGTTCTACGTCGGGCCGTCGCACCAGCCCGAAAGCTACGAGACGCCCAGCATGCTGCGGTTTTACCTCGACGGCATCCAATACGCCCTGGGCGATCTGGCATGTGGCGACACGCCGAAAAAAGAAACTGGGAATTAGCGATTGGAGATTGGGATTCTGCCCGCCGCCTACCGCTTGCCGAGTCCACCATGTTTCGTTGCCTGGGTATTCTGATCGTATTGATGTTTGCCTGGCTGTGCACACTGGGCGCACACGTGATCCTTGCCGAAACCGGGGACCAGGAGACGTTTGGCGCCGAGGCGAATTCCACCGGAGATCCTATCGGGGGAGGAAAGGGCTACCGCCGAATCGTCACCGCTTCGCAGTACCGCGTCAGGACGAAGAAGGAACTGCTTCTCGCTCTCAAACAGGCGACGTCGAAGGAGGTTGTCTACGTTGAAGACGGCGTCGAAATCGACCTCACCGGCCATCGACAGATCGTCATTCCCGCGGGCGTCGTGTTGGCCAGCGGACGGGGACACAACGGTTCGAAAGGTGCTTTGATCTACACGCGCGAAGACAAGCCCACGCCGCCCGGCAAGGCGGAGGGCTTCGCTCTTCTGGCGACGGGCGGTCCTGGCGTGCGTGTGACGGGAATTCGCTTGCGAGGGCCTGATACGAAACGCAGGAGAGGATACGAGTATATCAATTCAGACGGTATATCTACCACGCACGACAACCTTGAGGTGGACAACTGTGAACTGTGGGGCTGGAGTCACGCCGGCGTCTTTCTGAGGGCAGGCACGCGTGCGCATATCCACCATAATTCCATTCATCATTGCCAGCGATCGGGGCTCGGATACGGCGTGGCGTTGCATACGGCAGAGGCGCTCATAGAAGCGAACCTCTTCGACTGGTGTCGCCATGCCATCGCCGCCACGGGCAAAACGCCCAGCGGCTACGAGGCACGCTATAACCTGGTTCTCGAGCATGCCAGCAGTCACAGCTTCGACATGCACGGAGGCAAAGATCGAAAAGATGGAACGAACATCGCGGGGGATTGGATGAAGATCCACCACAACACCTTCCGCGCGAAGGTCATACCGATTGTGGTTCGGGGACGATGCACGCAAAGTTGCGAAGTGCATCACAACTGGTTTGTTGCGAAGAATACTCCTCGAGATGCCGTACGACAGAAGAACGCCGTGGGCAATGTGCACGTCTATCGCAACCGCTTCACGCCGTCGGGGGAAACCCTGTAGGGAGAAGCCAGGTCCGCCTGACTACCCACCGGCGCTTATCCGCGGTTTCTTCCCTTTGGACGAGGTCTTGGGCCGTGTGTGCTTCGTGGCGGCTTCGCCGGAATCAGGCACCCCCGGCCGCTGCCGATCAGATCCGTCCGGCCGAGCTTTTCCAGGGCCTCGCGCACCAGCCGGTAGTTCTCCGGCTGGCGGAACAATAACAGGGCCTTCTGCAGCCGGCGCTCGCGTTGTCCTCGGGCGACGTGCACCTTGCGGCCCGTCATGGGATCGACGCCCGTGTAGTACATGCACGTGGCCAGGTCGAACGGGCCGGGCAGAAACTCCTGTACCTGCTCGATGCGATAGCCCGATCGCTTCAGAAACAGGGCCGCCTCGAGTATCGACCGAAGATCGCTGCCCGGCTCCCCGGCCATGAAGTAGGGTACCAGGTACTGCCGCCGGCCGGCCTGGCGCGAAGCCTCGGCGAACTGCCGGGCAAACGCTTCGAAGCATTCCAGCGGTGGTTTCTTCATCAGCCGCAAAACGTCCGGGTCGACGTGCTCCGGGGCGACTTTCAGATGTCCGCCCGTATGATGCCGCGCGAGTTGGCTGATGTAGGCCTTGCTTCGCTGGGCAAGGTCCATCCGGACGCCCGAGGCAATAAGAACTCGCTTCACTCCCGGCCGTCGTCGCGCGGCATTGAGTAAGCGAATCAATGGGCCGTGGTCGGTTTTGAGCAGCTTGCAGATCCTCGGATGAAGGCAACTCAAGCGCCGGCAGCGCCGCGCAACTTCGGGCCGCGTGCAATCCATCCGGTACGTGTTGGCCGTCGGGCCGCCCAGGTCGGTAATGGTGAGAGAGGACTTCGCGCCGCGCGAGGCGGCCATCCGATCGATCTCGGCCAGCACGGACGGCTGTGAGCGGCTTTGAATGATGCGGCCCTGGTGGGCGGCCAACGAGCAAAACGTGCAGCCGCCGAAACAGCCCCGCATGATTTGGATCGAATCCTTGATGACCTCGTAGGCCGGGATCTTCTGCCGGCCGTAACTTGGATGAGGCCGCCGCGTGAACGGCAGCCCGTAGACGGCGTCCATCTCGTCGGTCGAAAGGGGCATTGCCGGCGGGTTGACCACGATCGATTCATGACCGTGGGCCTGCACCAGCCGCCGGGCGGAGTGCGGATTCATCTCCTGATAAATCATCCGCGTCATCTCGGCAAACGCGCTCTTGTCGGTGGCCACTTCCTCGTAGCTGGGCAGGACGACCGGTTCGCCGGGCTCATCCGCTGGGATGCCACTGCTGGCTTGCCCAGCAGTGCCAGACGCGGAAACACTGCTGGGCAAGCCAGCAGTGGCACCCGGC
>CAZWWC010000150.1:0-1355 GCA_964637625.1 uncultured Planctomycetaceae bacterium
TGCTGGTCGTGCTGCTTTTGGTGGGCGAGGCCGCCTGTGGGCTGATCTGGCTGGGCTTTGGCGAGGTGCCCAATCTGGGACTCTTGCTGGGTCTGACGGCCACGATGCTGCCCTATGCCGTGTTCATTTGCCTGGCCGCACAGGTGGCCGCCACGTTGCATGCCTTGGGCCACTTCAGCGTGCCGGCCCTGGCACCGGTGCTGCTGAACGTCTGCTGGCTCTTGGGTGCGTGGTACGTGGCGCCCCGGTTTGCGCCCGACAAAGCGGCCCAGGCATACGTCCTGGCCGTGTGCGTGTTGGTAGCCGGAGTGCTGCAATTGGGCGTGCAGATTCCCGTCCTGTTTCGATTGGGGTTTCGCTTCGATTTCCATTGGGCGGCCGGCCGCGACGCGCTGGCCGAGGTGGTCCGCGCGATGGGGCCCATGGTCCTGGGCCTGGCCGTCACGCAAGTCAACACGCTGTTGGATAGTCTCATGGCCTGGGGCCTGGCGGCCGCGCCCGACGGGCCGCAACGGATCGCGTGGCTGGGCTCTACGGTCGAATATCCGATGCGACAGGGTGCCAGTGCGGCCATCTACTACGGCGAGCGGATGTACCAGTTTCCTTTAGGGATTCTCGGGCTGGCGGTGGCCACGGCCATCTTCCCGTTGTTGAGTCGACACGCCGCGCACGGCCGGCGTCGCCGGCTCGGCGCCGACTTGACGCTCGGATTGCGGTTGGTGCTCTCGCTGGGCGTGCCGGCCGGTGTCGGACTTATGCTGCTGGGACAGCCGTTGGTCCGGTTGCTCTTCGAGCGTGGCCAGTTCGGTCCCGACGACACGGTCCGTGCGGCCGGCATGATCGCCTGCTACGGGGCCGGCGTTTGGGCCTATTGCGCGCTGCCAGTCGTGGTCCGCGGCTTCTACGCGTTGGGTGATCGCCTCACGCCGGTTCGCATTGGGTTGCTCGTCGTCGGATTGAATCTCGTGTTGAACCTCGTGCTCATCTGGCCCCTGGCCGAGCGAGGACTGGCCGTGGCCACCGCCACGGCCGCGGCGGTTCAGGTTTGCGTGCTCGTGGCCGTCTTCTCGCGCCGCCGGGTGCGATTGGAGTGGCACGCGCTGCGAAAGACCCTGGCCCGAACCGTTGTGGCCACGGCGGCCATGGCCGCCACCGGCTGCGCAGCGCTGTGGCTCCTGCCCGAGCACCCGTCACTGGTCAGCCAACTGGCTCGGGTCGCGGTTCCGCTGATCTTGTGCGCGGGCGTGTATTACGGGGTCTACTGGATGCTCGGCGGCCGGGAAATCGGGATGTTGCTCGGCCGCCACGGACCTTCCCCCGGCGAGACGTCTGGGCTAGACTGGTTCGAGGAACAC
>CAZWWC010000150.1:1455-9715 GCA_964637625.1 uncultured Planctomycetaceae bacterium
AAGCGTGAAACAGATCGTTGCCATCGTCAAGCCGTATCGGGTCGAAAGGGTGCTCGACGCCCTGCAGCGCGCGCCCTTGGAGGTGTGCGACGTCCACGAAGTGAAAGGCTGGGGCCGGCAGAAAAGCTATCTGGACGAATATCGCGGAAGCGAATACTCGATGGCCTATCTGCCCAAGGTCGAGATCACCCTTTGGGTCGACGATCTCCACGTCGAAGAGGTGGTCCGGCTGATTGTCGAGGCCGCGCGAACGGGTCGCCAAGGCGACGGCAAAATCTTCGTCCTGCCGGCCGAGGCGGTTTTCTGATTGCTCCACCTGCAATGAACCTCTCTGAGCGTTTTTCCGAAGCCCTGCTGCTGGCCTGCCGATGGCATGCCGACCAGCGACGCAAGCTCTCCGGCACACCCTACGTGGCCCATTTGCTTCGGGTGGCCGGGATCGTGCTGGAGGCCGGCGGCAGCGAAGACGAGGCCATCGCCGCGCTGTTGCACGATGCGATCGAAGACCAAGGCGGCGCCCTGGCGCGCGCGGCGATCCACCGGCGCTTCGGCCGGAACGTGGCGCGGATCGTCGAGCAGTGCAGTGACTCGGACCGTGTGCCCAAACCTCCCTGGCGCCGGCGCAAGGAGGCTTTTATCGAGCGTCTTCCAACAGTCTCGCCTTCGGCCCGGCTTGTGACCGCCGCCGACAAGCTGGACAACGTGTGTGGCCTGATCGAGGGCCACCAGGAGCAAGGCGAACAAATTTGGCGGCATTTTCACGGCGGTTGTGACGGCACGCTCTGGTATTATCGTGCGGTGGCCGACGTGCTTCGCCGAGGCGCGCCTCATCCTCTGGTCGACCGGCTCCATCGGGCGGTGACTCGCCTCGAATCGCTTGCCGGCGACTGACCGGTCCGAAGAAAAGTGGGGTGGGCACTGCCCACCGGAATTCTCGACCGGTGCAGGGTGATTCTCGGTGGGCGATGCCCACCCTACAGCTTGCCGGCGGCTGACGACCGGCGGCATCATGTCGCCCGAGCACCACATCCGCGCCGCCGGCGTGTTGTCTCTTTGCCACACCGGCACTTCCATGCGAAGGACGTCTGCCGCTCGCAAGCACTGAGGGCGCGTCGGGTTGCGCCGGTTTCGTCTCCAAACGGCTCCTGGCGGTCCAACGCTTGCATCCGTTTGCCGCTGCGTGGGCAGACCCCAAATCCCGAAATCCCGAAATCCCCAAAGAAGGTGCAACGTGAGGCGAGTCGGCGGCTTGTTATTCGGGCTGGTGCTCTTGGGGTGGATCTTGATCGAAGTCCCCGTTGCGCAGACGGAGCCGACTCGACCGGCGGCGCAGTGGAAACGGACCAGCGAGGGTTGGGAGCGTGAGTGCCGCTGGTCTCCCGGGCCAGTCGTACGACCGCCCCGACTTCACCCCGCCGTGATGGGTGCGTTCCAGCTCTTGGTGTCTCTGTTCGTTCTTCTGGCCTTTCCCATCTCTCGTCGGGAGGCCTCTTCAGATCGGGACCGGGACCGGGCGGCCGACCGTGCCGAGTCTCGCCGTGGCGGTCCCTACCGCCGTGGCCGACAACGGCCGCGCGTTGGGGCCTATCCTTCCCCGGCCCGACGACGAACCGCCTCCTGCTAGCGGGTGTCCGGCAGTGGGAAGGGCGAGGCTCCTGCCGAGCCGAAGAGGCTTTTCTTAGCCTTTTATTGCACGGATTGTCTCTCGGATCGCCACTATTAGTTATGGCTGGCGGTTGACTGGCCATAACCCCAAGACGCGAGGGCGATTTCATGCGACTGACACTGCGTGCATTGTTGGCCTATCTCGACGAAATCCTCGAGCCGGAGGATACTGAGGATATCGGGAAGCGAATCCAGGAAAGCGAGGTGGCCTCGGCACTACTGCATCGAGTTCGGGACGTGATGCGGCGCCTTCGACTTCAAGCGCCGCAGGTCGACCAGACCGGCAAAGGGCTCGATCCCAACACCGTGGCCGAATACCTCGATCACGTGCTGCCCGACGATCGTGTGCCCGATTTCGAGCGGATCTGTCTGGAATCGGACATGCACTTGGCCGAGGTCGCTTCCTGTCATCAGATTCTTGCATTGGTCTTGGGCGAACCGGCCGAAGTCAACCCGGCAAGCCGTGAACACATGTACGCGCTGCCGCAGGTGGCGGCCGAACTCGAAGCGATGGAGGCTCGGCAGGGAGGGGAGTCTTCGTCGGGCGATGGCCGCACGGGCGTCGGACCTCCCCCACCGCCTCGCCGACCTCGTCCCGTGGTGCCTGACTATCTACGCGAGCCGGCCGGCCGACGACGTCGCTTTCCCTGGGCCGTGGCCGTCGTCCTGCTCATCGGCGTCGGGGTGATCGGCCTGGTGCTGGCCGACCATTTCGGGCTTTTGGGCGGCGATCGAGGTGAGCCGGTGGCTCGGGAAACATCGAAGCCGGTGGCTTCCGTCGACGATGCACAACCGTCGGCCCCTGAAGGAGGCCAAGCGCCGGTCGATCAACGGACAACCGACGTGGGCCCGGCTGAGGGGACGACCGAACCGCCGGTGCCCGAACCAGTGGAAACGGAGCCAGCGCCCGGGCAACCGACGGGGCTGGTCGAAGGTGCACCTTCGCCGGTGACCGAGCCGACCGAGGTCGGGCCGGAAAGGCCGTCCAACGTGGACGAGCCGGTCTTGCCGCCCGGGCCGACCCGGCCAAGCGGTCCCGCCGACCCGGCCACGGTGACACTGCCGAAAGCGCCCGTCGCGGACCGGCTGGTCGTGAATCCACCGGATGAACCAGCCAGAGAGGAAGCCAAACCACCACAGCACGTGGGGCTTTTCGTTTCCGATGCTTCCGAGCATCAGCTTCTGCTGCAGTTCGATCCGCAGAGCCATCAGTGGAACCGACTGCCTGTCCAGGGAATTCTGGTTCCCGGCCGCCCGTTGTTGTCGTTTCCTGCGTTCCGGCCGTTGATCGCGCTGACGTCGGGCCTGAGGGTCCAATTCAGAGGCGGTACTCAAATCAACCTGCAAACGGTTGACGGCCAAGAGGTCCCCCTCATTGAGCTCAAGTTTGGACACCTGGTCGTCGGTACGGTGGGCAAGCCCGAGACCCGGCTACGCCTGAGCGCGGGAGGCCGGACGGGAACGCTCACGTTCGTCGACCCGGAATCCCGGGCCGCCATCGAGACGATCTGGACGCTGATTCCCGGTTCTGATCCTGAGAAAGATCCCGTGGAGGCGGTTGTCAACATCTATGCGCTCAGTGGCCGGTTGGTTTGGGAAGCCGACGACGGATTGGCCAAGATCGAATTCAAGACGCCCTCGCGATTAGCGCTGGGGCCGACCGGAGCCGGTCCGGCCGTGCCCATCGACAAGTTTCCCGGGTGGGCCGTCTCGAGCTCCGTCGACACGCTCGATCGTGGGGCCTCTAGGAGACTGGAGGAGGCCATCCAGGTGGATCGGCCGGTGACTCTCGGGCTCAAAGAGAGACTCGATCATCGAAGGAGCGAAGTTCGACAGTTGGCTTCGCGATGCTTGGGTTATGTGGGCGACTTCGGGTCCTTGGCCGACGTCCTGAACGATCCCGAACAGAAGCTGGACTGGCCCGATTACATCGAGGAACTTCGCCAGGCCATGGCCCGGGGACCCGACGTTGCCGCGCAAGTCCGCTCCGGTCTGGAGGGAGCGTATGGAACGGACGGGGCCAAGCTGTATCGCATGTTATGGGGATACAACGCCCAGCAATTGATCGACGGGCAAGATGCGGAATTGGTCGACGCGCTGGACCATGAGTTGCTGGCGATGCGGGTGGTGAGCTTCTGGAACCTGAATGCGATCACCGGAGCCCAACTCTACTACCGCCCGGAAAACCCGCTGTCGAAACGCCAGAAGGCGGTCCGCACGTGGCGGAAGCGGCTGGAGAACGGGGAAATCCGGCTCAAGCCCACGGCCGCTGGTGGGCTTCCCGCCCGGCCGGGTGTGCCTGCGGACACATCGCCCAAAAAGGACGCCGCGCCGCCGGCCGGATCGCCGGCGGCCCCTACCCCATAGTCGGCTCCAATGGGGTGCCTGGGAGTGTCGCCGAGGGATTCTTCTTCAGAATCGGGAGAAACGGGCAAAGCAGCACGCTGTGGGCGCTGGCGAGGGCCGTTATTTCCCCCAGCATGCCCCCCTTACACGCCGGGGACAAAAAGCTAAACTGAAATGGAAGGGGCCTGCCCTCCGGCCGAGACCCACTGAGTTTGCGTTTGCCCATCTCGGCTTGTTTCGCTAAAATGAGTGGTTTCGTTCTTGTTACGAAACGGCCATCCTCTGTCGTTCATACCGAAGGAGCTGGCTCGGTGCAGATCAAGATTTCAGCCCGACACGGAGATCTCAGTGAGACGACCCAATCGAAAATTCGCGTGAAGGCCGAGAAGCTTACCCGCTTTTTCGAGCGGATTACGGCGATCGAGGTGACCGTCAATTTGGCGCGCCGCGATGCCCCGGTGGTGGATATCCGGGTGTTGGCTGAGCACAAGCGTGATTTTGTGGCCAGCGAGCAGGCGGAGGAATTGATGGTGGCCATGGACGCCGTCCTCCACAAGCTGGAACAACAGATACGCAAGCACAAAGAGAAAATCCAAGATCGCCATCGCGGTCCCGGCCACCGACAACAGGAAGCACCAAGCAGTCCCGAACAAGCAAACCTATGAGCCCGGCGACCATGGTTCGGCTTGCAGAAGGAGGTCGGGGGGCGACGCATCTGTGAGGAGCGAAGAAAGGAGAATGCTTGAATGAAGTTCGCCGACTTTATTAGTCGTGAGGCGCTTCGGGCTAGCTTGACCGCCGACGACAAAGAAGGGGTCATCCGTGAGATGGTGCAAACCTTGCTCGACGCCGGAAAGATCAAACCGGATGAGCAGGAAAGTATTGTCAAGGCCATCTTGAAGCGGGAGGAGTTGGGGAGCACGGGCATCGGTCGTGGTGTGGCCGTCCCCCATACCAAACACCCAAGTGTCGATCAACTCATTGGCGCCGTCGCCATCAGCACCGAAGGTGTTGACTTCAATAGCCTCGACGGGGAAAAGGTGCAATTACTTTTCTTGTTGATTTCTCCTCCGGACCGACCAGGCGATCATCTGCGCGCACTGGAAAACATCTCGCGGCAACTACGCGATGAAACGTTCTGTCGATTCCTGAAAAAAGCGAGCAGTGCCGAAGAAATCGGACAATTGCTCGACGAGGCGGACAACAATCAGTTTGGATCCTGACCGCTCGGGCGGGCCACCGTCGGCCGGCTGCTTGACATTCCGGCTTCCGATCGGTCGCGCACACGCGTCGAGCGAAGGCATGTCCGCGCGGGCGGAAAACCAGCCGCGCCGATAAATATTCGATTGGGTGATGGACAGGCACACTCTTTGAGATCCACTGAGCCATTGAAATAGTGCGTTGCCGCGAGTTGGCTCTTCGGAAAACGATGCTCGTCGTGCATGAGCGGTTTGCTGTCTCGGGCCGAAATGGGAATGAACCCCGATTGGCGTGGGCGGTATGTTGGCGGTTGCCATGGCGGATAACAAAGTAACTCGAACTGTGACCGTGACGAACCACGAGGGATTCCATCTTCGGGCCGCCTCGCTGGTCATGAATCTGGCTCGACGGTTCGAGTCCCATGTTTCCATTGCCAAGGGAAATCATACGGAAGATGCAAAAGACACACCCTTGCAATTGGTCGGTTTGGACGCTCACCAGGGAGACGCGCTTGTGCTCCGCGCGACCGGCCCCGACGCCGACAAGGCACTCGAAGCACTGGCCGGCCTGTTCGCCTCGGAATTCGAAGAAACGTCTGATGGCAGTCATGAAGAAGTGAGTCAAGGTCAGGCTGCCGAAGAGGGCATGAATGAGAACGGGCCGGGCGGATAACGTCCTTCCATCAAGAGAAAGCACGAAACGCAATCAACAGGAACCACGCGCGTCGGTCAAACCATAGGACTCGAACAGGTTGCCGGCGCGAAAGGCGTCATGCAGGAACTGCAAGGCATCGCGGTTAGTCCAGGCGTCGCCGTCGGCGAAGCGCTGGTCATGGACAACGAGGGATTCCGAATCCCCCGGCGGTTCCTCGTGCGCGATGCCGTTGAAAGTGAGCTGGAACGGCTCGACCAGGCGATTGCCGCCGCAAGAAAGGAAATCCAGCACAATTGCGACGCCGTGTCCAAGGAGTTGGGCAAGAAGTACGGAGCGATCTTCGAGGCCCACCTCCTGATGCTCGACGACAGCCAGCTCCACGGCGAATTCGAGGAGATGATCCGCCAGCGGCATTATTCGCCCGAATACGCCGTCAGCCGGACGTTGCGCCGCTACGCAAAGGTTTTCGAGAAGCTCGAGAGCAATTATCTGGCTCAGCGGGCCACCGATATCTTCGACATCGAGAAGCGATTGCTGCGACATCTTCTGGGACGCCGCCGTGAAGAGCTCGCGCATCTGACCTCGCCCGTGCTGGTGCTGGCCCACAATCTCACGCCCAGCGAAACGGCGAACCTCGACCGCGAGTTCTGTCGGGGATTCGTCACCGAGGTGGGCGGCCTGGGAAGCCATACGGCCATCGTCGCCGAAGCCCTGGAAATCCCGGCCGTGGTGGGCACGGGCCCGTTCTTGACCGAGGTATCGGGCGGCGACCTGGTGATCATCGACGGCGACAAGGGGCTGGTGATCCTGCATCCGGACGAGGAGACCATCGCCCGCTATCACCACGAGGTCGAAGAACATCGCTCCCTGGCGGCCCGGCTCGAAACGTTGCGCGATCTGCCGGGCGAAACGGCCGACGGCGTTCGTATTCAATTGTACGGCAACATCGAGTTTCCCTATGAAGTCGACCACTGTGTCAATCGCGGGGCCGACGGCATCGGACTGTATCGTACCGAGTTCCTCTACTTGGGCGCCGAGAGTGAGCCGGACGAAGACGTCCACTATCAAGCCTATTGTCGCGTGGTCAAGACGATGGGCACCCGGCCCGTGACGATACGGACTTTCGACATGGGGGCCGACAAGGTGGCCCATCTGCCCGAGCCCGAAGACGAACGAAACCCGTTCTTGGGCTTGCGGAGCATCCGTCTGGCGTTGCGCAACCTGCCGATGTTTCGCACGCAGTTGCGAGCCATTCTTCGCGCGAGCGTCTTCGGCAACGCGCAGTTGATGTTCCCGCTCGTGTCGACCTTGCTCGAACTCCGCCAGGCGAAAATGGTGCTGGCCGACGTGATGGAAGATCTGGACGAACGGGGCATCGAGTTCAACCGTGAGGTTCCGGTGGGCATGATGGTCGAGGTTCCCGCGGCCGTGATGATGCTCGATCATTTCGTCGACGAGGTCGATTTCCTGAGCATCGGTACCAACGACCTCATCCAGTACACGCTGGCCGTCGACCGCAGCAACAAGGATGTGGTGGGGTTGTACAATGCCTCGGACCCGGCCGTTTTGAAGCTGATCGCCATCGCACTGGAGGCCGGCCGAACGAAGTCGAAACCGGTGAACCTTTGCGGCCAGATGAGCGGGAATTCCCTCTATACGATGTTGTTGTTGGGCATGGGGTTGCGGTACTTCAGCGTCACTCCTGCCGCCATCCCTGAGATCAAGAAAATCTGCCGCAGCGTGACTGTGAAGCAGTGCGAAGCCGTCGCCAAGCGCGCCATGACCATGGAAAACGCGCGCGACATCAGAGGCTATTTGAAGGAGAAACTTCGTCGGCACGTGCCCGAGCTGGGCCCGTGATCGGCCGGATGAAGTGAAATCAACCTACGGCACGGCCTGCGCCCTTGTTGGGTGTAAGCGTGCCTTATTGACGTTTGAATTTCCAACGTGACTAGGACAACAGACGGGAGGAAAGGTCCTCCCGTGTTGTGGCCGATACCGCGTAGCTCTGGAAATTCAGAAATCAATAGAACCAGATTGAGGTTCCCCGGCGCAACGGCAGCGTCGGGGAAACGAGCCGAGGGGGCTGCCGGAGTTTGTGTGGAATGCGATAGAACCGAGCAGTCGATCCCCGCGCGGTGCGACCTCGCGTTGGTCGGCCCCGGGCACTAGTCATGCAAGCACGCAACCATCAACAAGCAGCACCCACGGTTCGACAGCGAGTACGTATTCGTTTTTGCAAGCAGGGAGATCTGCGACTGATCGGACATCGAGACCTGGTCCGGACCACCGAACGGCTGTTGCGCCGCGCCGAGTTGCCCTTGGGCATGAGCCAAGGGTTTCATCCCAAACCGCGGATGAGTTTTCCCGCCGCACTGGCCGTGGGAATCGAAGG
>CAZWWC010000151.1:0-9613 GCA_964637625.1 uncultured Planctomycetaceae bacterium
CCTTATCCGATGAGGAATAGCCAACTATGCAAGACGCCATTGGACTGTTAGAAACCAAGGGCCTGGTGGCCCTGGTCGAGGCGACCGACGCGATGGCGAAGGCCGCCAACGTGCAGATTATCAAGCGAGTCGACATCGGTGGCGGATTGACCACCACGATCGTCCGCGGCGACGTCGGCAGCGTCCGCGCGGCCGTCGAAGCCGGAGCCAACGCCGCCGGTGCGGTCGGCGAGCTGATGGCCAGCCACATCATACCCCGGCCGGCCGACGGAGTGATCGACGCGTATCTTAAATGAGAGACTATCCCGGGACGACGACCGGGGTCCCGGCGCGCCGGGATAGCGCAGCGGTGGCCCAGATGTCCCGACGTGAAGCACAAGGAGGAACCACGATGAAGATACTCGTAGCCAATCTCGGCTCGACGAGTTTCAAGTATCGTCTTTTCGACATGGAAGACCAGCGCCAACTGGCGCGCGGTGGGATCGAGCGGATCGGGTCGGCCCAGAGCCGCTCGGTGGTCGAGATCGGCGAGAATCGGCACGAGAAGACGCTCCACGTGCCCGACCACGCCGAGGCCGTCCGCCACTGCCTCGCCCAATTGACCGATCCGGAGCACGGCTGCCTGGCCGACGCCGGCGAGGTTGCCGCGATCGGCTTCAAGGCGGTGCACGGCGGCAAGTACAGCGGCGTGCAGCGGGTCTCGGCCGAACTGCTCGACGAAATGGAGAAGCTGAATCATCTGGCGCCGGCGCACAATCCGCCCTATATCGCGGCCATGCGCCAGCTCAACGAGCAATTGCCCGACATCCCGCTGGTGGCCGCCTTCGAGACGGGCTTCCATCAGACCATCCCGGATCGGAACCGTTACTACGCCGTCCCGTACGAGTGGGCAACCGACCTGTTGATCCAGCGCTGGGGCTTCCACGGCGCCAGCCATCGCTACATCGCCACACGCACGGCCGAGTTGCTCGGACGCAGCGACCTGCGAGTCATCTCGTGCCACTTGGGCGGATCGAGCTCGATTTGTGCCATCCGCGACGGGAAGAGCGTGGGCAACAGCTTCGGCATGAGTCCCCAGAGCGGTCTGCCGCAGAACAATCGGGTCGGTCGGTTCGATCCGTTCGCCTTGCCCGGCATCATGGACCACACGGGCAAGTCGCTTACCGAAGTCCTTGACATACTGGCCTCCGAGAGCGGCCTGTTGGGACTCAGCGGTGTGGGCGGCGATCTGCGCGACGTCGAAGCGGCCGCCGCCGAAGGCAACGCCCGAGCGCGGTTAGCCGTCGACGTGCTGGTGGGCGAAGTCCGCCACTGGCTCGGCGCCTACATGGTCGAGCTGGGCGGCGTCGACGCGGTCGTCTTCACCGGCGGAATCGGCGAGAACCGCGCCGGTTTTCGCGCGGCGGTCTGCCGAGAGCTGGGAGTTTTCGGCATCGTGCTCGACTCGCAAGCCAACAACGAAGCCCAGGGCGAAGCAAAAATTAGCGCAGCGGATAGCCGCGTCGAAATCTGGGTCGTGCCGGCCAATGAGGAACTGATCGTCGCCCGACAAACCAAGGAATTGCTTTCACAGTAGGGTGGGCACCGCCCACCGGCAGCACCGTCAGGCACAGCCTGACCTACAGACGGGAGGACATAGACCATGTTCGTAGGCAAGGTAACCGGCTCGGTCGTCTCGACCCAGAAGGTCGAGGCGATGCGGGGCCACACGATGTTGTTGGTCGAGCCCTACTGTCTCGACAAGGAGACCCACAGCGTGCTTTCGACGATCGGGAAGACGTTTGTCGCGGTCGACACGGTCGGGGCCGGCGAGGGTGAGTTCGTGCTGGTCGTCCAGGGTTCCAGCGCCCGGCTCACCCCGGAGACCAAGAACCTGCCGGTCGACGCCGTGATCGTCGGCATCGTCGACACGGTGCACGTCGAGCACAAGTGTGTTTATTCGAAGGAAGACAAGGGGCAATAGGGATTTGGGGATTTAGGGATTTAGGGAATCGTTTTTAGTTTAGCGGCTGGGCTTGCCCAGCGCTTCCGGTCGGCTTGCCGGTCGGGATCAAGATTCACGAACAGGGTACTCCAAAGCCATGCAAGTTGACCAGAACACGATTCAGACCATCGTCCAACAGGTCCTCGACCGGCTGGGTACCCCTGGGCTCGCCGGTCCGGCCTCGGGCAACGGACGCCAAGGTCGCTACGGCCTGTTCACCGACGCCGCCGAGGCGGTGGCCGCCGCCTGCGAGGCCTTCGACCGGCTTTTGGGCCTCACGCTGGCGCGCCGCAAGCAGATCATCGACCACATCCGCCGTATCTCGATCGACCAATGTGTCGAGTTGGGCACGATGGAAATGGAAGAAACGAAGATCGGTCGGCTTGCGCACAAGATCGAGAAACAGCGCAACGTCGGCGCGACTACGCCGGGCGTCGAGTTTCTGCGCAGCGAGGTGTTCAGCGGCGACTACGGCCTGGCGGTGATCGAGCACGCCCCGTTCGGCGTGATCGCCGCGGTGACGCCGGTGACCCATTCGCTGCCCACGATCACCGGCAACGCCATCGCCATGATTGCCGCCGGCAACACCCTGGTCATCAATCCTCATCCGGGCGGCCGGCGCGTGGCGACCGAGGGTGTCCGGCGGTTCAACGAGGCCATCTATCGCGACCTGGGCATCGACAATTTGATTTGCCTGGTAACCGAGCCGACCTTGGATTCGGCCAACACGATGTTCGCCCACCCGGACGTTAGCCTGATCATGGTCACCGGCGGTCCGGGCGTGGCCCGGGCGGCCATGAAGCAGTCGAAACGGGCAATCGTCGCCGGCCCCGGCAATCCGCCGGTGGTCGTCGACCAGACGGCCGACCTTGACCGCGCCGCCCGATCGATCATCGCCGGCGGCGCCTACGACAACAACCTCCTGTGCATCGGTGAGAAACAGGTCTTCGTCGTCTCCGAGGTCTTCGACGCGATGATGGACGCCATGCAACGGGCCGGCGCCGTCCGGCTGGGTGCATCGGAAGTCGACGCCCTGACCAAGGCGGCCATTACTTCTGTCGGCGAAGGTGAAAAGAAACACGACGCGCCCTCCAGGGAACTGCTGGGCAAGGACGCGGCGGTGCTGGCCCGAGCGATCGGCAAGACGATTCCGCCGCAGATCGAGCTGATCTACGGCGAAACCGACCACGACAACCCGTTCATCCCGGTCGAACAAATGATGCCGTTCCTTCCCTTTGTCCGGTGCCGCGACGTCGACGAGGCGATTGCCCGGGCCCGAGAGAGCGAACACGGATTCCGGCACACGTCGGTCATCCACTCCAACGACGTTCGCACGATGACGCGGATGGGACGCGTGATGGACACAACGCTGTTCGTAAAGAACGGGGCGAGCATGGCCTCGTTGGGTTTCGGCGGCGAGGGCTACGGTTCGTTTTCGATTGCCGGCCCGACCGGTGAAGGCGTGACCACGCCCCTGACGTTCACCCGCGAACGACGCTGCACCATGGTGGAAAGCCTGAGAATCCTAGGAAAATGAATCGTAGGGGACTGTCCCGATTTTTCGCGTAGCGAAAAATGGGACTGTCCCCCTTGAAACCCAGTGGTACCCGCGCGCATCCTACGCAGAGGCAACCTATGCTGGCCGGCCAAGTCGTTGGAAACGCAACTTCGACCGTGAAACATCCTTCGATGCAAGGATGGAAGCTGCTGGTCGTTCAGCCGGTTTTGCCCGACGGTGGGGCCGACGGCGATCCGGTGCTGGCAGTCGATGCACTCGGGGCTGGACTGGGAGAGAAGGTGTTTATCTCCAGCGACGGCAAAGGCACCCGGGAACTCCTCGGGCGCAACGATACGCCGGTACGCTGGTCGGTGATAGGCATCATAGATCGTTGACGGCCATGGTAGGTCAGGCTCCGCCTGACATCAGCGCAGACAACACGTTTACGATCGTCAGGCACAGCCTGACCTACAGGACTCCAACGGATACGGAAATGACGATTGACGTGAACCAGATCGTACGCGAGGTGATCGCCGAGCTCGAGCGTCGGCAGGCCGCGGACGCCGACGCACCCGACGCCTCGACGCCCACGGCCGATTCCGCCGCGCCGAAGGACGACCCGCGCGAGCTGGTCGTCTATTCGCGCGTGGTGACGCTGGCCGAGTTGCGCGACCGGTTAAGCCAGATCCGTCGGCTGGTGGTGCCGCCCGATGCGGTCATTACGCCGGCGGCCCGCGACGCTTTGGCCGACCGGAACGTCAGCCTGGTCTTCGGCACGGCGGATACCTCGACGGCCGCCGGCGCCGCGAGAGTTTTGCTCATCGCGGCCCGGACCGGCTTCGATCCCAGCGTGCTGGCCGAGGCGCTGCGCGGCGAAGGCATCGGCGTTGAAATGCAGGAGTCCGATTGCCTGATCCGCTCGACCGACGCGTTGGCCGCCCGGGTGCGCGACGGCCGCACGTTGGCCGTGGTGCTCACGCCGGACGTGGCGGCCGCGCTGTGCCTGGCCAACCGCCACTCGGGCGTCCGTGCCGTCTCGGCCACCGAGGCCGGCGCCGTGGCCGCGGCGGCCCGCGGGGTTGGAGCCAACGTGCTGGTCGTCGACCCGCAGGGCAGGGGACTGTTCCAACTGAAACAAACCATCGGCGCGTTTTGCCGCCCCGGCCCGTGGCCGTGTCCCGAGCCGCTGCAACCGCGGCTGGGATGAACCGACTGAACGAGCCGTGACAATATCGAGACCCCCATGCGAATCGGCCAAGTAATCGGCACCGTGACACTCAACCGCCGGCATCCGAGCCTCCGCGGCGCGCGGTTCAAGCTGGTCGTGCCGCTGGCGCTGGACGACCTGCTCGGAAAGGGCAACGAGTCGGCCGACGAGTTCACCGTATATGACCAGCTCGGGGCCGACGTTGGCTGCCGCGTTGCGGTGAGCGAAGGCCGCGAGGCGGCCATGCCGTTTTATCCGGACATGAAGCCGCTAGATGCCTACGCCGCCGCGATCCTCGACACGGTAAGTGTCGAGCCAATGGAAGAATGATAGAGATTCCGGTGGGCGGTGCCCACCCTACAACCCGTAGAGCATAACCATGACCAATTTGCACAAAATCAAGCAAGAGATTTGTGAAATCGGCGACCGCCTCTATAAGAAAGGTTTCGCCTCGGCCAACGACGGCAACATCAGCTATCGCGTGAGCCCGAGGGAGGTCGTCTGCACGCCGACGATGATCTCGAAAGGGTTCATGAAGCCCGAGGACCTCTCGACGGTCGACATGGAGGGCAACCAGCTTTCGGGCCGGCGCAAGCGGACCAGCGAGATCCTGCTGCACCTGGCGATCATGAAAGAGCGCCCCGAGGTGAAGGCAGTCGTCCATTGCCACCCGCCGCACGCCACGGCGTTCGGCATCGCCCGCGAGCCGGTCCCCCAGTGTGTCCTCCCCGAGGTGGAAATCTTCCTGGGCGACGTGCCGATCGCCCGCTACGACACGCCGGGCAGCCAGAACTTCGCCGACACGATCCTGCCGTTCGTCCAGAAGGCCAACGTCATCATCCTGGCCAACCACGGCACGGTCAGTTGGGGCGAGACGGTCGAACAGGCCTACTGGTGGACCGAAGTGCTCGACGCCTATTGCCGCATGTTGATGTTGGCCCGGGGCTTGGGCCGGATCAACTACTTCACCGAACCCGAGGCCCGAGAGCTGTTGGCACTCAAAGAGCAGTGGGGTATGAAGGATCCGCGGAGCGAGATGCAAAACTGCGACATCTGTGCCAACGACGTGTTTCGCGACAGTTGGAAGGCCTGCGGGATCCAACAGCAGGCGTTCGCGCCGCCTCGCTACACCGCCGGCGGCGGCAACGGGTCGGGCCAGTCGATGCGTGCAAGCACGCATCCTACGTCTGTCGCTCCCTCGGGCAACGGCGCTACGCCCGAGCAAGAGGCTCTGATCCAGACGATCACCAACCGGGTGATGCAGGCGCTGACGAAGTAAGAAGTGCAAAGGAAGAAGTACGAAGGACTTTCGTTGCTCATCTTTCGCACTTCTTCCTTCGTACTTCTTCCTTCTTCATCCGCACATCCGTGCCAGTTCGCGAAGATAATCAAGTGCCTCCTCCACCTCGGGCACCTCGACGCCGCGCTGTCGGCCCGCGTCGTCGCACTCGGCCAGGAGCCTCAGCTCGTCGAAGTCGGCCGAGGCTTCCAGGCGGCGGCGGGCCCGGGCGCCGAGCTTGCCCTCCAGCAGCAGATGTCCTTCCATGTGATGCTCGATGAGCCAGGCCGTCCGCTCGGTAATGAAGCCGTCGAGTGCTTCGAGCCCGGCGGCCGTGTGCTCCCGGCGGTCGATCGCCTTGCCCACGTCGTGCAGCAACGCGGCCAGCAGGAATTCCTCGTCGTGGGGCAACTCGTCCCGGGCCAGCTCGAACACTTGCAGGCTGTGGTAGAGCACGTCGCCCTCGGGATGATGCTTGGGACTCTCCCTGACCTGCTCCAGCGGCAGCAAGAGCGACTCGTAGACCTGGAACCGGTCGAGCCGGTTTTCGGCTTCGAGCACGATCTGGTCGAGCGGCTCGTCGGGGTATTCCTGTTCGAGCAACTGCTCCAACTCGGCGATGCTCGCCCGGGGGATCGCCTTGCCGGTGATCGAACTCTTGAAGACGTAATGGGCCATGTCGGCCGCATAGACGGTCAGCTCGAAGGGAAAGTGGTCGTGCAGGTGAACATGAGTGAACACCCGCTCCTGGCCCTGCTTCCGGACGCGTTTGCGTTGGACGTCGAAGGTGACGCCTTCGGCTTCCAGGGCACCGCAGACACCCTCGATGTTATTGGAGAAGACGTGCAGGTCGATGTCCGAGCCCGCCCGTACGTGGCCCGTAAGCGTGCTGCCGATGAGCCGGGGCCGGAAGGGGCGAAGAATCCGCATCAGGCGCAGCGCGCCGGTGCGCATCTGCCGGAGGTTTTCCCGCTGGCGCTCGCCTTCGTGCAGCCGGGCCAACGCCAGAACCTGGTCGCGGATTTCGCGATTGCTCGGCAGGTCGCGAGGCTTGACGTCGCCGCCGACCACGCGCCGGGCGGCCTTGAGCTTGGCCCTGAAATACTCGGACTCGTCCCGGGCGTACATCAGCCGGGCCGCCTCGAAGGCGATCCGGCACCGGAGTTTTTCGCTCGCCATGGATCGTTGCGCCGAAACAAAGCCCAACTATGCGGCGCGAGGCTCTCGGTATTATAGACCACCTTGTCCCCCGGCACAAACCCATGTAGGATGCCGCAAGACGGAAAGTAGGGTGGGCACCGCCCACCATAATCTCAGTAGTCCGAAGCTCTATTATTGACCCTTGCATGGCTAATGAACCCAGGGCGACCAACGGGAGCCCGGCTTTCAAGGCAGTTCGGCCATGGCCAACCGTTCAATGGCCATGCAAACATCAATAAGACCTGGCATTGTCATTCTGAGCGTAGCGAAGAATCTCCTTCCCGGCGCGCCGGGATCGAGATCCTTCGCTACGCTCAGGATAACCTGCTGAGGTGTCAGCCAGCCAAACTTGAAATTACTGAATTTGCCCGACGGATAGGGAACATGGCCGACCTCCCCGAAATCAAATCCCAAAAATCGACCTTGCGTGCCCAGTCACAGCGTCGCCGTGTGGCCCTGGCCGACAAGGACGACGCCAGCCGGCGGATCTGCGCTTCGGTCGCCGCGTCGGCCGAGTTCCGCGCCGCCCGGGTCGTGCTCCTCTACGCCGATCACGGCAGTGAGGTCCGCACCGGCGCGCTCATCGAGGCGGCGCTCGCGCAAGGCAAGACGGTCGTCGTGCCCTATTGCGTCGGCCAGGAGTTGCGGCTCTTCCGCCTGGAGAACATGGACGAACTCGCACCGGGCGCCTACGACATCCGGGAGCCGCGGCCCGCGCTGCGCGAGCAGTCGGCCCGGCGCATCGCGCCGCAGCAGCTCGACCTGGTCGTCGTGCCGGGCGTGGCGTTCGATCGCAGCGGCGCGCGGCTCGGCCACGGCAAGGGTTTTTATGATCGGCTTCTCGCTCAAGTCCGACCCAGCACGTTTCTCGTCGCGCCGGCGTTCGAGTGCCAGGTGTTCGAGAGCATCCCGACGCTGCCGCATGATCTGCCGGTGCACCGCGTCGTGACCGAGGCAAACGTTTATCCGAAGTCTGGGAAGGAACCACAGATAAACACAGATGGACACAGATAGAATAGCTCTGCCGAACGCCTTGAAGAAGGGTGGCTGGGGCATAGCGAAGCGGTGCCCCAGTGAATCGCGAGTGACGTTAGCCGTCGGGCCTGCCCGACGAAAAAGAAGAACGATTCACCACGGAGGTCGCGGAGGACACGGAGGTTGGCCCGTAGGTCAGGCTTTGCCTGACGTTTGTCCGATCGCTGCCATCAAGATTCTTTGTTGTTCTGCTGTACAAACGGTGGAACAGTAGTAATGATATCGATCAGATGCTCGATTAAGTAGTTCGTCTTGGCGACGCTCGCCGACTTCTCGCTGGCGTGGGCATACTTGTTGCGGTAACGCAAGTATTGGATCAGGTTATCATGTCCTTCTCCGCCGATGATTGGCCCACTCTCTTGACGTGCCATGGCATCTATGACGTCTCGCTCTGAAGGAGCCCGCTTGTCAAAGAAGTCTACGTAGTCCTTGATCTCCTTTGCCTTGGGGCACACGCTCAGGAGACCCTTCTTCAAATCAGTCAGCCTATTGTCGAATACCCATTGCCGCATGTAGTCGTAAGCCAGATTCCAGCCCATCACAGCTGCGGCTCTGTACGCTCCGCATTCGATACAGCGAACTGTCTCCTCCTGCAACTCTCTCTGGGAAACCGTAAGCTGCCTTCCTTCAGGTAGGAGAGTTGGCAAGTCTCGGAGTTTCATGGTTACCTCACTGGTTTGCAGCACAATTGTCTGCCGACCGTCGGCTTCTTTGTAAACGACTCCACTAATCGCCGACATCATCGCGTCCAATGCCTTAGCTCTGTCATGTGAAATAGCCATGGCACTTGCTGAGGGGTCTTTTGGAAGCTTGCTCGCGGCTGACAAGGCATGAGAAAAGCCACATTTCTCCAAACACGCCCGCATTTGATCACACGATCCCGAATAGCGGTTCGCTGGTTTTCCGGTGGCCTCTCGTAGATATCGCAGCCATTCCCCAAGGTTCATATAGTCTGATGCTATGAGCGGCTGATCCATTATGATTCCCCTGCAGTAAATACCCCAATGAACGTTCTCGAAGTGGTGTTTCCCTCAATCGCCAGCTTGCGGAGAGTCTACCACGAGTGAAATGTTCGCGCCAAGCAGCAAAGGGGAGTGGGCGCTGATGGCCACCCTCTGGGGCACCGCTTCGCTATGCCCCAGCCACCCGAAATCCCGAAATCCCTAAATCTCTAAATCCTTTCCCTTCACTCTTCCCAGTGCATCGACCGCCGAACCGCTTCTTTCCATCGGGCGTAGCGTGCGTCGGTGGCTTGGGGATCTTCGACGGGCCGGAAGCGGCGGTCCAGCGCCCAGTTCTCAGCAACATGATCGTGATCGTTCCAGTAGCCGACCGCCAGCCCTGCAAGGTACGCCGCGCCCAGGGCGGTTGTCTCGGCCACAACCGGGCGGAGCACCTCGACGCCCAACA
>CAZWWC010000152.1:0-9515 GCA_964637625.1 uncultured Planctomycetaceae bacterium
GCAAGGTGACGCAAGACTTTTCGTTCGCCTCGCTCGAAAAGGACGTCGTCGTCTACATCGAGCGATTACGGTCACACAATGGCTTTCGGCCAAGGTCGCGAGAAACGGGAATCATCGGCCACGAATACCAACTGGGCAAGAACACGCGGGCGCTTTTCGGGCGCTTCGGTCGCAAGGACGTCGTCGCGCTGGGCAACGCGCGAGCGGTTCATCTGTTGAAGACCGACTGGCTGAACATCGGCGGAAAGGTCGGCTACGTCGTCCGCCGCGGTGCCGGCCGCCAGAACATGGTCCGCTACCACGACGAGACCCAAGGCCACGGGCGCATGCCCAAGCTGCAGGAGTGGCTCAGCCTGGTCGGCGACGAGACGGTCCCTCCGCTGTCGGGCGACGGCGATTGGGCTTGCGTGGTCACGTTTCTGAATCAATCGCCCGAAGAAACGGCCCATTGGGCCGAGCGTGTTCGTTTCGAGGTCGACGGCGACGCTGCAACCTGCCGAATCGGGGGCGACGTGATCGACGTCGATTTCGCCCGAAAGAAGACACGTATCGAGGAAAACCTTTGAGCTGTAGTTTGCACTGGCTCTGTTGAAAAACTCCCACAAGGGTGCCTGGGCCATAGCGAAGCGGTGGCCCAGAGCACGAAAAGCCGGGTCTTCGCTACGCTCAGATTCGGGCACCCAACTCATGACGCAGCGTTTTCAAGAAAGCCGTCTGCACTTTGAGTCCGTAGCATGACATTGCCCAGGAGTCCGGTAACCATGCAACACGTTACCCGCCGTCGTTTTATCCAGCTTGCCGGCAGCAGTGCGGCCCTGGGCGTCATTGGGAAGCACTGCCAGCCGTTGGGTAACGCCGGAGAGCCCGGCGAGAAACCGTTGTTCCGTTTTGTCCAGTGGAACGACCTCCACGTCGACGTCACTCGATCGCGAGCCCGACGTTTGGCGGACGAGAAGGTGACGTATCTCGTCGAGTGGATCAACGCGGCCGGGCGCTCGTCGCGCTATGATTTCGTAATCGGGGTTGGCGACATGATCCACGGTGGCGACCTGCTAAGTCTGGCGTCTGATGTCCGACGGTTCAAACTCCTCATCCGTGATTTGAAGATTCCCTTTCATCCAGTCATCGGCAACCACGAAAACATGGGCAGAGAGGGGGAGTCGGCCTTTGAAGCCCCGTTCCGCGAGGCTTTCGCTATGGATCGGACGAACTACACGTTACGGCACAAAGGCTTCCTGTTCGTCATGCTCAATAACAGTGGCGCTCCCCGTTCGAATCGGCGTCCCGTCGGGCGACGTCGTAACGCCTGGCTGCGCCGCGTGCTCGAAGCCTCGACCGATGTGCCCAAGATCATCTGCTGCCACATTCCCTTGGTGCCCGTTCGAGACGGACCGGTTCTTGCAAAGAGCTTCGGTTTCACCAGCTCCGGCTATGCCGTGCAGGACGATGAATTGCGGAAGCTGGTTGACAAACACGCGGATACAATCGTCGCGGTTCTTTCCGGCCATCTCCACTTGACGGGTATGGTGAAACGCAACGGAGTGCATCACGTCGTCATCTCGGGCACCCTGAGTTATCCATGCGACTTCGCGACGTACGACGTGTTTCGCGACCGCGTTCGGGTTCGTGTCCGCGGGCTGCCCAAGAGGCTTCTAACGCCGCAGACCAATATTCACGGCAAGCCGCGCCACAAGGTGGACTATACCGACGCCGGCCATCCCACGCACGAGTCCTACATCAAGGGAAACGCGTCGGAGCGAGATTTCGAAATTGTTTTGCCCACGAAGACCCTCAGCGGTCGGCCGTCCTCCGGCATCTGAAACACAAGGGCTTCGCGGCCGAGGCCGTCAAGTGCACCCGGTGGTTTCGCTGTCGAGCCGCGCATTGGATCCGCGAGAACCTGGCTGCTTGGCGCCCTGGCGCGAGGTTTCCCCCCTGCCCTACCGCTCCACGGGATCTCCGCAGGATGGTCACCAGTGAAGCTGGTCCAAAATCAACACACTTTGGTCCAAATTGATCCTTGACCCCGGTCGATGGGCGTTGCGAGAATAAACAGCTAGGTCTCCCGTCTTGGCAAGAGAGAAGATCTCGTGACAAAACCATTTGGACATTTTCGACGGGCCATGTTGACGGCCGCGGCACTGGCCGCAGTGGTCTTTTGCTTGCCAGCCGGGCTCGCGGCCGGCGATGCGGCCCGGCGAAAACCAAATATCATCGTTATCCTCACCGATGATCAGGGATACTCGGACGTCGGCTGCTACGGGGCGCGGGGCTTCTCAACGCCTAACCTGGACCGCATGGCAAAGGAAGGCGTGCGATTCACGGATTTCTATGCGGCACCAACCTGCTCTCCCGCACGAGCCTCGCTGTTGACCGGCTGCTACTATCAACGATTGGGGATCGGAGTTCCGTTGAATGAGCCCCACATCGGTCTGAATCCTGACGAGGTCACGATGGCCGAATCGCTGAGGACGATCGGCTATACCACCGCCTGCATCGGCAAGTGGCACCTGGGCCTGCCCGACGAGTTCAGCCCCATCGCGCAGGGCTTTGACTACTTCTCGGGTATTCCTTTTAGCCATATAAGACGTGGGCCCACGGAGCACACGGATGGACCAAACGCTTACTACAAGCGTCAGTGGAAGAAAATGACCGCCGACGGCAAATCGGAGATCGAGTACGATCCGGACGATACGCTCTTCACGCGGCGATGTACGCAGGAGGCCTTGTCGTTCATTCAGAAGAACCGCAACAAGCCGTTTTTCCTCTATCTTGCGCATCCGCAGGTTCACAAAGAAGTTCTCGCGTCGAAGGATTTCCAGGGAAGAACCAAGCGGGGAAGGTACGGCGATGCGTGCGAGGAACTGGACTGGTCGGTTGGCGAGATTCTCAAGACGCTCAAAAGACTCGGTTTGGATGAAAACACGCTTGTGGTCTATGCCTCGGACAACGGTCCCTGGCTCGGGCAGGGAGATCAATCCGGCACGGCACGGCCGCTGCGAGGAGGGAAGTTTTCGACCTTCGAAGGCGGCATGCGCGTGCCGTGCATCATGCGTTGGCCCGGACGCATACCGCCGGGCACCGTCTGCCGCGAGGTGGCATCGGTCATGGACCTGTTGCCGACCATTGCGGGGTTCGTCGGCGCGCCGCTGCCGAAGGACCGCATCCTCGACGGCAAGAACATCTGGCCGCTGGTGAGCGGGACCCCCGGCGCCCGCTCGCCTCATGAGGCCTATTTCTACTACAACAAAGGCAACCTCGAAGGGGTTCGGAGCGGGCGGTGGAAACTGCATCGTCCCGGCTGGGGTAAACCGGTGTGGCGGCTTTACGATCTCCAGTCCGACATTGGAGAAAGGACCAACGTTGCCGGGCGGCAGCCGAAAATCGTGGCCCGACTCAAAGCCTATCTCGAGCAGGCCCGGGTGGATTTGGGAGATGAACGAACCAATCGCATAGGTAAGAATGTCCGGCCGCCCGCTTTCTCCCCACCCGTGCTGACGCCGGTGCCGGTGACGGTCTTCGGGGTGGCTACACCGTCGGCGTCGATCTGCGGCACGTGGCGGTTCTCGCCGGCACCGCCGGAAGGATTCGAGCGAGCCGGCTTCGACGACGGCCGGTGGGCCCCCATCGAAGTGCCCGGCGAGTGGGTCATGCAGGGCTTCACGGTGGCGGCGGACACGGCGGCCGGATACCGCCGCCGATTTGCCGTGGCGGCCGATTGGGCCGGCAAGCGGATCAAGCTGCGCTTCGACGCCGTTTACAGCAACGCCGTGGTTTGGATCAATGGCCACAAGGCCGGCCGCCACGACGGTGGATTCACTGCGTGGGAACTCGACGTCACGGATCTGGTTCAGCCCGGCAAACAAAACGTGATCGCCCTGGCGGTGAAGAACGAATCGATCGCCGACGTCTTGTCAAGCGGCACGCAATACGCGGCGCATCAACTTGGCGGCATCACGCGAAAAGTCACGCTGTTTGCTGTGCCGAAGGTGAACCTCCGATCGCTGCACGCGACCACGACCTTCGACAGGCAGTACCGTGATGCGATGCTGCGTGTGCTGCTGAGAATTGCGAATCAGGGCAAGCGGGACGCCGAGGACATTGCATTGCGAGTCGCGTTGAGCGGTCCGGACGGCGCGCCGGTGGCGATTGAGCCGCCTCGGTTCAAGCTGGCGCGACTCAAGGCAGGGCAGACGGTTGCGCACACGATTACGATTCCCGTGTCGGCGCCGGCCAAGTGGGATTGCGAACATCCGAATCTCTACACGCTGCGGAGCCGGTTGGTTGTCGGCACCCGGCCGGTGGAGACCGTCACGCGTCGGTTTGGATTCCGAGAGGTCGAGATTCGCGGCAACGAGGTTTTCGTGAACAACCGCCCGGTGAAGCTCCGCGGCGTCTGCCGGCACGAGGTGCATCCGCTGCGGGGCCGGAGCCTTACCCCCGAGCTTTGGCGCAAGGACGCCGAGCTGTTCCGCGACGCGAACGTGAATTACATCCGCACCTCGCACTACCCGCCGGCAGAAGAGTTCATCGAGGCCTGCGACGAGTTGGGCATGTTCGTCGAAGAGGAGGCGCCGCTATGTTGGATTGGTCATCCTGCCAACTCGACCTCGGACGCTTGGAATTTCCAACTGCCCAAGTATCTCTCGGCGATCATTCGGCCAACGCTCGAGATGATCGAGCGAGACCGCAGCCATCCGAGTGTGATTATCTGGTCGCTGGCGAACGAGTCGGCGTGGCGGTCTCACTTCGTCACGTCGCGGCGGCACGCCGAGGCCGCCGATCCGACCCGGCCGCTGAGTTTCCATGACCAGTGCTGGGGCGAGGCCAACAACTTCGGCAGCGACGCGCCGATTGCCGTCTTCCACTACCCCGGAGCAAAGGGGCTGGCCCGCGCGGCCCAAGCGGCACGGCCGACCCTTTTCGGTGAATACGGCCACGTGAACACCTACAATCGCGAGGAGGTTGTCACCGACCCGGGGATTCGAGATTTCTGGGGCAAGAGTTTTGCAGCCATGTGGGAGAAGATGTTCACCAACAAGGGCACGCTGGGTGGAGCGATCTGGTCGGGAATTGACGAGGTCTTCCACCTGCCTTCCGGAAAATCGGTCGGCTACGGCGACTGGGGCCTCATCGACGGCTGGCGCCGCCCGAAGCCCGAGTACTGGCACGTCAAGAAAACCTATTCGCCGGTAAAGATCCTCGACCGCAATCTCGCCGCGCCGGCCCAGGGCGAGCCGCTGCGATTGAAAGTGGCCAATCGCCACGACTTCACCAACCTCAGCGAACTGAGGATCGAGTGGGCCGTCGGCGACGACTCGGGCGTCACCACGGCGGATGTCCCGCCGCACGAAAGCGGCACCATCGAGATTCACCCGAAAGCTCCGCACCTTGATGGAAAACACCTTTCGCTCAGAATCGTCAGCCCGCGAGGGTTCGTGATCGATGAGTACCGATTGCCCATTGGCACGGTCGAGAAGGCCAAGGCCCGGCCACGGGCGGCCACCGATATGCTGAAGTTGGCTGAAGACGACAAGACGATCACCGTCCAAGGCGACGGCTGGCGGTGGGTGTTCGATCACCGCTCGGGCATGATCCGCCGGGCGGAGATCGGCGGTCGGACGGTGCTGTTGGGTGGGCCGACGCTGATGCTCTTGCCGCTGAAGGGAGGACGCACCGTCCAAATGCCCAGTGGTGAGATTGCGCCGCTGACCAGGACCTGTGCCCAGTGGCGGGCGACCGACGTGCGGGCCGCCCGGGACAAGGACGGCGTCGTGGTTCACGTCGTGGGAAAATACAAGGAAGCCAAAGGAAGCTACACGATGCGGGTCAACGCGGCTGGCCCCTTGACGATCGGCTACCGCTTTACGTGCCTTCGAAAGATCAAGCCCCGCCAGACCGGCATTGTTTTCGATCTGCCTAAAACATTCGACACGCTCACCTGGCGGCGCAACGCCCAGTGGTCGGTCTATCCAGAGGATCACGTCGGTCGTCCGATCGGCGAGGCCCACGCCTTCGGGCCAGCCGCGACGACAGTGCGCCGAGGGTGGCACGTCCCTGAGCGCAGCGAAGGGCGTGATTCGTCGGGCAACCACGCCCTTCGCTGCTCAGGGCGTGCCACCAAACCGAGCTGGTCCTGGGCGATGGACTTCAACGCCCTGGGAACCAATGATTTTCGCGCAACGCGAGAGAACATCGTTTCCGCCTCGCTGAGAAACTCAGATGGGTATGCTTTGAAAGTCCTCTCCGACGGCAGCCAGAGCACGCGGGCGTACGTCGAGGGCAATCGGATACGGTTGTTGGTCGCCGGGTTCAACACGGGCGGAGGTGGATGGTACGGCGAGCTGCTTGCCCCGCCGCGCAAGACGCTTCGGCCCGGCTCGGTCGTGGAAGACACCGTGCGCGTTGTACTGCTGGGCCCAACCGAGTAGCAGGGGGAATTGCCATGGGAGAGAAACGCTCGCCGGGCAGCGAATGCTTTGCCAAGCGCCCCGGCGGAATGACCCATCGCGATCGGGTGCTCGCGGCGCTGGCCCACGAGGTTCCCGACCGGTGCCCGATGCAGATCAGCTTTACTCCCGAGTTTGCCCGGCGTTTGCGTCAAGAGTTGGGGCTTGACGACGGCGGCGAGCACAATCCGCACGGCGGCGGGAATACCTACGCGCTCGCGCGTGCCTTGGATGAGGACTTACTGCTCACGTCGGTCGGCTGGGCCAATTGCTATTACCAACAAGACAAACCTTACGTGGACGAATGGGGCGTCGGTTGGCGGCCGGTCGAATACGAAACGCCGTTCGGGATGGGCCATTACACCGAGGTCGCCTCGCATCCGCTGGCCGACGATGCGGTCATCGACGGCTACCGGCCCCCTGATCCTGGCCGGCCTGAGTTGTACACCGAGGCCCGGCGACTGGTGGCCGAGCATCAGGACGAGTATTTCATCGTCGGCGTGACGGTGACGACGATTTTCGAGACGGCCTGGGCGCTGCGCGGGCTGTCGCGGCTGATGACGGACTTCGTGTTGAATCCCGACCTGGCCGAGCGGATTCTCGACGTTCCTTTCCAATACCACCTGGCGGCTGCCAGGCGTCTGGCCGGGATCGGCGTGGACATGATCTGGCTGGGCGACGACGTGGGGTCGCAAAAGGGCATGATGATTTCGCCGGCGCATTGGCGTCGGTTTCTCAAACCGCGGATGGCCCGATTTATCGCTGAACTCAGGGTGATCAACCCCGCGATCAAGGTAGCCTATCACTCCGACGGCGACGTTTCCGCGATCGTTGCCGAGCTGATCGAGATCGGCGTTGACGTGCTCAACCCGATCCAGCCGGCCTGTATGGACCCGGCCGAGCTCAAGCGGCTCTACGGCGAGAAGCTCTGCTTCTGGGGCTCGATCGACCAGCAGCAGACCTTGCCGTTCGGCGCGCCGGAGGACGTCCGCCGCGAGGTGCGTGCTCGGCTGGAAACGCTTGGCCGAGGCGGCGGCCTGATCCTCGGCCCTACGCATCACGTACAACTCGACACGCCGATGGAAAACTTCCATGCGATGGTCGACACGATTAAGGGGACGCCGTACGCTGGATTAGATTGAACTCCGGGGACTGTCCCGTTTTTCGGCCAACCGACTCGGCCACTCGACAACGGCCCGACCGAAAAACGGGACTGTCCCCTTCCAAAACCCCGTTGATGGTGGTGGAGGATAACGATGGCGAAAAAATCGAAAAACCGTGACACGAGCACGACCGACAAGCACCAGGTTCAGGATGAGAAGCCTGTCGGCTCCGATGGTTCCAATGCTGGCACCGGTAAACACATGGGGGGACGGGCGCTGCCGCGGAGAGGCAGCCACGTGAACGTGGGGGCGTTCGACAGCCCGTTCAGCGGCGTGGGGATGGAGTTTGAACCGTTGGACGGCAAGCCCGCGGGGGCCAATTTCGTTCTTCACGAAGCGGGCTACTGGGACAGCAATTATGGCTGGAATTTCACGTCGGTGTTCAGCCCGTTCTGGCGCATCTATTACGACTTCAAGTCCGGCCATTCGGTCCGCTTTGGCGATCGTGAGATCTTGCTGGGCCCCGAGCGGCTCGTGGTGATCCCCGGCTTTCGACGGTTCACCTGTTCGGGCGAAATAGCAGTGCCGACGTTATGGTTTCATTTTTCTCTGGATCGTCGTGTCGAGCCGGGGCAGGCGATGCCCATTATCATTCCGAGAAACGACACGATCGCCGGTTTCATCGAGGAGTTTCGAGGGCTTTTTCGCGGCCGGCGTCTGGATCGGCGCGAGGCTATTAATCAGACGGGAATCTCGTTTGTGTTGTATATTCTGGCGCAGCCCGAGATTAAGTGGCAGGCCCCTTTGCCCGAGCATATCGCCAACGTCCTGACGTTAATCCAGAAGAACCCCGCGGCGCCCTGGTCCAATGTAACTCTTGCAAGAAAAGCCCACATGAGTACGGACGCATTCTCGCGCGTCTTCCGCCAGTGGATTCACGACACACCGGCCAAGTATGTTCAGCGAGTGCGTATTCGAAAGGCGTGCGCGATGCTGGCCGGCTCGGACTTATCCATCAAGCAGATCGCGGCCGAAGTCGGGTTTGCCAACCGCTACCACTTCAGCCGGGCCTTCAAAGCCCACACGAATGTGTCGCCGGCCCGCTATCGGAAAGAGATCTCTGGAGGTCGAGCCGAGAAGGCTGCCGCGCGAAAGCGCGGATGATTTTGCCTTGAGGGAAGTCGCGTGCGTGGCGTTTTATTGGCTTTTTGCCGAACGGGCATTGGGCGGAACAATCGGGATCAACTGGCCCGCGGCGGCGGCCCGTTTCTTTTTTTTCTTGATCTGTTTAGAGCTCTCACCGGGGTTGACGTACCATTGGCTGTTGACGCGAGCCTCCCGGAATATCCGTTCGAATTGCCGGACGAGGTCTGGTCGCTCCCGGGCTAGATCCTTGGTCGAGGCTTCGTCGGCCACGAGATCGTACACCTCCATCGGTTTGGTGGGATGGAGGCGGTGAGCCCGGTAACGTCCTTTCCGTGCGGCCTGCACGTGCGTGTTCTCCCAGTAGAGATAGTCGTGATGCTTTTGCCTGGCCGGCTGCCCGGTGAGAATGGGCACGAGAGAAACGCCGTCGACGCCCTCGGGCGGCGCGAGCCGAGCCAGTTCAGCCGCCGTTGGCAAGAAGTCCCAGAAGGCGCAGAGGTGATCGCAATCGCCCGGTTTGATCTTGCCGGGCCATCGCACCAACAGCGGTACCCGCACGCCTCCTTCCGTGGACGTGAACTTCCCCCCGCGCCACGGTCCTTTGTTATGGAAGAACGGATCGTCCAACCAACGGCGCCGATTCATGTATCCCCAATGACTGTAGCCATTGTCGCCGGCAAAGAAGATGACGGTGTTGTCGTCGATGCCAAGATCCTTGAGCAAGTGAACGATCCTTCCGACCGACTCATCCATGTGGGTGATCATGGCGGCCCATTCGCGATGGCGCAGGTCGGGGAAACCCTCTCGCTGGCGATAT
>CAZWWC010000153.1:0-9465 GCA_964637625.1 uncultured Planctomycetaceae bacterium
AGACTCGGAACGACCAATCTCGCTAGTCTAGCCATGCCGGGAGTCTATGGAATCTTGCCTAATGTGTCAATATCGGTATTGTGTCCCCGGAATTGTCCCCCGGAATTGTCCCCCGGAATTGTCCCGGAATTGTAGATCAACTGGTTGAAGGCGTCGTAGGTGTACTCGACAGACAGGCTTGACCCTTCCAGACCCTCGCCGTAGTCCTCGTAGTCTTCATACTCCGCGACACTCGTGAGCCGGTTGCGGTGGTCCCAGGTGTAGACGGTGATGAGGGTATCATCTTCGCCGAACTCGTCATCGCCGTCGTCGACAAACCGCAGCGTCCGGTTGCCTTCCTCGTCGTATTGGTAGTGGTACGTGCCGTCTTCCAAGAGGCGGTTGTGATCACCGGTATCATAGCCGTCGTTGGTCCGGTTGCCGTTGTCGTCATAGGTGTAGGATTCGTCGTCTTGCCAATCGGAGGCATAATCGGCGTCGTCGCACAAGTAGCATCGACGCACCGATGAGCAGCATCAAGACTGTTCCCGGTTCGGGGACGGCGTTTGTTTCGCTCGTGCCATACCCCCAGTTTGCCGCAAGCATTGCTGCATCGGCGGGTCCGACGAAACCATCGCCGTTGAAATCACCGGCACTGGAACCACCGCTGATGGTCCGTACCCCGGTATTCAGCCATCGTTTGGGCGTCGATCTGACGGACTTGGCCGCTACTGGTGGCGACCCGGCGAGCGCAGGTTCTTGCCCCTACGTCCGGTGGCGCTGTCGCCGAGATCATTGCGGAATTGCTCGGCCAGGTCGGTGAGCCTGCGTACCACGTCGGGATGCCGGTCGGCAACGTTGGTCGTTTCGCCGACGTCGTTTTCGAGATCGAAAAGGGACCGTTCTACGTGTCCTTGTTGGGCCGTTCCCCGTTCGCCGTCTTCGCCCGGTCGAGTGATGGTGATATAGGGATGAGAGAAGTGGAGTTTCCAGCGGCCGTATCTTACCGCGTCCAGCCGTCGCCCGCGGTAGTAGGCAAAAGACTTGCAAGGACTCTTGCTTTTCTCCTGGCCGGACATCAGAGGCCAGACATCGTGGCCGTCGATGATGCGATCGACTGGCAGTTCGGCGCCGACGAGCTTGGCAATCGTGGGAAGCAGGTCCATGGTGGAAACCGGCTTGTTGCACGTCGTGCCAGCGGGGATATGTCCCGTCCATCGCATGATACACGGGACGCGGAACCCACCTTCAAACGTGGTCGCCTTGCCCTCGCGCAACGGCCGCGCCGATCCGGCGTGACGACGACCGTAGAGGAGCCACGGGCCGTTGTCGGAGGTAAACACGATAAGCGTCTTGTTGTCGAGGTTGAGACGTTTGAGCGTGTCGAAAAGCCGGCCGACCGACCAGTCGATTTCCCGGATAACGTCGCCGTAGGGTCCACGCGGCGATGTGCCCTGGAATTCTTCGGAGACAGCCAGCGGCACGTGCGGCATAGTATGGGGAAGATAGAGGAAGAAGGGATGATGCTTGTTTCGCTGGATGAAGTCGACGGCATACTGGGTATAGCGCCTCGTCAAATCGGCCATCTCCGACAGGTTGTCTATCTGCTCAATGGTCTTTTCGCCCTTGATCAACGGTAAAGGCGGATAGTTCTTGCGTTTGTTGGGCGGCCACATGTCGTTGGAGTAAGGCAGTCCGAAATACTCGTCGAAGCCGTGGCGCGTGGGAAGGAACTCAGGGCGGTTGCCCAGGTGCCATTTTCCGACGATGGCCGTGGCGTAGCCGCGCTGTTTGAGAACTTCAGCCAACGTGACTTCGTCGGCGTTGATGCCGATTCTCGAACGAGGGTTGAGGACACCCGAGATGCCGACACGCTGTGGATAGCAGCCGGTCAAGAGCGCCGCCCGTGAGGCCGAACAGACCGGCGCCGCCACATGGAAATCGGTGAGGCGCCGTCCCTCCGCAGCCATCTGGTCAAGATGGGGCGTCTTGATGTCGGGTGAGCCGAAGCAGCCAAGGTCCTGATACCCCTGATCGTCGGTGAAAATGATGACGATGTTGGGCAATTCCTCGGCATGCACCGCCGCGAATGTCGACATGGGCCAAGCCAGGGTAATCGGCAGCCACGACAGAACCAGCAGAACAGCTCGACGGGACATAATCGCTCGCTTCGCGAAGACAACAGGACGAGTCATAAGCGTGGGACACTGCGAGGGTCGCAAACGAGCGCTTCGCCTTGCGTATCGAGCTACTCCGGCTCGATCGTTTCGATGAACGGTTGGCCACCGTCCCACGTGAGCTCGATCACCAGCGAGTCGGTCGGCCGGTCGACGTCGACCGTCAGGCCGGACGTCTGCGCGTCGGCGTACTTCTTCGGCGCGTACCACTTCACTTTCGTGGGGCTCAGTGCCTCGGACGCACGGACCGTGGCGCGATGGGTTCCCGGCACGGCCCCGTCGCTGCCTTCGAACGTCGTCAGCGTGAAACGCCCGTCGGGTCCGATTCGGGCCCCGGCGGGCCGGGCACCCTCGGGAATCAAACGCAGGTAGCCCAGCGGCAATGGCTTGCCGTCGATCAGGACCTGACCGGAGATGGGCACCCGCTTGGGCCGGCCTTCGCCGCAACCCACCATCACGAGCAACCCGCCGAGGAGCACCAGCCACAGGGCGGAAGGGCCGAGCCGGAGTCGGTTATTCAGGCATTTCAATGGTTTCTCCCCCGGCCCGCGTCGAGAGCCAGCGATACAGGTCGAAGTCGATGTTGTCGCTGAGGAAAACAACGTGGCCGTCGCCGAACGCGAAATTGGCTCCCCCAGGATGGCGGCTGGCGAACGCGCCGTTGACGACCTGGCCGTTTTTCGTGAACGTGTCACCTTGCCCCGGCGGAGTATTCAACGGATTCGCGGTGGAGCGGTGGCAGTCCAATTCACGATTGCCGAGACTCCATCGGTTCGACGAATTGTCGGTATGGGATTCAATCACCTCGCCGACGAACATCGTTTGACTCAAACCATCGGTGATCTCCTCGACCTTCATGGGGTAAAGGTAGAAAAAGACGCCGTTGTTGTTATACTTGATATCGTGCGAGTAGAAATCCGGCGCGCCGAGGCTGCCGGCAACGAGTGCATAGCTGCCCGTGGCGATCGGCACCGTGCTGTAGTCGATGCCGCCCGTGGCTTGCACCTTCTGGGAGAAGGACGGCGACTCGTCACTGGGACAGACATAGACGGCCGGCCGTTCGGCGATGGCCTTCGCATTGGTTGGGAGCCAGTCGTTGCCGAAGACTTGAGGAAACCAAGGCCCGATACTGAAGTCGAACATGTCGTAGGCGGCCTGCTGTTCGAGCTGCGGAAGGATCATCACCAGGCCACTGGTGCCGGCACGTTCATAGGTGTGGATGCAAAGCGATGAGCCGTCGCAGCCGATTCGGCTTGGTGGAAAACAACCGAAGCCGTTTTCATAGGAGGCCAGCGCCAGGGCGATCATTCTTTGGTTTTTGGCACATTCGATCCGTCGGGCGGCCTCGCGGGCAGCCTGCACCGCGGGCAACAACAGCGCAACCAAGACGCCGATGATGGCGATCACCACCAAGAGCTCGACCAGCGTAAAACCCCGTCGCCCTAGACGAAACATCAGACTTTCACTCTCGATAAGCATCGCACTGTCTTTGCCCCTGGTTGTCTACACCGACCGACGGAGTTGTCCATGGCCGGCAAAATGGGTTTCCTTTGCCTTTCCTCACCGGCGCAAGCGTCTCATCCCTATTATAGCCAATCCAATTGCCAGCAGCATAAGCGTGCCCGGCTCGGGTACATCTGTGACACCTTCCGCGCCCGGGTAGCCCCAGTTGGCCGCCAGGATCGCCGCGTCCTTCGGGCCGACGAGCTCGTCGCCGTCGAAATCACCCATCTCCCACCAGGTATCATAGTTGAGGTTTTGCGTGGTGGCCCCCCAGTTCTCGGCCACCCGCTGGGCATCGAGCTCATCGACATGGCCGTCGTTGGTGGCATCGCCCGGGATCGGCTCGAGGCTCTGCGAGATGACCAGCGCGTCGAGTGAAAATGCCCGTGTGTCCTCAGGGCCGCTGTTCTGAGCCCCGAAGCACAGGTATCCACCGACCTCGGTCGCCGACGAGCGCCATCCCAGTCCGTCCGGATTGGCAACCGTCGAGTCGTACGTATCCGTGCCGTCGAAGATCGTCATGTCGTAGGTCTGGGTCGTCGGGTCGACGACGATCGTGAAATCGTAAACTCCACCGGTCGCAAGCGCGATGCCCGTGTCCACGTTGGCTTCCGCCACTCCGTCGTAGACGTTCCACCAGCCGGCCGCATCCGGCGGGGCCAGCTCGGAAGAAGCGCCCCCGATCTGCCACGTGCACGTGCTGCTCGTGCGGGCAGTTTCGGACGAACAGTCGACGGCGAAGTACTTGTCCTGCGCGTCGGTGAAGAGGATTTCGTTGTCGACGTCCTCGTCAATGCGGAGCGTGAACTCGACCGTATGCTTTTGCGACCAGTCGATTCCCGGATCGGCGGTCGTCTTGTAATTCCGCGTTACCGAGGCGGCCGAGGTGCCTTCAAGTCCATCATCCGCCGCGCTGAAGCTCAGGTAGTTGCCGCCACCCGGCGTGACCTCCTGAAAGCCGGTGTCCGTCGTCAAGACGACCTTATGGCCCGTCACGGCTCCGTCGTAAACCTTGTCGGTCCAGGGCCGCTTCCAGCCGTCGCCCGCGACGCCGTGATAGGCGTCGACGTAAGTCGTGTCGTCGTTGCCGTTGGTGAAATGAGCGGCGACGGTGTCCATGCCGCCGTGGGGAGCATTCGATGTTCCGACAATCTTAAAATCGTCAATCGAAAACTGCCGCGCGTCCGTGGCGTCGCTGGCGTGGGCGTTGAAATTCACGGTGCCGCCGACCGTCGAGGCACTGCTGCGGAACGGCATGCCGTCCGGGTACAGGTCGGTTGAATGAAAAACGGTCGTTCCATCGTCGATCGTCAGGTCCCACTTGCTCGTGGCGGCTCGTATGTCGATCTGAAAATCGCAGACCGTGCCTTGCACGATTCCGATGCCCGTGTCGGGCTTGTCTTCCGAACTCAAGACGATCTTCCAGGTATCCGAATTGAGGGCTACGGGCTTGCCGCTGATCTGCCAGCGACACCCAGGCGTCGAGCCATGCCGCACGCTGGTGTAGTCGAAGAAGCTATAGACGTCATGTATCGGATCCTCTTCGTCGGTGAAATTCGAGGCGAAGTCCTCTTCGTCGATGCGGAACTTGAAGCTGATCGAGTGGTCTGCCGTGACGTCGATTCCGTCGGTGTAGCTTCGTCCGACCGATCCCATGCTGTTTTCCTGGGTCGCCGTGAGCAAGTAGTTCAGATAGTTTCCGCCGCCGTCGATCGGGTTGTAGCCGGTATCGCCCGACTCCTTCACCACTGCGGTGATCGTGCCGCCGTTGAGGGTGGCCTCGTCCCAGGGCCCCGTCCACCCGGCGCCGGCGATGCCGTGATAGGCGTCCACGTAGGTCGTGTCGTCGTTGCCGTCGGTGAAATAAGCGGCCACTTCGGCGGCCCGGGCGGGAAGGGTCAGTGCCGCCACGCCGAGCAACACCAGGATGACATGCATACACTTGTTCATTACAGAAACTCCTTGTTTTTCGTAAGCAGTCTACATACTCTCTACGCAAAGCCCCCGTTTCCCCGCCCGGCGGGACAACAGGCTCTCATTGACTACGTTTTCTTGTTTAGGCCCCGTACGACGACGAACCCCGTGTTGCACCGCCGTGGAATCCATTCGCCCCGCGTTGGGTGACTGGCGACTATCGCCTCGACCGGCGCAGAAGGCAGCCGGTCAACACGCCCAACAGCATGAGCACCCCCGTCGACGGCTCGGGAACCTGCGTGATCTCGATGTTATCGACGGACCAGTCGCGAACGTCATCCGACCCACTGCTTCGCGCGAGGAAATTGAGGAAGCCGCCGACTTGTGTGGCGCTGGTGCGCCATCCCAAATCAGTTTTCGTGCAACTCTCGGCTCCCCCCTCCTTGTTCACGTGCGTGATGGTGCCGTCCCACGTGCAGTCTGTCGGATCCACAACGATCGTGAAGTCATAGACGCCGCCGGTCTCGGCAAAAATGCCGGTGGGCACGGGAGAGTCGTGTCCAGCATTGTCACCGTCTTTGAAGTCCCATTCCTTCGCCTCCAGCTCGTCGCCCGTATCCTTGTCTTCACCGATCACGGAGGTCGCCCACGTTGCGCCGGCTCCGCCATTGCTGCGAGGTTCCGTGTACTCGAGAATCAGGTAACGGTCGTGTCTGTAGGTGAACGGGGAGTTCTCATCGTCTACGTCCTCATTGATGCGGACGGTGAATTCGTAGGTGATCGGATAGGACAGGGTCGGGTCGATCGCCGCGCCCTCGGCCGCGTACTGACGAGCTTCGCCATAGCGGGCATCGCTTCCGGTCGCCGCAATCTCCATGTCCAGGTAATTGGTGCATCCGGACTTGATTTCCGAGTAGCCTAGGGCTTCTTCTCCCGGCTCGAGAACCTGCACGGTGGGCGAATTCCTGCCGTTTTCCTCTACCGTCCAAGCACCCTGCCATCCTTCGCCCTCCTTGCCTCGAAAGCCGTCGACCTCATCGGTCGTATCGCCGTCGTCGAAATAGGCCGTGACGGTTTCCGCCGGAGAGAAGGCCGGGCAAACCAACAAGCCGATCCATGCCGCAATGGGCATTAGAATACAAAACCATCGCCATTTCTTTTTCTTCATTTTACTAATCTCCTTGATGTGAAGAACCTTGGTGAAAAGCCACAATCGTTATCGAATACCTCGTTCTCTTTCCGGAATGCATTGCCGGGGTAAACCCCTGCATGAAATCCCGCCCGGATCCGACCGGCCCATGCCGGCCTCGGGCACCTTTGTCGCCTCGACTCTCGCCTTTCCAAAAACGCAATTGCAACCGAACGGCCGACAAAAAGCACGGGGTGCCATTGCTCTTACGACAAGCCTTTCTCTGCGCCGGTCCCCCGTGCCGCGCCGCTATTCGCACCACAGTGATGATATATGTTTCAATGGCCCTCCCTTCGTGTTTTCAATCTTGCCGGTTTTCGAGAGTGCCCCACTCAATGAGTGCAGCCCGCATTTCCGCCTCCGTTTCTGATCCCGTGCCAAAGTCGAGTGATCGGGCTGCGGTGGCTTCGGCGGCGAAGAAACGCGTGGCAAGCAGGCTGCCGCTGACGTAGACGCTGGCATCATTGGTTTTCGGGTCATAGCGAACTTCGTAATCGACATAAGCATTGCGTGAATTGGGGACCTTGACCGATGCATCGACACCCAGCGAGCTTTCGCCTTGCAGATGCACGGTCTGATTTCCTTCCGCGTCGGCCGAAAATCCCAGGACCCAGTCGCGGTTGTCGTCGCGATAGGCGACGTGGCACGTGGAGTTCGATCCGCGGCTGATCACTTTGACACGGGCCCGCAGTATCCAACCGTTTGTTCTTCCCTCCGCGATGATTTCCGGACGGAGGCCTTTGCCCCGCTCGATGATGTAGCGAACGCCGGTTTGGGTTGAGCGGTCGATGATGGCCCACGCCGCCGTCCCCTGGTCGTTCTTCAGCGGCTTCAAGACCAGGTCCGCGTCTCGTGCTCCCGTCCAACCACCCCAGCCCTCGGAAGTGGGCTTCTTGCGACCTCGATGGGCGAACCTTACCTTAAACTTGGGCAGAGGCGACATGTCCTTTTCGGCTGGAAGTTGGTGCACGAAGCGCTCGGGATCGACCTGGATTCTCTCGACGGAATCGACCGTGTCGGTCGCCACGATCCTGACGGCTTCCCCGGCGCCAAGACGCTGTCTCCGGGGTTTCGCCGGTTTCCCTTCTTCATGTTTCATTTCGCTCCGGGTAGTCAACTCGACGTGGCCCACAAACACGTGTGTTTCAGTCACTCCGGCCGCGTCGACCGCCACGGCGAATTCCGTGCCGAGATCCACGATGGTCGCGCTGGGCGTTTCAACGGCGAAGCCGGAAGCGGCCTGCGGAACGTTGGCCGCCAGCGCGCCGGCCTGCAGGAACGAGGCGTTCGAACGCTCCAGACGATAGGTGGCGGGCCCCTGGAGCAATACGGTGGCTCCGCTGTAAAACTCGATCTTGGCGACGCCTTTGGCCAGAACGATCTCTCTTCCTTGCGGCAAATCCATGCCCGGCAGAATCGCTCCTTCAGAGACAACCCACTTGGCATCCGCCGTCTGCTGAATCAGTCTGGCGACAAGTGGCCGTGGAGTAAGGGCTACTCCTGGCGGCTCCGTCTTGTTGTCGAGAAAAACGAACAGGACCAGGGGGGTGACCATGAAGAACAGTATGAGGGCCGTGAAGTACGAAGGCCGTGCCAAGATTTGACTGCCACGTTGGATCGCGCTGATAAGTAATCCTGTGAAGAAGCCATGCGCGGGGGGCATTTTCGTCTGCCCGACTTCGTTGCTGCCGTAATCGAGCGAGTCGAGCCAATCGCCGGGCATGTTGAGCAACGGAGCGATTGCGGAGGGCGCCGACGGCCCCGGCGTGTAACGCAGCGGATCGCGATGGTCGAGAATCAACAGCGAGTGCACCACCATTTGCTCCACATAGCAATTACGGCAGGCCGCGTTCTCATGTATCCATTGCATGAGGCGCGCGTATTGCTCGTCCGTGAGCCGATCGTCGAGCAAATTGACCATCAACTGATGGAATTCGGGCGGTATCGGGGATTCGTTATGGGACATGATTCGATCACGCTCCTTCCATGGCCAGTTTTCCGCGAATACAATCGCGGAGTATTTGCCGTAGCCGGTAGAGTCGGTTCGAGACGGCCGCCGGTGGAATCTTCAGTGATTCCGCAAGGGACTCGACAGTGGTGCCCGGAGCATATCTCTGCCGAATAAGCTCCTGCTGCTGTGGCGCAAGTTCGGCCAGACATTGCCGAAGCGCCGTCCCCTTCGCGTCAATGTCGCTGGTCGCCTCGACAGAACTGCTCACCAGATCCCGGACATACTCCTGATTGAAGATATGCCGGTCTCGGCCCGTCTTGCGCCAATAGGCGAGCACCTGATAATGGGCAATCCGACAGGCCCAACTCCCGAAGTTGGTCCCGTCGCGGAATTCGTCCGACTTGCGCCAAATCACAAGGTTTGTTTCTTGCAGAATGTCTCGGGCCTGCTCCTCGTCGGGAACGAGGGTAAAGATGAACGTGAACAGGCGGGATTGACAACCGGTCAACGCCTGAACGAATCTTTCCGTGTGGGTAATGTTTTCCACGTTAGCTCTCGACCCATGCGCCAAAACTGAATCGGCCCATCCTTGTGAGGGGGGGACAAGGCCGCCAGGGGATTTTTCTCTTTCCACCCATTATCCCCAAAGACTAAATAGCACTTTCTCCACAAATCTATCGCGAAGAGCAGAACAAAGTCGGAAAACGAAGATCTCTCGGGGGAGCCGTATCGATTTTGCCCCCGAGCAACTG
>CAZWWC010000154.1:0-9458 GCA_964637625.1 uncultured Planctomycetaceae bacterium
ACGTCGAGGCCCGATTCAGCGTCCAGACGATGGCGGCAGGATACGAGCGGGTTTTCCGCAAAGTGATCGGCGAGGAGGATTGACTAGAGGGCATTTCAAAACCATGATCGGGGTGCCTGGGCCATAGCGCAGCGGTGGCCCAGAACCTAAAAAACCGGGCCTTCGCTACGCTCAGACGCCGGGCACCCGAGACCGCCAATTGGTTCTGAAATGCCCTCTAGCCGTTTCCACTCACGGCTATCGACGGGCAAAACCAACAGGAGTCTGTCCCATGAACGACATCGTCACACGCTACGACAAGAATCCGATTCTCACCAAAGCCGACGTGCCTTATCCGGTCGAGACGGTGCACAACGCGGGGGCGGTGAAGCATGAGGGACGCTACCTATTGTTGTTTCGCTCACACCGGCGTAACGGCCGGTCGATCATCGGCCTGGCCCAGAGCGACGACGGTTTTCGTTTTCGAGTCCGCCCCGAGCCATTCATGGTGCCGGCCACCGAGGGCCCGTTCGCGGAGTACGAAGAGTACGGCGTCGAAGACTGCCGGATTTCGCCCATGGAAGGGGCATACCTGTTGACCTATAGCGCCTATTCGCGCCACGGGGTGCGGATCGGGCTGGCTCGGACAACCGATTTTGCCGCGGTCGAGCGGATTGCCCTGATCTCGCAAGCCGACATGCGCAACGTGGTCATTTTTCCGGAGAAGATCGACGGGCGTTACGTGCGGCTCGACCGGCCACACTCGCACATCGCTCCCTGGTCGATCTGGATCAGCTATTCGCCCGACCTGGTCCATTGGGGCGACTCGCGGCTGGTGATTCGGCCGGCCACCTACCATTGGGACGAACAGAAGATCGGCCCCGGGGCTCCGCCGATCAAGACCGAGGCCGGCTGGCTCAGTATCTATCATGGCGTGTTTTCCACCATGTCCGGCGGCATTTATCGGCTCGGCGTGGCGCTGCACGATTTGGAGGACCCTGCCACCGTGATCGGCGTGGCCGACGACTGGATCCTCCAGCCGGCCGATCCCTGGGAAGTGGCCGGCTACGTCAATAACGTGGTTTTCACTTGCGGCGCCGTGCCTGAAGTCGACGGCACCGTAAAGATATACTGGGGCGGCGCCGATCAGGTGATGTGTGTCGGCACGGCCAAAATCGACGATTTGGTCGATTTGTGCCTGAAGAACCCGCGGCCGGCAATCTGAACCGGTAACCGTTCACGCGCATTTTGCACGTGACTCGCTTTGTTGAGCAGACAGGCAGGGACCGAGCCGGGTGCCACTGCTGGCTTGCCCAGCAGTGCGTAGGGTGGGCACTGCCCACCGGAATCGTTGATCCCAACACAAGTCCTTGGTGGGCGATGCCCACCCTACCTGCTCCTACTTCCTACGTCTCCAATAGATCAAACTCACCAGACCGCATACCAGCAAGGTAATGCTACCGGGCTCAGGGATACTTGCGACTCGGAACCCGTGACCGTAGTACTCGTCCGCCGGAAGGCTGACGGTGCGGTACGAGGCGAACATCCTGTTGCCGTAGATGGCGAACGAGCCGCCCCACAAGCCACGATACAAGCCGGACACAATCGCCTCGTTCCACTCGCAGATGTTCCCGCCCTGGTCATATGTGCCGTAGGGACTCTCGGAGTCTTGGAACTCGCCCCTAATCGTCGTGTAGTACGGGTCGTCAATGGGATACGGATCGCCGTAGTAGTTCGCGTTGTTGCCCGAGACATCGTCTAAGTCGCGCCCCGGCATCGTGTCGCTGCTGGTCGGATAGTCGAAGTAGCTGCCCGTGACACCATCGTTCTTGTGATACGCCGCCTTGTACCACTCGTCCTCGCTGGTGAGGGCCCACTGCCAATCCGCGTTGCGAGTGACGGCCAGCAACGCTGCATTCGTCATCGCGCCGTTGAGAAAGTACGCCCCGTCCTCCGTGGTGCTGTTGTCCTGCGCCCCGGTCGGCTGGCCATTGTGCAGCCAGTTGGCAAACCGTGCCGCGTCGCCCCAGGAAACGTAATTGACCGGGCGGTTCGCATAGTCGGCCGCAACTTGGTACTGGTAGGGGTCGCCCGCCGTTCCGCTGCCGGCGTAACGCTCGATCTTGCACCCGTAGCCGCTCGACCACATGTACGTGCTGTACAGCCCGTACGTGTCAACACCGCCCACCTCGTTGAGGAACTCGGTGTACTGCCCGGCGGTCACCTCGTACGTGCCGATGTTGTAGGCGTAGTCGACGGCACCGTAGCCGTCTCCGTGCGTGTCGTCGGCATTGCCCGGGTTACCCACCGGCACGGTCTCGATGGTCACGGCCTGTGTGGCCGCCGTCGCCAAGGCCAGCACCGCAACAGCGGCCAGCAATCGAAACAAAAACTTCCCAAACATGGTTCTTCTCCCCGGTTGTGATCGTCGAGTGACCGTGATTTTAGCAAACAAGAAACGATGGTCGGACACATGGCCCACATTCTGCACTTTGCCGATAGTGTCCGTCAATAGTTTTGGGCAGCGCCCCCCCGAGAAATAACCCAAAACCTGCCGCAACCCGCTAGACCGGGTGGGGTCAATGGCGGGTAGCGCCTCGCCTTCTCGATTGCCCCATTTGGTGGCAATCACTATGCCGGGCCATGAAGAAACGAGAGCCGAGAGCCTGCCTTGGGAGCCAGCAACTGGCGAGAGCGCGTGGCGAAGCTCCAGCAGCAGCTAACAGCCTGTTGAAGAAATGGTTTCCTTTGCCGGGTGCCCGGGCCATAGCGCAGCGGTGGCCCGGAGAACAAGGGCCCTGGGGCACCGCTGTGCTATGGCGTGAGCCACCCCGAGGTGTTTTTCAACAGGCTGCTAACCAACGCGTGCCGGCGCATCGCAGAGTTGGAAGAGGAAAATGCCCGCCTGCGCCAGCAGTTGGCCACCGCGCGCAAAGACTGCTGCACGTCGTCCAAACCACCGTCGCGCAGCAAGGCCGCTCCGTGTTCGAGTTCTTGCTGGCGTCGATCGAATCTCATCTTCGCGGTGCTCCGCCGCCCTCGCTACTGCCGTCAGGCACGAGAGGGCCTTCTCTGTACGTCGCTTTCTGCACCTCTTTCGCGGCTCCGCGGTCGCCATCTGTGAGCTCGTCAGCGGCTACCTGAACCGAGTAGTATACTATACAATAGTCGCAGGTTCCGATTGCCGTACCTTTGAGCCCAACGGGCTCTTCTCGGAGGCGCTAGCCAGCCATGCCAGCCGATCACTCTCATAGGTTCAAGGTCGAGCGTCTCCAGATCCGTTTCCAGGGTGATGAGAGTCGGGTCATCACCAGGCCCTTCTTTCCCGGGGGTGAAACCCGCATCCGCGCGATCATCGATCGGGTCATCACTCTTCCCGATCCCCAGGTCGAGGAGATCCTCGCCCAGGTTTTCCGTGACTTCCAGAGCCGGCACAAGGACATCCGGGCCGTGTTCGAGGAGCACTGTGAGACGGCAGCCAAGCTGACGGGAAGGCTCGACGGCATTTCCCAATCGCGGAGATTGCTCATCGGGGCCTACTTCACCATGGAATACGCGATCCAATCGGCCGCGCTGTTCAATCCTTCGATCGTACCTCACATTAACCAGTCTGGAATTCCGGAGGGATCCGTTCGGTTTGTGATGAGCCTGCGTGCCACCGGAGAGGGGCACATTTCCTCGATCGTCTTCCGCACCGGCGTCGTCCACGCCGATCAGACACTCGAATTCGACCCACCCGGCCGGCTCTCACGTCTGGCAAGGCTTCGGCCCGACCGAAAGTACCAGAAACGCATATTTGGCAACAAGTTGGACGAAATCGGCCTGGCCGGGGACGCGGTCGCCTTCGTTATGCGTCGCCTGCCGGATTACTTCACCTTCGAGCAACTCGAACACGCCGTCGCCAAGGCAAACGCCGCCGAACCGGAGAAGTTTCAGTTGGAGGAGACCACCAACGGAATACTGTGGCTGGCCCGATCCAATTACCACCTTGAGCTCCCCCAGGACGCTGCCGCTTCGGAAATCGTCATTTTCCCCCAGAGCGAAAATGAGAGCATGGGAATCGAAGACCTCCGCATGGTCCGCTTCACCGACGACGACGGCTCGGTGACCTACTTCGGCACCTACACCGCCTACAACGGCTACCACGTGTTGCCCCAGTTGATCGAAACCACCGACTTTCACGACCTCGCCATCCACACCCTCAACGGGGCCCGGGCGCAGAACAAGGGAATGGCCTTGTTCCCCCGCCGGATTGACGGGCACTACGTGATGTGTTCTCGAATCGACGGCGAGAACCTGTACATCATGTACTCCGATATGGTCCACTTCTGGGAGTCGGCTGAGTTGCTGGAAACGCCCCGGAATCCGTGGGAGTTCGTACAGATCGGCAACTGCGGCTCACCGCTGGAGACGCCCGAAGGCTGGCTCCTGCTTACCCACGGCGTGGGCCCGATGCGCCGCTACTGCATTGGTGCGATGCTGCTTGATCTGGACGACCCGCTGAAGGTGATTGGCTCGCTGGACGAGCCGCTGATCATGCCTACCGAAGCGGAGCGTGAAGGCTACGTCCCCAATGTCGTCTATTCCTGCGGCGCCATGATCCACGGCGACTACCTGTACATTCCGTACGCGATATCGGACAGGTCCACAACCATGGCGTACGTGCCACTCGGACCTTTGCTCGAGCGGCTTGTCAACTAGGAGCGAGTCAAGGAAAAAGGTTCCTGACACCTTTTATCCTGCCACCGGGTAGCACCGATTGCTTGCAATCGGTGTCGCGAAGCGACAAGAGGTTTTAGAATGGTTTTGAAGACCTCTTGTGCCTTCGGCACCCCGATTGCGAGCAATCGGGGCCACCCGCAGCTTGTCAACTAGGAGTGACCGACCCCAACAAGTCGTTCAACCGGGTAGCACCGATTGCTTGCAATCGGTGTCGCGAAGCGACAAGAGGTTTTATTGAGTCCTAGATTGCCAATGAACCTTTCCGCGGGGTGGCCCCGATAGCTTTGCTATCGGGGCTACCCGATCCAGTGGATTGGCACGCCGACGCTCCGGCGGTTTTCGTACCAGCGGGCGGAGCTAAACGGCCAATCGCACGGTCGCGAGACCAGGCCGGCGCGGACCGGGTTGTCGTGCATGTAGGTCAGCTTTTCTCGAATCTTTTCTTCATTGTACAGGTTGAACGAATAGTATTTCGCCTGCCAGAAGGGATCGTCGCGACCGATCTTCGCCGAGTAGCCGACAAGCTCGTCGCGAACCCAACGGCCGATGTGGTGCGAACTGAGTCGTTTCCATTGCTGCATGAAAACGCTCAACTGGCCTGGGCCGGGAAACCAGACGATCGCGTGGACGTGGTCGGGCATGACGACGAAACCGACGCACGACGCCCTGCGGCTGTCCAGTTGTGCGTTGAACACGCCCAAGACGATCCGCTTCGCCTGATCGTGATCCAGTAGCCGACGACGCCGGTAGCAGGAAAACGTGACGAAGTGGGCGTGCGACTCGTCGTCGTGAATCGTCCGCTTGGCCATGCCGCCCAGCGTGGTCAATCGGCGAACGAATGTCAACCGGTTCGACGGTTTTTGGTTGGAGCCTCTTGGGCCTGACGGCCCCCCGATAGCAGAGCTATCGGGGCTACCCGTTGGGAGTGACCGACCCCAACAAGTCGTTCAGAGAGTATTGGGCAACCCCCGTTGCCGTGTCAGCCGCGCCATAGTACACCAACAAGTGGTCCTCGCGGCGAACCAGCCCCGTGGGAAACACAATGTCCGGCAGGAATCCCGACCGTTCGAACTCCTCCTCGGCTACCATCACGGGCTGGGGGGAGAACCCGATCACTCGCTCCGGCTGATCCAAATCCAGCAGCAATGCGGCCGCCGCATACTCGCCCACTCCTTCTCCTGTATCAGGCCTGACGTGGCCGTGAAACAAGGTGAGCCAGCCTCGATCAGTTCGGATCGGCGGCGTGCCGGCGCCGATCTTCGCTGTTGCCCACGCAACTTCCGCGCCCAACAGCCGCCGGTGGCTCCCCCAATGGTATAGATCCGGCGACCGGGCGATCCAAATCTCCGGGATGCCGAAATGCGCTTGCATGTTGGGGCGGTGCAACGCCGCGTACTGACCGTCGATCTTTTCCGGAAACAACACCACGTCTTTGTTCTCGGGACAAAAGATGATGCCGTGCCGCTCGAACGACTTGAAGTCAGCCGTCGACGCCAGCGACGTAGCCACCCCATGTTCGGAGACGGCCACGTAGGTGAAGTAGAACCGATCGTCGATCCGCGTGAGCCGAGGGTCTTCAACACCAAAGGCCTCATAGCGGTTGGCCGGCAGGAACGCCTTTTCGCCGAAGGAGTCGATGGAGAGTCCATCGCGGCTCAACGCGACCAGTAACCACGAAAGAAAGGTGAGCCGGATTTGTCCGCTCGATTTGATCCTGACCATCCGCGGGTCGATCGGCTCAACTTCGTTCTCACGGCGCCAATCAATCGCTACGCTGCCCCGCCGCCAATCCCAATAGGGCAAAGCCACATGGCCCTTGCGAGTTTCGGTCGGCCGCTCGGCGACGCGAACCAGGAGTACGACGCCGTCGTCCAGTTCGATGGCCGCCGGATTGAACGTGCCGATGACCTCGAACCGCTCGAACCGCGGCTGCACGTCGGCCGGCCGCAACAGGCAGCGGGTGAGAATCCGCCTGGGTGTCGTCTTCATGCTGCTCATCGCCCCTTATCCCGGCCCCTCGTCCGCCATCTCGGCGGCGCGGCGGAACGCGGCCAACGAGCTTTCCACCTGTTTCAACTCGGCCAGCGAGAGCAAGAATGCCAGCGTGGATTCGGCCCCCTGGTTTTCGTTGATCCGATCTTCGTGCAGGCCGTCGTGGCAGCCACCGGTGCTCGCGTCGTAGAGTTCCAATCCCACGTCGTTACGGCCCAAGAACCACTCGAAGGCCAGCCGAGCTTCGTTCAGCCAGCGGGAATCTTCGGTAGTGCGATACGCCTCGGCGCAGGCGGACACCATGGCCAAGGCTTCGATCGGTTGCTGGTCGAAGTCGGCCCGTTGCTCGCCCCGCCGATAGAATCCGTTGCTGCCGATCGGCCGGAAATGCCCCCGCGGCGCCCGCTGCAACTCGGAGAGCCAACCGAGGGTCCGCCGGCCGATCTCCGTGGCCTTGGCGTTGCTGGTCCAATAGCCGCTGAGGATCAGCGCGTGCGGCAGCCGGGCGTTATCGTAACTGAGCGTGTCCTCGAACCACGGCCAATCGTCGGTAGCCGTATTCTGATAGAGCTCGATCAACCGGTTGGTGAGCGTTTCCCGCACCTCGTTGACTAGCCGGTCGCCGCTGAGCCGGCGGAGATACTCGTGGATACCGATAAGCGTCCCGGCCCAAGCGCGCGGCGAGGTCAATTCGCTGCAATTCATCAGGGCGCTGTGGAAAGGCTCCATGGCCCAGGATTGCAGGCTGCGCTGCTTCGAACGGCCGATGCAGGCCCCCAAGGCGCGAACCGCCCGGCCAAAGCAGTCATCAGAGCCCACCGCTTCCTCTTCCAGCCAATGGCGGTCGAAGCCGAGGAAGTTGCGGAACCGCCGTCGCTCGGGGTCGAAGGCCGCGTTGAGCAGCGCGGCGTAGCGTGTGCTGGCCCGCCGGGTGTCTGGCGTATCGAGTCCCAGCTCTTCCAGGTACACCACAAACAGCAAGGCCCGGGCATTGTCATCGGTGCAATAGCCGTCGGCGTAGTTGGGAAGGGTGAAACGAGCATGTTGCAGCAGGCCGGTCGAGTCGGTCATCCGCATCAAGTGATCGAGCCGCCACTTGGGCAGCTCCCAGTGCCGCTCTTCGAGCGTCTGGATTGCCAACGGCTGGACCGGCGCATCGATTCGGCTCTGCCGCGCCCGCTGAAACGAATCCATATAGAGGTGCCCCGTGTGATTCCAAATCATTTTCCGCCCCAACTTATAGGCGTGTTTGCACATCGCCTGCCGCTGGGGCTCGTCAGTAAGGAGGTTGCACAGTTCGCGGGCGATGGCCGCCGAATCGCGAAACGGCACCAGAGAGCCACGGCCCTCGGCCAGCAACTCCTCGGCGTGCCAGTAAGGGGTCGAAATCACCGCCTTGCCACAGCCAAAGGCGTAGGCCAGCGTGCCCGAGGTGATTTGCGCCGGCTCCAGATACGGGGTCAAGTAAATGTCGGCGGCGGCGATGAACTCGATCAGCTCATGGAGCTCGACGAAGCGGTCGTAGAAAACCACGTGCTTGCCGATACCCAGATCGGCCACCAGACGCTCCAGGCTCAGCCGATAACTCTCCCCCTGCTCGCGGACCAGGTTGGGGTGCGTCGCCCCGAGCAACATGTAGACGAGGTTAGGGAACGCGTGGATCACCTCGGGCAACGCATGCAGAGCGTATTCGATGCCCTTATTCGGCGAGAGCAAGCCGAACGTAAGCACCACGTGCTTGCCTGCGACCCCGAACTGGTCCTTGCGGGAGTTCGGGTCGACGAAGGGCATGTCGGGGATGCCATGGGCGATGACGTCAATCTTCTGCTCGGGCACGCCGTAGATGTCCATTAGGAAGGCCCGGCCGCGCTGGGACATCACGACCAGCCGCGACGAGAGATCGGCCAACCCAAGCATCACCCGCCGATGGTCGGCCGTGGGATTGCGGAGCACGGTATGCAGCGTGGTAACGATCGGCATCCGCAGGTCGCGTAGCAGTGCCAGGATATGCCGGCCTGCCGGGCCGCCGTAGAGGCCATACTCGTGCTGCAGGCATACCACGTCGGCGTTGCTGAAGTTGAGGAAATCGGCCGCGCGGCGATAGGAATCGAGGTCCTGTTGGGAAAACTCGAAGCGGACTTCAGGCGGATACGCGTAGCCCTCGTCGACGTCGTTCACGGCGCCCACGGTGCAGTCGACCGACGGATACTGGCCGGCCACCGCACGGCACAGGTCCGCGGTAAAGGTGGCAATGCCACATCTGCGAGGCACGTAATCGCCGATCAAGGCGATTTTTCGAATTTCCGTGATGCGTACCATCTGGCCTCCCCTTGATCGTGCGCCCCGTAGAGCTATCGCGTCATCGCTCACATTATGGCCGCTCAGGCCAGTAGCAGGCAACCTCTGACCACCTCTCTGAAGGAAAATGCCAAGGGCAAAGCGCGGCACTGCACCCAGGTGGCCTTGCCGCCAGGACGGTTTTAAGGGCGTGTTAGACCCGCTACTGTCCCAACGTTCGCGCGGAGAGTCGCCATAACCATCTGCTTTGCAAGGAGTTGCGAAGGAATAAGACTGAAGTTTTCCTGCTCAGGTGGATTTGCGACCACAAGTCGGTGCCAAGCCTGGCTTGTCCAAGATTGCCTGTAATTCTCGCTTTGCATGCGGTCATACGAGAAGAATCGACAGGCGAAGGCCACGGGACTGTTGAACCGTTGTCCGCAGTTATGGCGGTGATGAATGGCATACAAACGTGTTGCGCGCGTGTG
>CAZWWC010000155.1:0-9427 GCA_964637625.1 uncultured Planctomycetaceae bacterium
GCGGCTTGCGCTGCCGGTCGAAGTCTTTCACGGTCGGGCCGAAGACTGCCTGGCCGAGCAAACGTTCGACACGCTGGTCATCCGCGCCGTGGCCCGACTCAGGAAGCTGCTCACTTGGTTCGCGCCCCATTGGGACCACTTCGGGCGGATGCTTTTGGTCAAGGGTCCGTCCTGGGTCGACCAGCGCGGCGAGGCCCGGCATCGCGGCCTGATGCACGACTTGGCGCTTCGCAAATTGTCGACCTACACAATCCCGGGCACGGACATCGAGAGCGTCGTGCTACAGATCACAAGGAAGTAGGAGAGTGGCATGCTCTCGCTTGCGTGAGCATGCTTCTTTGACATCCCGACATGGCCACGCAAGCGAGGCCATGCCACCCGGCCCTCTGGGGCACCGCTGCGCTATGCCCCAGCCACCCTAATCCCCAGTCCCTAATCCCCAATCCCCATCCCTACTGCTCACTCCAACTCAACCGTCTGCTGATACCGCGGCACGCTGGTCTCCCAGCCCTTCTCCTCCTGGATCTTCTTGGCCAGCCCCAGGGCCGATTCCTCTTCGCCATGGGTCAGAAAAACCTTGCGCGGGGCGCTCCGCAAAAAGCCCAGCCACCGCATCAGCCCGGGCCCGTCGGCGTGGGCCGAGAAACCGTGGATCTGTTCGACCCGGGCACGCACCGGCCAGAGCCGCCCGTGGATCCGCACCTCCTCGGGCAGGGCCAGAATCTGCCGGCCGAGCGTCCCGTTGGCCTGCCAGCCGACGAACAGCAGGGTGCTCTCCGGTCGGGAAATGTTATGGATAAGGTGGTGCTTGATGCGGCCCGCCGTGCACATGCCCGAGGTGGCCATGATCACCGCCGGACGGTCGAGCCGATTGATCGCCTTCGAATCCTCGGTCGACTCGACCATCCGAAGCCCCGCAAATCGCAGCGGCGCGTCGCCCTCGGTGATCCGCTGCCACGCCTCCGCGTCGAAACACTCGCGGTGGCGCTGAAAGACTTGGGTCACGGCGCTGGCCATCGGGCTGTCGAGATAGACCGGCACCTCGGGTATCCGCCCGTCGCGAAGCAAGCCGCCCAAGTGATAGATCAGCTCCTGGGCCCGCTCGATCGCAAAGGTGGGAATCACCACGTTGCCGCCGGCGTCGACGGTTTCGCTGATGACGCGCGCCAGCCGCGTCTCGACGTCCTCGTCGTTGTGTTCTCGGGTGCCGTAGGTCGACTCCATCACGACGTAATCCGCCTCGGTGAAGACGGACGGATCGCGGATGATCGGCTTGTCCCACTGGCCGATGTCGCCCGAGAAGATGATCCGCCGCGATTGCCCGTCATCGTCAACGGTCAGTTCGAGCATGGCCGAGCCGAGGATGTGGCCCGCGTCGTGAAACGAGGCCACGACGCCCGGGCCGACCTCGACCGGCTCGCGATAAGGCACCGGCCGAAGCAGCGGCAGCGTGCGCCGCACCTGGCGCTCGGTGAAAAGCGGCTTGACCGGATGGCGCCCCCGGCGCCCTTCCTTGCGATGGCGCTTTTTCTTGAAGGCGACGTCTTCGCTCTGGATCTTGGCCGCGTCGTGCAGCACAACGTCGACCAGGTCGGCCGTGGCCGGCGTGGTGAGTATCCGGCCGCGAAAACCTTCGCCGGCCAGTTTCGGCAGCAGACCACAATGGTCGACGTGGGCGTGGGTCAACAGCACCGCGTCGATCTTCTCCGGCCGAACCGGGCTCGGTTCCCAGTTGCGCTCCAGAAACTCGCGCTCGTGAAACATCCCGCAGTCGATCAACAGCCGCGTGCCGTCGGTCTGCAAGTAGTAGCGCGAGCCGGTCACCTGCCGGGCGGCCCCGAGGAACTGCAATCGCATGGTGTGATTTCTCCCTGGGGACTGTCCCGATTTTTGCGAAGCGAAAGCGCAGCAAAAATGGGACTGTCCCCCTCTTCAACGCCCCCGATCAACATGTCCGCTGGGCCATCGCTTCGCTATGGCCCAGGCACCCGCGCGGCACAAGGCGGGAGGGTCGCTTGATGAGCCTGGGGCAGCGCTTCGCTATGCCCCAGCCACCCCAATGCCCAACCCCCATCCCCCATCCCCCAATCCCCATCCCCCAATCCCTTATCCCCTATTCCAGTCTGCTTCGCCCCCTCCGCCAAAAACCCGGGACTGCCCCCTTCCGATCACCGTCGGGTGGCTGGGCCATAGCGAAGCGGTGGCCCAGTGGGCGAGAAACCGGGCCACCGCTTCGCTATGGCCCGGGCACCCGCGCGGCAAAAAGCGGGACAGTCCATTGATTTCTCTGGGGCACCGCTTCGCTACGGCCCAGCCACCCTATTCCAGTCTGCTTCGCCCCCTCCGCCCCGTCAAGATCGTTTGTTCGTCGGCCGGAGATACTCTTGCATGACCGGATCGAGCGTGACCGTGCCTCGCGCAACCAGGCCAGCCAGCTTGCCGCTTAGAAGCTCCTTTTCCCCGATGAGGTTGTGGTCGCGGGCCGCGTCGACGTGTCGATCGCTGAAGTAGTGACTGCGGCCCTCGAAAAAGGAAAATCCGGCAAAAAAGACCGATCGGCACGCGCCGGCGAGCCAATCGGCGGCCAGCAGGATCGCCATCGCGCCGGTCGTCGGGTACTCGCCCAACATCCGTGTATGGTCACAAAGAAAATCGAGCGTCGCGACGTAGACCACCTCGCGCCCGAGCCGGTGCATGCCGGCCGTGATGCTCCGCCCGAAGACGTCGCGCACTCCCTGCCGGCGATACTTGCGGAAGTTGTTCGGCCGCGAAGAGACGATCCAGCGCGCTTGACGCACCGCCGGATTGTCGTAGTTGACGATCCGCGTGGAGAAGTTGGTCATGAAGACGTCGATCCGGCGCCCCACGGCCTCTTCAAAGCCGTCGACGCCGAAATTGTTCATCCGCAGCACAAGATCATGTTCGTCGATTTGGGAGCCCAGCCGGGCATCCTTCAAGTAGCCCGCGTTGCCGACCACCGCCAGTGAAGCCCCGTCGAAGGCGCGCTCGGCCAACAGATCATCCCACGTCCGGACGCGGATGCTCCGCTGTTTGCGTTTCCAGTAGAGCGTTCGGAGGATGCTCGGCACGCGGATCTTCATGGCAGGCAAAGCGCAATCGGTGGCACGCCCCTGAGCGCAGCGAAGGGCGTGCCACCGGGAGTTTCTCAAGTCATGCTGACGCGGCTCCGTAGACTCCTACCCAGTATAGAGCCGGGCTTTCCGGCAGCCAACAGCAATTGGAAATGCACCGGGTTCGGTCGGAAGAAATGAACCGCGTCGACCCGCGGTCCCCGTGATCTTCACCGGACGGCAAGCGGTGGGGGAACGGCCTGAAGAAAGCGGCCGCCACTTTCGTACCATCCCTGTTTCGTGAAGCGGCACCAGGTCAGATCGATCAGGAAGCTCAACCGCGAGCCGCTGCTCGTCTCCAACGACACGATCATCCGACGATAGGGCAACGGTTTCGTATGATAGAACCCCAGCCCTCGCTCCGAGACATGCTTGCCGACCACGGCGATCGTCTCGCCTTCGGCCGGCGTGCCGTCCGGGCCGGCGGGCGTCAGTTGAATGAGATAAGGGAACGGATAGCGCTGGTCCGAACGACGTTCGAGCCGCGCGCCCCGCGGTTGGAAGTTCGCCAATAAACCGCAGATTTGCGACTGCACACTCTCGTCGGACGAGAACCACTCCTCCGAATCCCTCGTGAAGGCCTCTTGCGTCTGGTGGAGAGCCGTGTTCATGTTGCAAACCTCCGGTTGATCGCTCAACAAGTAGGGTGGGCATCGCCCACCACGAATCGCCGTCGAACTACAAAAAAGACCCTCCCCCAACCCGGCCAACAACGGCCCAGGCGCACACTCACCATCACGTGCACAACGGGAAGAGCACCCAGCAAAGCTTGCGTAGACGTGTAAGCCGGACCAAGCCGGCCGAAAAGACAAGAGCACTGCCCCCTGTCTAAGCCCGACACGTGTGTCGGCCAATCAAAATCTAGATCACAAATCGCCGTTTGTCAAACCGGCCAATAACCGATACAACCGGCCCCGCCAACGGTGGCCATGCCGCGGGTGGCACCGGTTCTCTGAACCGGTGTCGCGAAGCGACAAGAGGTCGCTGAGAGACTTGTAACACCGCGAAACCTCTTGCGTCCTTCGGACGCCCAGGTTCGAGAACCTGGGTTACCCGATTGCCAGCCAGTGCCGTCGGTAAAACGGAAGGGGACAGTCCCATTTTTGCTGCGCAAAAATCGGGACAGTCCCCCGGGTGCCACGACCGCTACAGCGCGATCCCTTCCGCACTGTCCGAGGCCGTCATCCCCTCGGACCAATCCGAGATGAAGTGCTCGCCGTCGGCAGGCAACGCCGTCAGCGGCTCGTCCGCCCGACCACCGACGCCCTGCAGTCGGTCGGCCACATCGACTACGGCCAGCGCGCCGTCAAACCCCTCGGCGGCCAGAAGCGACGACACCCAACGCCGATAAACACCCTGCAACGTTTCTGCGAACCAGGGTTCGTCGGGCAGGTCCCGCCGGGCGGCAAGCAGCACCGCGCACGATTGCTCGAACTCTCCCCGGCGGCAGAGTGCCTCGATCCATTGACGATGAACGTGGATGAAATTCGCCCGAAACGTCCGAAAATCGGCCTGGAGGGCCAGGCCGCTGCGAAGCAGGCCGACCGCCTCGTTGAAATGCCCCGCTTCGCCCTCCGCAATCGCCCAGTTGTTCAGCGTCGCCAGCAGATTGCCCCGGGCCGTCGCGCTCGAAGGGTCCAGCCCCAGCGCCTTCGTGTTGGCCTCGACGGCCTCGGCAAACTTCTTCTGGGCCAACAGGTCGACGCCCCGGTTGTAATAGATCGTGGCCACCAGCGCCACGCCCGATACCTCGCGGCCGCCGGCGCCTTGCCGACGCTCGTCGTACCGAAAGCCGGTCGTCCTCTCCACCAGCTCCGCTCGACGCCGCGGGTCGCCGGCGAGCCGGAACCACCGCGGACAGGTGCTCTCGACGTCCACGGCCCCCTCGCCGAAGTGCAGCCGGCTCATGGCGTGGCCGGGCAGTTCCAACCCCCGCACGTCCAGCCCAAACTGCTCGGCCAAGTAGCAAAACAACACCGACGCGCTAACGCAATTAAACCGGCCCGTCTCCAAAACGGTCGTCAAATCGGTCGCCTCCAGACGGTAGCCGCCGCGGAGCAACCGGCCGTGCATGAACTCGAAGACCGCGCGGGCGCGCTGCTTCGGCGAACCGGAGACGAGCCCGGATCGACGCAACTGGGCCACCCGGGCGTCGATCTGCTTTTGATAGTGCTCGATTTTCGTCGGATCGGTTACCCCGCCGGCCACCAACGCGGCCGCCAGAAGCGTATGTTCGTCGAGCGCTCCATCGGAGGCGTCGGCAAACAATCGCTCCTCCGGTGGCGAGAGCACGATCGGCAACAGCGGCCCACCCGACGGCCCGCCGGAAACCGCCGGAACAGGAACCACCGACGTCGATCCGTCGGCAGCGACACTCAAGACCACAAACCAAGCGGCAAGCATGAGTGCCCAAGCGAACACGGCCGTCCGGTTGTCGCGATCGTATCGATATTGCATGGTCGGGAGGCACGCGGCAAGAGAATGTAGACCTTATGCAACAAGTATACGATGCAAAAAGACAACACGTCGGCAAGCTCCGCGGAGATTTCCAGTCGTTTCGGATGTGCCGGCCGTGCTGGTGAAGCGGAAGGGGACAGTCAGTAGTTCCAAGTTTGGCTGGCTGACACCTCAGCAGGTCATCCTGAGCATAGCGAAGGATCTCGATGGTCCAAGGAGATTCTTCGCTACGCAGATCCTTCGCTTCGCAGATCCTTCGCTTCGCTCAGGATGACAACGCCGGGGTGCCACTGCTGGCTTGTCCAGCAGTGCAAAGACGTGCAACCACGGGGGTGCCTGGGCCATAGCGAAGCGGTGGCCCAGAGCCTGAAAAACCGGGCCTTCGCTACACCCGGGTGGCACCGGTTCTCTGAACCGGTGTCGCGCAAGCGACGAGAGGTTGTTGTGCAAACGGAAGGGGACAGTCCCATTTTTGCTGCACAAAAATCGGGACAGTCCCCACGACTACTCAACCGTCCACGTATCGCCCGAGTTGAAAAGCGCGTCCAGATCGCCCGGCCCTTGCGACTGGCGGGCCTCGGTGATCTGCCGGCCCAGCAGCTCGTCGTAGTTGGGCCGATCGACCGCGCGGAACACGCCGATCGGCTCGGGGAACTCGGGCCGGCGCATCCGGCTCAGCAGATAGGCCAGGCTCGGCTCGGTCGCCCGCTCGTCGTGGACCAAAAGCGCGTTTTCATCGACGTCGGCCAGCTCGACAATTTCCGGCTCCAGCCCACGCAGCCGGATGCCCTTGTCCCGATTCTTGCCGAAAATCATCGGCCGGCCGTGCTCCAGTTCGAGCGTCGTATCCGCGCGGGTAGCCTTGTTGGCGGCGTAGTCGAACGCCTTGTCGTTGAAGACCACGCAGTTCTGATAGACTTCGACCAGCGCGGTGCCCCGATGTTCGGCTGCCCGACGAAGCACCATGCCCAGGTGCCGGCTGTAGACGTCGACCGCCCGGGCCACAAAGCTCGCCTCGCAGCCGATGGCGACCGAGAGGATGGCGAGCGGATTGTCGATCGCCCCGGCCGGCGTGCTCTTGGTCACCTGGCCGGGCGGCGAGGTCGGCGAATACTGACCCTTCGTCAGCCCGTAAACCCGGTTGTTGAACAGGATGATGTTGATATCCATGTTGCGGCGGATGGCGTGGATCAGGTGATTGCCGCCGATGCTCAGCCCGTCGCCGTCGCCGGTGATGACCCAAACGCTCAGCTCGGGCCGGGTCACCTTCAGGCCCGTGGCCACCGCCGGCGCCCGACCGTGGATCGAGTGGATCCCATACGTGTTCATGTAGTAGGGAAACCGGCTCGAACAGCCGATACCCGAGATGAACACGAGCTTCTCCCGCGGAATCGCCAGCGCCGCGAGCGTCTTTTTCATCTGGGCCAGGATGGCGTAATCGCCACAGCCCGGGCACCACCGAACGTCCTGATCGCTGGCGTAGTCCTTCGGCGTCGGCTTCAGGATGGGCAACTCACTGCCCGGCGTCGTCGGTTGGTCGATCACTATCTCTGCCTCTAGAAGTGGTTTCAAAACTGATTGGTTGTATCGGGTGCCCGGGAATGAGCGCAGCGAAGGCCCGGTTCTTCGGGGTCTGGGCCACCGCTGCGCTATGGCCCAGGCACCCAAATGGCGGTTTTGAAACCATGTTTTCATTGATCCAAAATGCGGTCGATCTGCTGAACCACTTCGCCGACGGTCAACGGCCGGCCGGTCACCCGGCTGAATCCCCGCACCCGGGCCGGGTAACGACTGCGCACCAGCGCGCGAAGCTGGCCCAGGTTCTGCTCGATGACCAGCACGTCATCATATTGGCTCATCAGGTGGCCCAGGTTGGCCGGCATCGGGTTCAGGTAGCGTAGATGGGCGTGGGCAACCGGCGCGCCCTGCTGCCGCAATTGCTCGGTGGCCGTGGCCAACGCGCCGTAGGTCCCACCCCAGCCCAGCACCAGCAACGGCCCGCTGCCCGGCCCTTCGACCGCTTGAGGCGGAATGTCCCGCGCGACGCCGGCCACCTTGGCCTGCCGGAGCTCGACCATCCGCTGGTGGTTTTCCGCGTCGTAGCTGACGTTGCCGGTCACTTCTTGTTTCTCCAGCCCGCCGATCCGGTGCTCCAGCCCCGCCACCCCCGGCACCGCCCAGGGCCGCGCAAGCCGCTCATCCCTGGTGTAAGGCGCAAAGGGCGCACCCTCGGCGCTCGGCTCGGGCCGGATTACTTCGATCGGCCGTAGCTCGGCCATCCGCGGTATCCGCCAAGGCTCCGACCCGTTGGCGATCGACGCATCGCTCAAAAGCACCACCGGCGTCATGTACCGCACGGCGATCCGCCACGCCTCGACGGCCACCTCGAAACAATCGGCCGGGCTTCGGGCCGCCAGCACCGGCAAGGGCGACTGGCCGCTGCGGCCGAACATCGCCAGGTTCAAGTCGGCCTGCTCGGTCTTGGTCGGCATGCCCGTGCTCGGCCCGGCACGCTGCACGTCGATCACCACTAGCGGCAACTCGGTCATCACGGCCAGCCCCAGGCCCTCGCTCTTGAGCGTCATGCCCGGCCCGCTGGTGCTCACCACGGCCATGGCCCCCCCGAAAGCCGCGCCGACGGCCGAGGTGATCGCGGCGATTTCATCCTCGGCCTGAAACGTCCGCACGCCGAAGTTCTTCCGCCGGGCCAACTCGTGCAGGATGTCGCTGGCCGGCGTGATCGGATAGCTGCCCAAGAACAACGGGCAGCCGCTGAGTTGCGCGGCGGCCATCAGCCCCCACGAGAGCGTCTGGTTGCCCGTCGCGTTGCGATAGCGCCCCGGCGGCAACGGTGCGGGGCCCACGGTGAATCGGCTGGCAAAGGCCTCGGTCGTTTCGCCGTAGTGGTAGCCCGCCCGCAGCACCCGAAGGTTGGCCTCGGCCACCAGGGGCCGTTTTCCAAAACGCTCGATGATGAACTTCTCGGTCGGCCCGAGCGGCCGGTCGTAGAGCCACCAGACCAGCCCCATGGCGAAGAAGTTGCGGCAGCGGTCGGCTTCGCTCGTGCCCAGTTCGAGATCCGCAACGGCCAGCCGCGTGAGCTTGGTCATCTCGACTTCAAAGAGCTGATAGCCCGCCAGCGAGTCGTCTTCCAACGGGCTGACCTGGTAGCCGGCCAGGTCCAGGTCGCGCCGCGAGAAGCTCTCGCGGTTGACCACCAGCACGCCGCCGGGCTTCAAATCCGCGAGGTTGGTCGCCAGCGCCGCCGCGTTCATGGCCACCAGGGCGTCGACCCGGTCGCCGGGCGTGAAGATTTTGCGGCTGGCGAAATGGATTTGAAACCCGCTCACCCCGGCGCGGGTGCCGCGCGGGGCGCGGATCTCGGCCGGATAGTCGGGAAACGTGGCCACGTCGTTGCCCAGCAGGGCCGACGTATTGGTCAGTTGGGTCCCGGCCAGTTGCATCCCGTCGCCCGAGTCGCCGCAGAAGCGCACCGTCGCCGATTCCAACGCCACCGCGGGCCTGGCATCCTGGGTCGACACGGACAAACTCTCCTGCGGTTTCATCGACACCATTATTCCCCAACGAAGTGTACCAATGTGGCGGCCGATCGTAAACCGTCGCCGGGTGCCATGGGCGGCTTGTCCGCCCTTGTTTTTGGCTGATTTTGTGGCCGGCACTGCTGGACAAGCCAGCAGTGGCACTCATTTCAAAACACGCTCTGAGCATAGCGAAGGCCCGGTTTCTCAGAACGTGTTTGGAAAGCCGTTTCATGCTCTGTCAAGGGTGCCATGCAACGCCGTGTAGCGTTCGACGCTTGGGATCGCGGCTAAGGAATT
>CAZWWC010000156.1:0-9244 GCA_964637625.1 uncultured Planctomycetaceae bacterium
CCGCGAAGCATCAGCGCCATGTCGTCGATGATTTGCCGCTTGGCCGGCTCGGCGTAGGACTGGTGGTTGGCGATCAGCCGGGGAGTGCTCCGCAGCACTTCGTCGACGATCCGCAGGTCGTTGGCCCGGAGCGAGCTGCCCGTCTCGGTCACCTCGACGATGGCGTCGACCAGCTTGGGTGGCTTCACTTCGGTGGCCCCCCAACTGAACTCGACCTGGGCCGTCACGCCGTGTTTTTCCAGGTATTGCCGAGTCAGCCCGACCGCTTCGGTGGCGATCCGCTTGCCCTGGAGATCCTTGACCGAGCGAACCGGCGAGTTTTCCGGGACACAAAGCACCCAGCGGACCGGGCGACGGCTCACCTTGGAGAAGACCAACTCGGCCACCTCGTGCACGTCGGCGCCGGTTTCCATGATCCAGTCATGGCCGGTCAGGCCGCAATCGAGCACACCCTGGTCGACGTAGCGGGCCATTTCCTGGGCGCGGATCAACAGGCACTCGATCCGCTCGTCGTCGATCGTCGGATAGTAGCTGCGCGCGTGGAACGTGATTTGGTAGCCGGCGCGACGAAACAACTCGGCGGTTGCCTCCTGCAGACTGCCGGCCGGGATTCCCAATTTCAAGAGTGTGGACATGGCGAGAAAACAGTGATGGTTGAATGATCGGGGTTCTGTTATGTATGGGTGCCATGGGCGGCTTGCCCGCCCTTGTATTTGGGCGAATTTCGCGCACCGCACTGCTGGACAAGCGACTCGACTGAGCTCGTCGAAGTCCAGCAGTGGCACCCGTTTCAAACACGTTCTATGACTTCTTATAGACCTCGTCCGGATTGAATACCCGCCTGCCGACCACTTCAAGTCCCTCGGGCGTAACCTGGCGATAGAAGCAACTGCGATAGCCCTCGTGACACGCCGCCTGGCCGATCTGTTTGACCCGAAGCAGGATCGTGTCGCGGTCGCAATCCAGGTAGACGGCTTGGACCTCCTGGACGTTGCCGCTCTGCTCACCCTTGCGCCAAAGCGTGTTGCGACTGCGGCTGAAATAGACCGCCCGGCCCGTGGCGAGCGTCTCGGCATACGACTCGGCGTTCATGTAGGCCATCATCAGGACCGTCCCGTCGTCGGCGTCCTGGACGATCGTCGGGAGCAGTCCACCGCCCTTGGCAAAATCGGGACCGGAGTCAGACGGTTCGGACACGGGAGGTTCTCTCTTGCTTCCAGTAGGGTGGGCCTTGCCCACCAAAAAATACCTCACACGCACAATCACCGAGTTTCAGGCGTTTCCCGGCTTATTCTCCGACATCAGTGGTCGCGGTGGGCGTTGCCCACCCTACTCATCTCAAGGACCAGACGCCTTGCCACGCCGAGTGGTTCAGCGTCGGTCTCGAAGCCACCTAGAATACATGGCTCGACGGTCTGTTGCCAGGGTCATGACACTTCGGGGGGGCATGCAAGTCGGCGCGCGAAATCGTCATCCCGGAAGAGTCCTAAACGGAAAATGTCCTTCTAGAGATTATACCATACACTACCCGAAATAAGGGGTCGCCGGCAGACAGACGTGACGCTCGCCCTCGCCGCACCCGGCGAAAAGCGAGTTGTCCCTGCAAGCCGAACGATCGATTGTCCCGGCAAGAGCCGTGCAAAGGTCGCCGGCAGAAGACCACTGCAGTCGCCCGCCCTGCGTGGCCGAAGTACGCAACTGAAGCGGCGTCCCCTCTCCCTCTCAAAACGATAAGGTGTTGCCTTGGAACGGTCGTTGAGTGTCTTGCTTCCGGTGCGCGACGTCCAATCGACGCTCGCCACGACAGTCCTGGAGATTTTGGAGATTCTGCCGGAGCTGACGTCCCGATTCGAGTTGATCGTCATTGACGACGGGTCGACGGACGCCACCGTTGAAGTCGCGGACGATCTGGCCGCGCGCTATCCGCAGGTGCAAGCGATCCGCCATGCCCAGCCGCGGGGACGTGCGGCGGCCGTGCGAACCGGCCTACAGCGCAGCTCGGGCGATGTCGTCCTCTTGCGCGATCAAAGCGGCCAGTTGGCATTGGACGAAGTCTATAAGCTTTGGTGGGCGATCGACGAACATCCGTTGGTGTTGGGCCGGCCCAAGATGACGGATCGGCCCAGAGCGTGGATCGGATGGAAACGTCGTGGTGGCGAAGAGAGCTTCCGGATGATCGACCGTCGAGCCGCACGGTCCATTCAGCAATCGTTGGAAGAGCAAGCTCAACTCATCGCTTCACTGGCTCGACAGGGCGATCAGTGGTTCGAGGTTGAAGTGCGTCGGCGCCGTTCGCATCGGCCGGCCGGCCCGATCTCGTCCCGCAAGAAACGTCTCAAGAAAAGGGCCGGCGGGCATGATCGCCAACCGCCACGTTCGGAGAAATCCTCGACCGAAAAGGTCACCGGCCCGAAGTATTTGCGCAGCCTAAAGGATTTTGCCTTGGGTGAATAACTCACCCGGGCGGCCTGTTGAAAAAGTAGGGTGGGCACCGCCCACCAGAATCGTTGATGTTGGCGTAAGACGATTTCCGGTGGGCCGTGCCCACCCTACGACCTCCCCGCTCGACGGTGGCCTGGTGACGGGTCTCCCTCTGGATCGGGCGCATACTTCTGTCGAGGCGGCTACTTGTCTAGGGACGGCCGATCGTCTATAATCCAACCGAAGGCAATTCGGAACGGGAGTCGTCTTTTCAAGCCTTCTTTTGCGGCGCCTCGCCGACGGGTCGGTTGGTACCCAGCTTTTGACGCCCGGGCAAGAGGTGTCAAGCCGTATGCAACAGTGATCGCGTTCTTCTTCGCCCCTTTGCACGCGTCTTATGGACCGACGCCAATGCTGTTGCGCCGGCGTTTAGAGAGAGGGGGCTCGCCATGAGCATGGCCCATCATTCAGACATGTCGTCGCTCGGTTCTCCGTGTCCCGCTGCCGTGCGTGCGGCGCGTCGGTATCGAATCCTGCACCACATCGCAGCGGTGCGCCGACGAGAAGGGCTTTCACGCCGGGCGGTGGCGCGTCGCTTGGGCACCGACGTGAAGAGCGTCCGATCTGAAGAGGAACAGAACGCCGATATGTCGTTGAGTCGACTGTACCAGTGGCAGGCCGCCCTGGGAGTCCCCATCGCGGAATTGTTGGTCGACGGCGACGGCTCGCTTTCGCCGCCCGTGCTCAAAAGAGCACAGATACTCCGACTGATGAAGACGGCGGCCGCTATTCGGGAACGGGCCAGCGCCGCGCCCATCCAGCGAATGGCCCAAATGCTGATCGAACAGATTCTTGAAATCATGCCGGAACTTGAGGATGTTAGCCCGTGGAACGCCGTCGGACAACGCCGTACCCTCGACGAACTCGGGGAGGCGGCAAACCGGCGGCTATCGCTCGACGCGCTTTCCGATTTGATGGATTGACGAGAACCGGTTCTCACCTGCAGCTCAGATTGAAGTTTCGCAAAAGGCGACCGAAGGAGGCCTGGTTTTCCCAGGCAAGAACGTTTGTACGGAAGGACAGAGTCAATCTGAAATTCAGTCTAAGGCTGGGGCCCCATGCCCCTGCAGCGGCCTTTTCTAAACGGCCCCGGCCTTGCAGTCGCCCCAGACCGTCAACAGGGAAGAGGTTCGGTGGCCGGGGTTGCTCTTACTCCACAGATACGCATTCCGAGCCCCGGTCGCCTTATCGAGACCGGTGCACCGAGATAAAAACGTGATTGCATCGAGCCGATTGCGGCCGATCCCGGCTCGCCGGGATGGAACGTCGGCCACAGCAGGCTCGGTTCCTTGTAATGCTCCTGAAAAACGCCGATATCGAGACGGAGGTGGTGGCCGGGGTTGCTCTTACGCCGCAGACACTCGCTTCGCGCCCCGGCCACCTCATACATAACGAAACGGTATGGAGATCGGCGCGGTAGCCGGGGTTGCTTTCGCTTCACAGGTGTCTGTTCCGAGCCCCGGCTGCCGCCCTTTTGGTTTCGTCTTTTCTCGCGGATATCGCGCGGGTCGTGGTCCATCCTCCGACGCCGCCGTATCGCTTCTTTCTCCATTTTTTCACGCCGTGCCGGCTTGATTCTTGTCCCCGAAGAAGACAAGATAAAGGTGAGATGAAGAAAGGAGAACCATGATCCGCTCCAAAACCCATCGTCGAGATTTCCTGAAATCGACCGCGGCGGTGCTTGGCTCGCTGGCCGTCGCACCCTACTGGCACTGGTCGCGTGCGATGGGCGCCGAGCGGGGGTCCAGCAGCGACCGGCCCGGCGTGGGCTGCATCGGTGTGGGTAGTCGAGGGACGTCCGTCGCTCGCCGGGCGGCCCGCTTCGGCCGTATCGTGGCCGTCTGCGACGCCGATCTGGCGCACGCCGAGCAGGCCAAGCAGAAGCTCAACCCCAAGGCGGACGTCTACCAGGACTATCGCCGGCTGTTGGATCGCAAGGACGTCGAGGTGATCATCAACGGCACGCCCGACCATTGGCACACGCTCGTCAACGTCTCGGCCTGCCGCGCGGGCAAGGACGTCTACACCGAGAAGCCGCTGACGCTCACGATCGACGAGGGCAAGATCCTTCGCCGCGTGGTCGACCAAACCGGCCGCGTCGTCCAGGTCGGCACCCAGCAGCGAAGTGCGCCTCAGTTCCAGACGGCCGTCGAACTGGTCCGCAACGGCCGGATTGGACCCTTGAAACAGGTCCGGGTGGCGATTCCCTACTACAGCACCAAAGGCGGCCCTTTTCCCAAGGAGTCGGTGCCCGAAGGGCTCGATTGGGATCTCTACGAGGGCCAAGCGCCCGAGCACGACTACTGTCGCCAACGGACCCATCTCGCCTTTCGGTGGTGGTACGAATATGCGGGCGGCATCGTGACCGACTGGGGAAACCATCACGTGGACGTTGCCCATTGGGGCATGGACCGCGAGTTGACCGGCCCGACGTCGATCGAAGCACGAGGCGTGTTTCCCAACCGGGGCCGCGCGGACTGCTACAACACGGCCGACGTCTTCTTCTCGCGGATGGTTTATCCGGGCGGCTTGGAACTGTTCTACTTCGCCTCACTCGGCGATCGGCGAGTCTATGGTGCGGTCGAAAAGCATTCACCGGTTTCGCCCGAGCAGGTCGAGTGGCTTTTCGGCAAGGATGTGCCCGACGAGATCAAGACCTTCAAGCGCAACGGGGTCATGTTCATCGGCCAGAAGGGTCGGATCTTCGTCAACCGAGGCGGCCTCTACGGCAAGGCGGTCGACGAGCTCAAGGAGAACCCCTTGCCTGCCGACGCGTGGCGCGCCGAGCGGCACGGTGCTCTCGCGGACGCCGCTCCGCCGGCTGACTCAAGTCCCCGTCAGAAGACAGTGTACTCTCGGGATGACACCACGGATCACATGCGCAACTTCTTCGAGTGCGTCAAGTCGCGCCGGCAGCCCGTCTCCCCAGTCAGTATCCAACACCGCTCCGTCACGGCTTGCCACCTGACGAACATCTCGCTGCGACTGGGCCGCAAACTCCAGTGGGACCCGGTCAAGGAAGAAATCGTCGGCGACGACGAGGCAAGGCAATGGCAGGCACGCTCTCAGCGCAAACCCTACGTAATTACCGTCTGAAGACTCGCAAGCGAGTAAGTCGATCCCCTGCCCAAATCCCTAAATCCAGTAGTCCCAAATTCTATTGAGACCTGGCATTGTCACTGCTGAGCGTAGCGAAGAATCTCCTTGGCGATCGAGATCCTTCGCTACGCTCAGGATGACCTGCCGAGGTGTCAGCCAGTCAAACTTGGAACTACTGAAATCCCCAAATCTCGAGACTCCCAGCATGAACAGCTACGAGCGTTACATGGGCATGGTCCGAGGCCAGTCGGTCGACTTCGTGCCGCGGATTCCACTCATGATGCATTTCGTGGCCAAGTATGCCCAGGTCACCTACGCCGATTTTGCCAGGGACGCCGCCGTTTTCGCCGACGCCAAGATCCATCTGGCCCGACGATTCGGCTACGATCTGGTCGACCTGCTGTGCGATCCCTGGCGGGAGACGTCGGCCTTCGGTGGGCAGATCACGTACATGGAACACACGATCCCGCGGTGTACGCATCCGCTGGAGCACGATCGAGACTTCGACTCCCTGGCCACGCCCGATCCGGCCGTCTCCGAGCGGCTCCTCACCGCCATCGAGGCGCTGCGACGCTTCCACGAGTGGGGCCACGGGCGCTGGGCGATCACCGGCTGGGTGGAAGGCCCCGCCGCCGAGGCGGCCGACTTGCGCGGCGTGACCAATTTCATGCTCGATCTGCTCGACGATGAAATCTATGCCAATGAACTGATGAGCCTTTGTGTCGACACGGCCATCCGCTATGCCGACGCACAAATCGACGCGGGAGCCGACACCATCGGCGTCGGAGACGCCGTCGTCAGCCAGATTTCGCCCCGCACCTACGGGCAGTTGATCTTCGCCCAGGAAAAACGACTGGTCGACGCCCTCCACGAGGCCGGCGCACTGGTGCGGCTTCACATTTGCGGCGATATTACCCCGCATCTTCCCGTGATCGCCGAGCTGGGGGTCGATATCATCGACTGCGATTGGCAGGTCGATCTCCAGCACGCCCGGAAGGTTCTTGGCCGGCGCGTGACACTCACCGGCAACCTCGATCCGGTGCACGCCGTCATGCAGTCGACCCCCCAGCGAATCCGAGCGGGATTTCGGGAGCTCTACCAGAAGGTTGGACCTCCCTACTTTGTCAACGCCGGATGTGAAATCCCCCAGGACACGCCGATCGCCAACCTTGAGGCCCTTTGCGAGCCGATTCCGGCGGCGTGACCGTTCCCCGGCGGTGTTTGGTACCTTTTCTGTTCGTTTTCCACTCCGTGTTCGGCTTGACCCATGGGGGCGAAAAGGGCAGGATAAAGCCCAAATTGGACCACTGCATGAGCCGGGTGCCATGCTCACGCTTGCCGTGAGCATGGCCGGGAATCAGGGTGGCATGCTCTCGCTTGCGTGAGCATGTTTCTTGACCGAGCATCCCGGCGCGCCGGGACGCAAGCGAGGCCATGCCACCCGCCGCAACCACCCGCCCTTCGACAACGGAGAGACCTCTCGTGAAACCGGTTGCTTATCTTCTGGCGGCGTTGTTGGGCTTCTTGGCGCTGATGTTTGTCGCCAGCAGCCGAGGCGACCCGGCGCGGATCGTCGTAGGCGTGGTGCTCTTCGTGGCCGCCGGTGCCCTGGTCTGGCTGGCCATGCACCGCGTGCCCCATTCGACGACCACCGTCGTGCAGAAGATCGATCTGTCGGGCGACGTCCATCTTGAGGACATGACCTGCCGCTCGTGCGGCGGCAGCCTGAGCAAGAAGTCGGTCACCGTCCGCGCTGGGGCCGTCTTCATCAACTGTGAGTTCTGCGGAGCGGCCTACCAGATTGAGGAGGAACCCAAATGGTAGAGTCCTCTCGGGCAGCCGGCCTGCTGCGACGCCTTCGCAGCACGGTCGCCGAGGATCTGGCCGGGCTGGTTGCCGCCCTGCTGCCCGCGACGGTCGCCCGCGACGGCCTCTACTGCTACAAAGTCTATCCCGGCGGCACCGAGCGTCATCTCCATTTGCGCTTTGGCAAGGACGGCTCGGGCGTGCTGCTGGTCGACGTGACCGACGCGATCCACCTGAACCCGACCGCGGCGCTGCTGGCCAAGTTGGCGTTGGATGGCGCGTCGCTCCGCCGAGCCCGGGCCGTGCTGCGGCGCCGCACGCCCAGGCGTGCCTGGCCCGAGGCGCGCCGCCGGGTGGAAGAAGTCTATGCGATCGTGGATCATCTAATCCACGTCGACGATGGTTGTCCCACGTGCGGCCTGGACCGGCTGCCTCGGGCGCCGCTTTTCTCGTGCCCGGTCGGTGCACCCTATAAGGCCGACGTGGCGCTGACCTATGCCTGCAACAACCGCTGCTCGCACTGCTACAATCCGCGTTCGCGCCTTGCCATGCAGTCGCTGTCGGTGCCCGAGTGGCGCCGCGTGATCGCGCGACTGGCCCGGCTCGGCATTCCCCACGTCGTCTTCACCGGCGGCGAACCGACGCTGGTCGATGCGCTGCCGGAGCTTGTCGCGCAGGCCAGGGCGCAGGGCCTCATCGTCGGACTCAATACCAACGGGCGGCGCCTGGCCGAACCGGGGCTGGCCCGGTCGTTGGCCCGCGCCGGCCTGAACCACGTGCAAATCACGCTCGAGTCGCATCGGGCCGAAGTGCACGACGCGATGACCGGCCGCGCGTCGTTCGAGGAAACGGTCGAGGGCGTTCGCCGATCGTTGGCGGCCGGGCTGCACACGATCACCAACACGACGCTCACCCGAGCCAACACCGACGACGTAGAGAAGCACGTCGAGTTCCTTCACGCCCTGGGCCTGCGAACCATCGCCGTCAATGGGATGATCCACGCCGGCTGTGGACGCAATTCGCCTGAGGCCATCCGTGAAGACAAACTGGCCGCGGTGCTCATCCGGCTGCGTGATCGGGCCGAGGAGCTGTCGCTGCGGCTGCTCTGGTACACGCCGACGGCCTACTGTCGGCTCTCGCCGGTCGAGTTGGAGCTGGGCCCGCGGCGCTGCAACGCCGGCGAGTATTCGATGTGTGTGGAACCCAACGGCGACGTGCTGCCTTGCCAGTCGTACTACGAGCCGGTGGGCAACCTGCTCGCGGACCGCTGGGAAGCGATCTGGGACAGCCCTTTGTTCGTACGATTCCGGCGGCGCACGGCCGACCCGCGCGGCTGCGGGCTGCCTGAGCCGTGCTGGAACTGTCCCGATCTGGCCGTCTGCGGCGGCGGCTGCCCGCTGGAGAGACAGCAGTAGGTCTCACGCAGAGGCGTAGAGGCGCCTGTTCGTTTGGAGAGAGTCTACTCCGGGAAAGGAAAGGGGCCGAATGGCCCCGTCCTCCGCTGCGTACAGGTCGATAGATTTGAGGGTGCACCGCTTGCCGGACCGCGAGAAGTGACAGACGATGCGGTCTATGACGGTCTTGAGGGCCTCGGCCTTCTGCCGGAACCGGCCCCTCCTGGTTCAAGGTAGTGGTCGCCCGTGCCAGGGCCTCCTGGCGGGCTGTAAGGTCAGCCTTCAGCCACTCCCAGGGAACTCAGGGAACTCGGAGGTCGACCAGATCCCGCTGGAGCCGGTCGATTTCTCTCTGGATGGCCTCGCCCCGCTTGTTGGCCCGTTCCTTGAGCCGGGGCGATAGGCCGGCGGTGTCCTTCCGGCAAGCGTGCATGAATTCTTGCGGGGTATCTGCTATTGTTGGC
>CAZWWC010000157.1:0-9227 GCA_964637625.1 uncultured Planctomycetaceae bacterium
CTTAGCCGCGATCCCAAGCGTCGAACGCTACACGGCGTTGGGTGCCATGCTCACGCAAAGTGTGAGCATGCTTCTTAATCTGCAACATGGCCACGCTCACGCGTGGCTGTGGCACCTGACCGCGTGGCTGTGGCACCTGACCGCGGACTTCCGTCCGCGGCTATCATTCTGGCTCCTGACTTCTAATCCCTAATCCCCAATCCCAAATCCCCATCCCCTAAAACTCGTAGGCCGCCATGAAGCCGGCCGTGTTCGGGTCGAGCAGCGGCGCAACGCGGAAGCCGCCGTGGCGCTCGGCCGCCTCGGTTTGGCTGACGCTGCGGCAAGCCAGGTAGGCCATCCACCAGCCCAATGCAGAATGCGATAGATAATGTGCGTCGTCGTCGATCCGCGACCAGGCGGGCAGGGTAGAGAGGATATAGAAGCCCGCCTTGACGCAACGGTTCTTGCTCATCTGTGCGCCTGTAATGAACGGGACGGCGCCCATGAACGCATGGCCGCTGACTGCGTTGTTGTCTTCGAACGATCGCCAGGCCGACTCGTGCGACGTTTCGCCCGGCCGTGATCCACCCAAGGCGGATTGCATGAAGACGATCGGCGGTGCGCCGACGAGATAGGCTCGGCCGGTCCGCAAGCCGAACTCGCCGGCTACGTCACAAATCGGAATGTCCTCGAGCAGCCAACCGGCTATACCCAACCCGGCCAGCGAAGATGCGAAGATCTCTCCCTCACCAAACACCTTGAAGAAGTCGGCGAAGCTGTCCGTGTCGTCGCTTCGGACCTCGTTTTGGAACCAGTCGCGAAAATCGTGGTCCATCGAGGTGTTGGCTAAGATACTGGCGCCGGCGATGCCCAAGAGCAAGTCACGCATGTTCGGCCAACCATAGTAGTTGCGATGATCCTGAACGATGCTTGCCCGGAGCAGAGCCAGTGAGTCGGGAAGGCGCTGGCGAAGTCGACCATGCCGCCACGGCTCGTGACAGTGTGCCACTGCTTCGCCAGAAGCAGTGCTGCTGCAACCCTGGGGCACTGCTTGCCTTCCGGCAAGCAGTGGCACACCGAGGTGAGAAATGCGATCTAGTGGTCGTTCGGCGGAAGACGCTAACGGTGGCAGGCGCTCGATCAGGCCCGACCCGACGATAGGACGCCTCGGCGCGTCGGGACCGACGAACAGGGCGGCCGTGGCCGGTGTGGTGTCGCAGTCCTCGTAGGAAGTCTGTTGGACCGGGGACTGTCCCGATTCTGCGTAGCCGCTAGGCGAAGCATGAATGGGACTGTCCCCTTCAGACGCTCGTCGAAGTCCAGCAATGGCACCCCGTTGTCCCGGTGGGGCGAACGTCCATCGCTGGCTGCACGCGCCGGAAGAGACCAGCGACAAGGCGCAGACCATCGTCAACAGGCGGTGTTTCCCTCTGCCGGTCATCCATCCCCCCGGGGCCACGCAATGAAAACGCGGCCAGCCCCTTTCTCACGAATCCATAGCGGGTGCCACGGGCATTTTGCCCGTGCTGCTGCTCAATGGGCACTGGCGCCGGCGCCAGTGGCACCCTCGGCGCGCACCGCCGGCGCAGAAGGCAATGGGCGTCATTTCGGCCGGGCATGGCGCGCAGCCGGGCTAGTCGATGCGCGCGGCACCGTGTTACCCAGAAAGCGGTATGGGCGACACGTTCGCGGCCGTCAGATTCATCGGAATCGGCATCGTCGTAACATGAGACAGCACCCCTACCGCCCCGACGACCCGAATAACCGGCAAGTTTTCACACCCCCTACACGACGTACCGCAACGGTTCTTCACGTGCCGTGGGTGCCACGGCCATCCTGCCCGTGCAATTGCACATAGCCACACTCTCACCAGCAGAGGCCGTGTGGAAATCGGGAGGGCGAACCTCCCGGTGAGCCGAAGATGCTATGGTGTCCTTCTGCTCGGCAGGAGCCTCGCCCTCCCGAGAATCACGTATTTCAGAGTTTCGAATTCTTCGACACCGTGTGACGAGCAGCCGGCAGCACGCTCATCGACGCCGGCGAAGTAGCAACATCAGGGACAAGCCAGCCAACAGAGCCCACGTTCCGGGCTCGGGCACGGCGTTTGCTTCGCTGTAAGGCCCGCCCCAGTGGGCCGCCAGAATCGCGGCGTCCCGCGGGCCGACGAGCCCGTCGCGGTCGAAATCACCTTCGGCCCAGCCGCCACTCTGGCCCCAGTGGTCGGCCAGCGCTTGGGCATCGGTCTCGTTGACGTAGCCGTCCAGATCGGCGTCGCCGGGACACGTCAAATAGGCTACGGCAATTTCACCCGAGACGTACAGATCGTCCGTATCCCATCGCAGGTAGGCTTCCAGGCTGGGCAACAGCACGTCGTCGAACGTGCCGGCAAGCGCCGACCAATTGAGGATATCAAAAGTGTTGCCCAACGACGGCGCAAAATCGTCGATGAGCCGGACGTCGAGCGTGCCGGCCAGCGACAACGTGCCGGCGACGTCGATACAATCGAACGTGCCGGGCTCGGTACCGCCGAGTTCGATCTCGATCGTGGCCGCGTCGCCCAAGACCAGGTTGCCGCCGAAAGAGAGTTCCGCCGGGCTGCTTCCAGGCCGCAGATCGCCTTCGAGGTAGACTGTGCCCGGGCCGGTCGTGCCGGCCGTGCCGGTGAACGCCCCAAAGAACACGGCGTTGCAGGCGGCGCTGACGCGGATTTCGCCGTCGGTGTCGACGTCGTCGTAGAAAGTGGTCGTGCTGCCGCCCGAGACGACGATCTGGCCGGACGTGTTGTTGGTCACATCGCCGTAGATGTCGGTGAACCCACCGCTAAAGGCCATCACGCCGTCGTTGATCAACCCGCCATCGACCCGCAGCTCGCCCCGCCCGCTGATGAACCCACCGGCCTCATTGACCAGGTCCTGGCTGAACACGACCTTCCCGCCACCGAGGTTGATTTCGCCGGAGTTCCTGTTGCCATGGCCGGTGAACAGCAGACGCTGGGCGAGTTGCCCTTCAACCTTGCCGTCGGCCGTGTTGATCAGCAGGCCGTCGATCCGCCCGTCACCGCGGATCAGTCCGCCGTTGGTGAGATTGCCGGATGAAAGCACACCTTGCTGCAACTCGAGTTCGCCCGAGGTGTCAATGATGGTGTTGCCGGTCACATTGATTGTCTTGGCGCTGGAGAGCGTGAGCGTGCCGCCCAGCAGGCCGTCGGGACCGATGCCCAAGTCGTCGCCAGTGAGGTTGAAGGTTCCGCTCTTGAACTGCAGCAGGCTCCCACCCACCAGCGAGCCGGTCGAGAACGTGCCGCCGTCCAGCGTCAGGACGTCGACGAGCGTGGTCGTTCCGTCGACCTGAAGGTGGCGGCCGACGAGGATCGTGTGCGAGCCGCCCAGGGCCGTCGCCATGGCATCTCCCGGGATGATCACCAGGTCGTTGGTGTCGTTGAGTGTGCCGACGTTGAAATCGAAGGTGCCCTGGGACAGTGCCAGGTTCGCCATCCGAAGGGTGCCGCCGTTGATGGTGACGGTGTAGGAATCGCCAACCGAGAGAGAATTGCCCACGTTGACCGTGGCGCCCGGCCCGATCGTCAAGGTGCCCGTGGCGTCGCTGGTGAGGCCCAAGTACAGATCATTGACCACGTTCCACGTTGAGCCTTGTCCGAGGACTTTGACGTCACCCTGACCTGCGGCACCCATGTAGCCGACGCTGACATAGGCGAAGCCGTCGGTGTTGACGACGCCGCCTTGCAGGATGTTCAACAGGCCATCACCGGCGAATGCAGACGTAAGCTGACCCGTGTTCCACGTCGAACCCTCTCCGGTGACCGTGACCTCGCCATGGCTGCCCTCGAGGAACGCGATCGTGGTCTCACCACATGAGACGGTCCCGCCGCTGCTGATCGTGAGGGTACCGAGAGTGCCGGGGTCATACGCCACCGCCAAAGAGCCGCCGCACGAGAACGAACCACCGTTCTCGACGAATAGAAAACCCAGGCTGGAATACCCCACGCTCACGCAGCCTGCAACGTGCAGGTTTCTTCCCGCGCCGACCACAAAGCCCTGGCCTAAGGGCTCCCCGGACTCAATGACGGCGTCGTCTGAGACGGGATACGTGCCCGAGGCCCAGGCGTCCGGGTCGAAGAACCGCTGGACGCGGTCGTTGGTCGTATCGGTCACGTAGACCAGTCCGGTGGGCGCGACGGCCACACCGCTGGGACTGTTGAACTCCCCGTCGCCCGCGCCGTAGGAGCCCCATTGCATCTCATACGTCCCGCCGGCGCCGAACCGCTGAATGCGATTATTGAAGAGGTCGATTACATAGATCAGTCCGGTCGCCGCGACCGCGACGTCGGCCGGAAAATCGAACTGTCCGTCGCCGGTACCGTAGGAACCCCACTGCGTTTCATAGGTTCCTTCGCCGTCGAACCGCTGGATGCGGTGATTCATCGTGTCGGCCACGTAGACCTGGCCGGTCGGGGCGACGGCGACGCCGAAGGGCCAGTTGAACTCCCCGTTGCCCGTGCCGGAAGAGCCCCATTGCTTCTCATAGGTCCCGTCCGCAGCAAACCGCTGGATGTTCGTGTTGTCCGCGTCGGCCACGTAGACCTGGCCGGTTGGCCCGACGGCGAGGCCGCGGAGATAGTCGAATTGCCCGTCGCCGGAACCGTAGGAGCCCCATTGAATCTCATAGTAACCATTCGCGTTGAACCGCTGGATGCGGCTGTTATCCGTGTCGCCGACGTAGACTTGACCGGTGGCTGCGACGGCAACGCCGTAGGGAAAAATGAACTCCCCGTCGCCGGTACCCGCGGAGCCCCACTGTGTTTGATACGCTCCCTCGGCATCGAACCGCTGGATGCGGTTGTTGTACGTGTCGACGACGTAGACCTGGCCGCTCGGCGCGACCGCCACCCCGCCCGGGTCATCGAACTCCCCGTCACCCGTGCCGTGGGAGCCGAAGGAATTCAGAAACGTGATCGCCCCGGCCGCGGGCGCCGTCGGCAAGGAAGCGGCTACCGCGAGCAAAGCACACAAACAGAACGTTGGTCGATTTCTCATGGCTACCCTCCCAGATCTCTTGCTGCAATAACGATTGGCTCTTTCCCCGTACGCCGATACGGCGTCCTGTCCTTGGTGTGCCGGCCTGCAATCCGCACCGGCTTGTAAGGCCGCTGTAGACAGGGGACATCATACCCCTCTTGTAGACAAATGTCAAGGAACTCATCGGCCGGGCATAGCGCGCAGCCAGGCTCGTCGACGCGCGCAGCCCTGTGTCACCCGGGTAGCAATAAAGCTGACACGTTGGCGACCGTCAGATTCATTGGAATCGGCATTGCGGGAACATGACACACACCGCTACGGTCCCGACGACCCGAATAAACCGGCAAGCTTTCACGGCCCCTACACGACGTACCTCGACATCGTTCTCGCCGTGCCGCGGGAGCAGGTCGGATGTTTGCTCGGCATACGTAGTGCTTCCCCCTAGGATGCAGCTTTTTGGGTGTCGGCCAGGCGATAGGCGTGCCAGGCCAAAAGCGCGGCGCCGCAGACGAGCAGGCTGTCGGCGATGTTGAAGTTGGGCCACTGCCAGGGGCCAATCATCACCAGAATCCAGTCGCGCACGGCGTGGACCGGCTCGCCCAACTCGTGCAGGTTGCTGGCGTAGGTCCACTTGAGGCCCGGCAGACCAAGCCGATCGTAGAGGTTGCCCAGGATGCCGGCCGTCACGCCGCCCAGCGCCACGGTCAGCAGCAGATCGCGCGCGGCGCCGGCCACGAACAACCAAACCAACAGCGCAACCAGGGCAACACAAGAAAGCAGAATGAACAGGAGCACCTGGCCCTGGCCGATGCCGAACAGGGCACCTTCGTTCAAGCTGGTCTGAAGCCCGAAGACACCTTCCCAGATCCACCAGACTTCTCTGTTGAAAGGATCGGGCATCCCGAGCCAGTCGAAGATCCAGTGCTTGGTCGCCAGGTCCACCAGAGAGCCGACCGCGGCGATGGAGAGGAAGACGAGGTATCGGCTGGGGGGAATCGCCCTCATGGCGAACTGCTCGAAAGCGTTGGCGGTGGTTCTTTGAAGTAAGAAGTAAGAAGTAAGAAGTAAGAAGTAAGAAGGCAGAAGTGAGAAATGAGTAGTGAGCGGGCCGGCCGTCGGGAAACATCCAGCCCAGCTACGCTACTCCCTCTTACTAGCGCACTTGACGCACGTTGTCGCGTAGGGGAGCGCATTGAGTCGGGCCTTCGGGATGCGGACGCCGCAGACCTCACACTCGCCGTAAGTACCTTCCTCGATCCGCTCCAGCGCAATCTCAATCCGCCCGAGCGTGTCTTCCTCGCTCTGCATGAGGTGAAGCGTGAATTCCTGTTCGAAGTTGTCGGTTCCCATATCGGCCATGTGAATCGGCATGCTCGACAGGTCGCCGTTGGCTTCCGAGCGTCGCTTGTGCAAGGTCGCGTTGGCCATGTTGTTGACGTCACCACGAAGCCGTGCTCGCAATGCAATGAGTCGTTCCCGGTAAACCGTCATGTCGTTGTTCTTCATAGCACCCATTTCTCCGTGAGCAACGTCACACCGTTCAGTCCTCCCCCAGCCTACCCACATTTAGGGGACCCGAGACCTTTTATTCTATGTATGGTCGGCGCCCTTGTCAAACGATACGCAGAAAACCAAAAAGAGGTCTCCAGCCCGGCTCGGCGCGCCGTGCCGGGACCGGTCGCGGGGCATGGTTTTACGGAGAAAAGGCCCGAGAATTGCAATACCTCGACCAGGAGTCCCGTCTTGATCAGCGGAAGTGTCTGTCCTAGAGTATCTTTGGGTGTTTGGCGGACGACCCTACCCCCGCTCGGGCAGTCCGGCCTTGGAGACTCGGTCGGCAATAGAAAACGCTTGAGCTGCATCATTCCGAGTCGAGAGCCCGGGATTACGGCTTTTTTCCGTAGCCCTGCAACCAGGGGGGCTCGTTAGAATTCCGTTGCGTTGCATTTGTCCGCCCGCCGAAGAACCATGTAGTCTCGGTAGTTCCAAATTCCATCGAGACCCGGCATTGTCATCCTGAGCGAAGCGAAGGATCTGCGTAGCGAAGAATCTCCTTGGACAATCGAGATCCTTCGCTACGCTCAGGATGACCTGCTGAGGTGTCAGCCAGCCAAACTTGGGACTACTGAGTCTCGATTTTCGCCGGCTTGCCCGCCAACCGCCGGGAGCGCTTGGCTGGCCAGACCGGACGAAACGCCACGACTGTCGACCATGCCGAAACCAGTACACAGTTGCTCAAGAGGAGGCCCGCCGATTCGTCCCACCGACATCGCCTATCAACAGTGCATCATGCCTGGGTGTGCGGCCACCTTCTCGGTCGACGAGAGCCTGGCGGCTTGCCCGAAGTGCGGCAACTTGCTCGACGTCCTTTACGACTGGGACCGTTTGAGCGTGCCGCCGTCGCTTGCGGCGCTGGAGGGGAAATGGGGACGCCGAGCCGACCCACGCTGTTTCAGCGGCGTCTGGCGTTTTCACGATTTCTTGCCGTTTGCACGGCCCGACCAATGTGTCACGATCGGCGAGGGCCAAACGCTCTTGCACCGCGCAGACAGTGTGGGGCGCTACGTGGGCATGCAGCCCGGGGGCTTGTTCCTGCAGTACGAAGGCATGAACCCCTCGGGCAGCTTCAAGGACAACGGCATGGCGGCCGCGTTCACCCACGGCCGAATGATCGGCGCCACGCAAGCGGCTTGCGCTTCGACCGGCAACACCAGCGCCTCCTTGTCCTTGTATTGCTCGGTCACGGGGCTGATGAAGGCCGTGATTTTCGTCGGCTCGGGCAAGATCGCCAAGGGTAAACTGTCGCAGGCCCTCGACTTCGGGGCCCTGACGCTCGAGATCGCGGGCGATTTCGACGATGCCATGGCCCGGGTACAGGACGTCTCGCGCCAGTTGGGCATGTACCTGGTCAACAGCGTCAATCCCTTCCGGCTCGAAGGCCAGAAGACGATCATGTATCGCGTGCTCGAGGCCTTGCGGTGGCAGGTGCCCGACTGGATCGTGGTTCCCGGCGGAAACTTGGGCAATTCGAGTTCATTCGGCAAGGCGTTTTTCGAACTCGCGCAACTGGGGCTGATCGACCGGATGCCCCGTCTGGCCGTGATCAATGCCACCGGCGCCAAGACGCTTTTTGAGCTTTACGAAGAGCAGGGCGTGCGTTGGAACGGCGGACACCCCGACCTGTCGGCGGTCGAGGCCCATAACGAGCGGATGAGCGCCGAGGGTCGGCGCGCCTCGACGATTGCCAGCGCGATCGAGATCAACCGGCCGGTGAACCTAACGAAGTGCTTCCGCGCGCTGGAGTGGACCGACGGCGTGGTGCGTCACCTGGGCGACCAGGAAATCCTCGACGCCAAGGCCCAGGTGGGCACCGGCGGGATGGGCTGCGAACCGGCCAGCGCGGCCAGCGTGGCCGGCGCCCGATTGCTCGTGGCCGAAGGCGTCATTTCGCCCGAGGCGCGCGTGGTCTGCATCCTGACCGGCCACCAACTCAAGGACCCCGGCGCCACGGTCGCCTACCACAGCACCGACCAGAAGCATTTTGACGAGGTGCTCGGCAGCCGGGGCGTCCGCCGAGCCGCCTTTGCCAATCGGGCGGTGGCCGTCTCGAACGACGTCGACGAAATCATCAGGGCCATTCGGCTGTACAGTTGACGCGCAAGTGCCCGGTGACCACAATATCCTTGGGTAGTCGTAACACACGGATTGCCCATCGGGTGGCACCGATGGTTTTCCGCCACCGACGTTGGTTCCACGTTTGGGTCTTTCGGAAAATCGTCGGTGTTGCGTCAGCAACGAGAGGCGAGACTCGTGGATTGTGGAACACCTCTTGCCGCTGGCGCGGCACCGACGATTCCGCGACTACGGGATTTTGCAGGCCGAACGCCTGCACCGCGGAATCATCGGTGTCACCCAGGGTAGCGGTGGCCCAGATGCCTATCGATCACGAGGAGCAAATCCATGAATCCTGTTCGTATCGCCATCAACGGGGCTGCCGGGCGGATGGGCCGGCGGCTCGTGGCCCTGGCTGCCGACGACGACCAACTCGAACTGGTCGCGGCCACCGAATCGGCCACCCACCCACAACTCGGTGAAGACGCCGGCCAACTCGCCGGTGTCGGAAAGTTGGGCGTGCCGCTGTCCGAGAAGTTGACGGCCGAGGCCGACGTGGTGATCGATTTCTCGCTGCCCGAAGGGGCCGAGGCCGTC
>CAZWWC010000158.1:0-3618 GCA_964637625.1 uncultured Planctomycetaceae bacterium
TTCATCCCAAACCGCGGATGAGTTTTCCCGCCGCACTGGCCGTGGGAATCGAAGGACTCGACGAAGTCATGGAAATCGAACTGGCCGAAGCGCTCACCGCCGAGACCGTGCTTGAGCGATTGACCGCCTGTCGTGTGCGGGGCTTGGATTTCCGCCGCGTCGAGATCCTGCCGCGGCAAGCGGGGGGCAAGAAGGCCCGCGTCAGCCGAGTGACCTATGAGATCGACGTCCCCCGCGAGCGAGAAGACGAAATCGCCCGGCGCGTGGCCGAACTTCTGGCCCGACGTCGGTTCCCGATCCAACGTCCCGGCCGCTCCCAGTCGATCGACCTGCTCGAGTTTCTGGAAGAATTGAAGTTGTTCGAGGGAACTCTTTTGATGACCCTTCGGGTAACGCAACAAGCCAATCCGGGGCCGCGCGACGTGCTGCGCGGGCTGGGGCTTGACGAGCTCGAACGCCGCGGCGCGTGCCTCAGACGAACGAAAGTCGAGCTGCGCTCGTGACGGCCGGCCTGCACCGCCGATCTTCCAGCAGCAAACGATCACGTACTCGCCGAACTTGCCGAACAAGAAAGCGAGCACATGAAACAAGAAATGTTGATTAACGTCGCGCAGCCGGAAGAATGCCGGATCGCGATTGTGGAGGACGGCGTCCTCGAAGAACTCTATGTCGAACGGACCGCGCAAGACAACTACGTAGGCAATATCTACAAGGGCGTGGTCATCAATCTCGAGCCGAGCATCCAGGCCGCCTTCGTCGATTTTGGGGTGGGGCGCAACGGCTTTCTCCACGTCAGCGACGTCGAACCGCAGTACTTCCGCCAGGGCGGCTACGATCCCGCCCAGGGAGCCGAAGGAAACGGCAACGGCGGCTCGAACGGACAACGCGACCGGCGGCGCCGTACGGCCGTCCGGCCACGCGTCAAACCGCCCATCCAAGATATGCTCCGCCGCGGCGATGAGGTGCTTGTCCAGGTCACCAAGGAGGGGATCGGGACCAAGGGTCCGACCCTCTCCACCTATATCAGCATCCCCGGCCGGTATCTCGTCCTCATGCCGGCGCTGGGTCGTGTGGGCGTCTCCCGAAAGATCGAAGACGAAGAACTCCGCACCAAACTCCGCGACGTCATGCTGGAGTTGAACCCGCCGAAAGGCCTCGGTTTCATCGTCCGCACCGCGGGCATCGATCGGACCAAGAAAGAGCTTTCCCGCGACCTGGCCTACCTGCTGCGGCTGTGGAAGGTCATCGTACGCCGAATCAAGAAGTCGGAAGCACCGACCGACATCTACGAAGAAAGCGACATGATCATCCGGACGATCCGCGATATCTTCAGCAACGACGTCGACACCATCTCTATCGACGAGAAATTGGCCTACGAACGGGCCCGTGAATTCCTCCAACTGGTGATGCCCCGATCCGTGCACCGTCTGCAGCTCTACGAAGGCAGGGAGCCCCTTTTCCATCGATATCGTCTCGATGAGGAAATCGCCAAGATTCAGCGGCGGACCGTGCCGTTGCGACAAGGTGGGTCGATCGTCATTGATCAGACCGAAGCCATGGTGGCCATCGACGTCAACAGCGGGAGTTTTCGGGCCGAGGACTCGGCCGAAGAGACCGCCTATCAGATCAACTTGTTGGCGGCCAAGGAAATCGCCCGCCAAATCCGCCTTCGCGACCTCGGCGGCGTGGTCGTCAATGACTTCATCGACATGCGTCAAGAACGACACCGCCGCGGCGTCGAACGAGCCCTGCGCGATGCCGTGAAGCGCGATCGGGCGAGAACCAAAATCCTACGCACCAGTCCGTTCGGCCTGATCGAAATGACGCGCCAGCGAGTGCGTCCCGGTCTGAAACGGAACGTCTATGCCGATTGCCCCGCGTGCCGTGGGGCGGGCGTCGTCAAAACACCCGAAAGTATGGCCATCGAAGTCGTCCGGTACCTCATGCTGACGTGCCAGAAACCCGGAATCGCCAAAGTATGCGTCACCGTCACCGACGAGGTGGCCACCTATCTGAGCAACAAGAAACGTCGCGAGCTGGCGCGCCTGGAAGACGAGGGCCAAACGGCCGTGCAAGTTCTTGGTGCCAAAGGAGTTTCACCCGAACACCTCGTCATCGAGTGCTGGGATAAAGAAGGCCGGGAAATGAAGTTCAGTCCTTATTGACGCCACTGGGCGTCCTCCGCCTTGGCCACGTCGTGTGCCCTGCGTCGACCCTTGAAACGGGGCTTGCCCATCTGCTAAACTACAGGACTTCGCCCTACGGAAACAACGTCCATCTGGTTTTCAGAGGAATCGAGGCTTCCCGTCGGAGGGCAGGCCTAAGCAACCTACACCAGCGAGAACAACAGGACAAAACGATGTACGCGATTATCGAAGACAGTGGTCGACAGTGGAAGGTCGAAGAAGGTCAGGAGCTACGCGTCGACTACCGCGAGGCGTCGGCGGGCGAGCAGATCACGTTTGATCGGGTGTTGGCCTACCGCGACGACCACGTCTTCCGACTGGGCCGGCCGGCCTTGGATTCCGGCAGCGTGACCGCCGAGGTGATCGGCGTCGAGCAGGGCCCCAAGTTGACGATCCAAAAACTCCGCCGCCGCAAGAACTCGCGTACGAAGACCGGCCACCGGCAAATGTACACGCGCGTCAAGATCAAAAAGATCAACGTCGACTGAATCGATCGTCGTCTTATTGTGTTGATTTCACCACAGAGACACGGAGACACAGAGTAGGGTGTGCTTGCACGCACCAATGGACTCTCCGAAACCCTTGAGGAACCTCATTGTGTTCCGGGTCCGTGTGCTGATTTTCGTCTTGCTGCTCGTGCTTTTGCCGGCCAGTGTGGCTTGTGCGGACGTGATCGCACCGTTTGCTTGGCTCTGGCCTGGCGTCGTAGTAATGAATCTTCCGATGGCCGTTCCGGCCACCGTGCTGGCAGCATTCCTAGAGCGGCCCTTCGTTTCCCGGCTGGGTATCCAACAGCACGCTTTACGCTATTCTTTGCGAGCGAATTTCCTGAGCCTACTGGGTGCGCTGCCGTTTATCATCTGGGGTTGGGAGTTGATAGGGGCGTTTGGTCTCTTCTTCTGCGTGTTGGCCGTCATCCTGTCCATCATGATCGAGGGTTGGTACCTCCGACACGCTGTTCGTGAGGCGGGATACTCCTTACGTTGGGGTTGGGTCATCGCCGGAAACCTCCTCAGCAGTGGCGTTCTCATGGGCATCTCAGCGGTAGCGTCCACAATGCTACCACTACCCTACCGACTCTTTAAATGCCTCTTGGCGCTGATGCCCTGGTTGCTTGTCTTGGGCACTGTGATTGGCATAGCCGCCCTGGTAGCGACATTATGGCCCATCAGGCAACCCCTGAAAGCTGATATCGAAGCCAAAGCCAGCAGCGAAATCACGGAACCAAGCTTGTCGTAGAAAAACTCGTGCACGTAAGACCGCGTACTTCTACGTCTTATCTGCGTCCATCCGCGTTCATCTGTGGTTCCCCTAAAACCATCTCTGTGCCTCCGTGTCTCTGTGGTTTCTTAACGCTTCGCGTACTACTCGGGGATCGACTCGCCGGCGGTCATTTCCTCGAACGTTTGGCGGCGGCGGACCAGGTGTGCCT
>CAZWWC010000158.1:3718-9182 GCA_964637625.1 uncultured Planctomycetaceae bacterium
GACTCGCCGGCGGTCATTTCCTCGAACGTTTGGCGGCGGCGGACCAGGTGTGCCTGGCCGCCGTCGATGAGCACCTCGGGCGCCATGGGCTTGGAGTTGTAGTTCGAGCCCATCACGGCCCCGTAAGCGCCGGCACATTCGATCACCAGCAGTTCGCCCACCGCGGCGCGGGGTAGCCGTCGGGTGACCACGAACCCGCCTTGTTCCTGGGTGAAAATATCGCCCGACTCGCACAGCGGCCCGCCCACAATGGCGTCGAGCTGGGGCCGATTCACGTCACCATCGGCCGGGACGATCGAGATCGGGTGATAGGCCCCGTAAAGAATGGGCCGGGCCAAGTTGTTGAACCCCGCGTCGACCAGATAGAACAGATTCTCGGCCTGGTGCTTCACGGCGCGAATCTCGGTGATCAGGTATCCGCCCTGGGCCACCAGATAACGGCCGGGCTCGATCTCCAGCGAAACGTCGTGTCCAAACGCGTCCTCCAGCCGCTTGCGGGCAGCATCCCAGAGTTCAAAATAGGCGTCCAGGTCGATCTCAGGTTCGTCTTGGCGATACGCCACCGGCAGGCCGCCGCCGGCGCTGATCCAGCGGATCGAGCGACCTGCTTCGGTGGCCGCTTGCTCCATCGCGCCGCAGACTTGGGCAAGATGTTCCATGTCGGTGCCCGAGCCGATGTGCATGTGTAGTCCCGTCACGCCGAGCCCATGATGTTCGGCCGCAACGAGGCAATCGTGCAACTGCTCGTGCCAGATGCCGTGCTTCGACTGGGCTCCGCCCGTGTTGGTCTTCTGGCTGTGGCCGTGGCCGAAGCCCGGGTTGATCCGCAGCGTGATTTCGCGGCCCGGCGCGATGCTGCCGTACTGGTCGATCATGTCGGGCGAACCGCAGTTGACGTGGATGTTGTGCGCGACGACCAACTCCAGTACCTCCGTGTCGAAGATGTCGGCCGTGTACACGATCGGCGGCGGTTCGCCCTCGGCCCGATATCCGGCGGCCAGTGCGCGGCGGATCTCAAAAGCGCTAACCGTGTCGACCAGGGCCCCGGCGCGACGTAACAGGCCCAGGATGGCCAGGTTGGAACAGGCTTTTTCAGCATAGCGAACGTAGTCGAACCGCCTTAGATCGTCCAGCCGCCGCCGGATCGTCGCCGCGTTGTAGACGAAGGTGGGTGTACCGAACCGTCGGGCCAGTTCGGCGACCGGAATACCCGCTATTTCGATTCGGGAGGTGGGAAACAGGGGCATCGATTGCTCCAGAGATAGAAAACCAAGGAACATCAAGGAGAAATGACACGATCAGCAAGCCGGGGTTCGCCAGGAACCTCGCAATCGGGTGTCGGGTAGCACCGATGATTCCGCGGCGTAGGCATTGGCATTCTGAACCAACGTAATCGCCGAATCGTCGGTGCCGCGCAAGCGGCGAGAGGTATTGGGCGGCTGCGGGGTAAGACCTCTCGTTGCCTTCGGCAACACCGACGATTTTCCGAAAGACCCTTGCCGGTCGCAACGTGTATCGCGGAAAATCATCGGTGCTACCCGATGCTCCTACCATAGCGGATTGGCCGGCCACGGCAAGGGGCATTGCAACGGTCTGGCCTTTCTCGCCACCCAAGAAAACGGACGCGGCACCGACGCGCGTGGCGTACGGTGCCGCGATGGAGGGGCACGAAACAAGGCCGTTTACGGCGCCGGCGCGCCGGGGGCCATTTGCTGCGACATCGCGCCGAGCGTCTTGAGGATGCCTTGCTCCACCTCGATACGCTCGCGGATCCCGCCCGGAATCGACTCGATGGTAACGAGGACGTGGTTTTCGCTGCCGGCCTGCTCGAGCAGCGCTGCGGCTATGTCCAACTTTTGCTTGGCGTCGTCATCGTCGACCATCTTGGCGATGAACTTCACCAGCGGGGTCAAGGCCAGCGAAAGTCGTGTCGGCAGGACGTCCGTAGCGGCGGCCGACTTCGACGCGTCGATCGCCGCCTTGAGCTTGGCCATCGCATCACGCCCCGCAGCCAGGTAGACGCCCGTCGGCGAAGTGCCGATTACGACGTCGAGGTTCTCGCCGACCAGATCGACGACCTTATCGCGCCCAGGGATCGATGGGACAGGCATGGTGAACGTGTGCATCGTCACGCCCTCGTGGGTCTCCGCATTGAATTTGAGAAGCGGTTTCAAATCGGGCGTGTCCTCCGTGATCAGGGTGACGATCTCCTTGAGCGTCGCTTCCAGTTTCTGGCCGTCGACGACCACGCCGCCGGCGACCATTGCCGCGGTGTTGGCATCGAGCCACACCGCCAGGCCGCCGTCCATCTTGCCGCCCTCGAGGGTTTTGACGATGACGTCAACCAGATCCCCGATAAGCTTTTTGGCCTTCTGGGCCTGATCCTCGGTGAGATCCTGGTTTTCCAACGCTTGGGTGAATTCCTTGTGGAGGGCCTTGATTTGCGTGGTGGTTTGGGTGATGTCCGTGGGCGCGAGCTTGCGGACCCAGTTCGCCGTCAGCGTTGCCTCCGGCACGTAGAAGCCGGCGTAGGCGCTCGGGGCCTTCTTGATCTGGGCCATCTGCTGGGCGAGTTCGGTGCCGGGCTTTGCCGTGAACTCAACGTCCAGATACGTCTTGCCGGCCTTGTCGTTGATCACAAAACCAAGAGTGACCGTGTCGGTCTCGTTGATCAGTCTCTTGATCTGTTCAACGGCCTGCTTGAATTGGGCGGCCGAGACCTCGTTGGGAGCCTGCATCGTCACGAACTGGAAGAGCATCTCCACCTGTTGGATAAGTGCCGTCCGCATCTCGTCCGGCAGGTTCTTCGCCAGAAGCCTCAGCGCAACGTCGTATTTTTTCTCGCTACCGCCCAAAAGCGCGACCGGATCGGCCGGCGCGGCGTCGAAGTCCGACGGATCATTGGTCAGGTAAGCCCAATTGCCGATCTGCTTGATGAACAACCCGGGAGGTCCGTTGGGAATGGCGAGCTGCTTGGACCCGTTGGGCCCGTCGCTGGTTTCCACTTGGAACGCCTCGAGCGCCGAAAGCAGCTTGTTCAAGTCGCTCACCGGCAAGAAAGCGAAAACCCTGGCCTCCGGGGTCGTCGCATCCGGTTTCGGAAGGACGACCAGCCCCAGCGGACGTGCCTTGTCCAGGCCTTCCAAGCCCTTGCCTTGAGTCGTCGCCGTGAGGATGTTCTCGAGGCCTTTGGCCAACTCGGCGTTGCCGCCCAGCTTGCCGATGTAGTCGATATCCGCCATCAGGGCGTCGTAGCCCGAGAACGAGAGTGTTACCAGGGGCTTCGCCTCCTGGGCGGCCGCCTGCTGGGCCGGACAAAACAGGGCAACACTCAACAGCAAGGCAGTGAGCCAGGTCAACGAATGGGTTTTTCTCACGATCCGATCTCCTTTCCAAAAAAAACGTATGGGCGGTGGGGCATCGGCTCTTGGAGGCGCTACCGCGCCAAGACCCTCGTCCGCATTGCCCTACCTGCGAGGTTTTCCTGATAACTACGGAAATAATAGCTGCGCGCCGTGGTTGTGGCCAGTGGCCGGCGGGCCGCCGACAAAAACCCGGCATCGGGGGGGGCCTTGCCACCGGCTTGACCCTTCCTACTCCACGGCTGCCGAGCCGGCCGTCTCCCGCTTCGCACCAACCATACCGACCGCCAGGCCCGCGATCCGGAGGATTCCCTCCTCCAACTCAACGCGAACCCGCAGATGGCCCTCAGCCGGGCCGACCGTCAACCGGACATGGTCTTTTCCGGCCGACTCCTTCAGGGCGGAGGCGATCAGGGCCGCATGGAATCGGTCTTGTCCTTCGGCCCACTGCGCGGCCCACTCGGCCACGGGTCCCAGCGCCACCGAGCACTCCAGCGGCGCTAGGGGCGCCGCGGGAGCCGTCCGCGACGCGGCGATGGCCTGCTTGAGCGTCGCCAGTGCGTCGCGGCCAGTGGCCAGGTAGAAGTGCTTCTTGCCGATACCCACGACGATGTCGATCCTCTGGCCGAATAGCCGCACCAGCGCCGCACGATTCTTCACATTGTCCTCAATGGGGAATGAAAGTGTATGCAGACGGACCTCCCCATTTCGATCCGTGTTGAGTTCGAGCCCGACCCGCAATTCTGGATTACGTCGGAGAAGGGAAACGAAATGTTCGATTTTCTGCTGCATCTGCCCACCGGCTGGAAGTCGCACGGCCGATACCCACGTAGCCCTCTCCGGTTCCAGCACAGCGCCGGCAGCTCCTTCGAGGTGTCGGCTGGCCAGCAAACTCCGAATCACCTCCAAAACGTCCACCGCTGCTTCTCTTGCGGAATCATCTGGAGCGTGTGTCCTGAGCGTATCGGCCGTGAAAACCAGCATGTCGGCCGTGGCTTCGGACAACGTGCCCGCCCAGGCGGCCGTCAGCGTGGCGCCGGGCAGGTGAAATCCAGCCAAAGGCGACTTACTCTCTTGGTGTTGGCTCCACCTTTGTGCCATCGGTGTTCCATCCCGGGGTACCAACACCAACTCGGTGGACAACCGCCGGGACTGGTGATCCAGGACTAGCCCGAGGGTAACCTGGTCCAACTGCCGAGCGCCGGCCCTGAGCGCTTGAAACGTGAACCACATCGAGCGCCGTCTGATCGCGTACTGCGCGTCGTTCTCCGTCGACAGACGCCGGTCGTCTTTGACGACCTGATGGAACTTGGCAAGAAATCTTGCTCGACGCGCCTCGGGCAGGCGGGAGATATACAGCCTAAGGGCCAAATCATAACGTTTCGGCAGATCGCCCAGCAGCCGCATGGGGTCTTTCGGGGCACGGGAAAGGGTCTGAGTCTCCGCGGTGAGGACGGCCCAGCCGTTTTGCTCGATGGCGTGAAACGTCCGGCCATCGGCCAGCTCGATTTCGCGCGTGTTGCCGTTCTTGGCGATCTCCTTCCCAAAAGGCTGGACAGCTTCGATGAGTTGTCCTAAATCAGTCACCGGAAGGTACGTGTACAGGGTCGTTTGCTCGCCGCTTGGGACGGCGATCACCGCCCAAGGACGGCTCTTGTCCAGTCCCGCCAAGCCCCGGTTGGCCGTAGCGATCTTGAGCATGGCTTCCAGGCCCTGGGCCAGATCGGGGCTCCCGGAGATCTTGCCGAGCAACGCCACGTTGTCGTACCAACGGTCGTAGCTGGCGCTGGAGATCACGGCGACCGGCTCCGGTGCTTCGGCACGGGCCGCCGATCCCGGCGCGCCGGGGATAAACACCGCGCCAAAACCTAGCAAAATCAACAACGATGCGATTGTCTTGGCAAACATGAACGAGTTCAGCATGAAAGGGTTTTCCTGGGTGTCCCGTTGAGCGCCCACCGCTTGCGGCCCGATGCGCGGGTGCCCGGGTCTGAGCGCAGCGAAGGCCCGGTTTTTCGGCGTCTGGGCCACCGCTGCGCTATGGCCCAGCCACCCTGCGCCTACGAAGGTTTACCATTTCCGGCGTGCTGGAGAAAGGGGGT
>CAZWWC010000159.1:0-9165 GCA_964637625.1 uncultured Planctomycetaceae bacterium
GTGCGAAGCGAATTTCCCGGGAAAAACACTGCTGGACAAGCCAGCAGTGGCACCCGTGGAAGAGCCACAGGCATCTTCAAAACACGTTCTTAACGCCCGTGGCACCGGCGCGGGTTTGCCGGCGGGGTGTCGTCGGTTTCTGAGGGCTTTGCCGATTGATCCGGTCGGACCGATTCCATGCGACCAGAGCGGCGCCAAGGCCCGGTCTGGTGAGCGTCGGATTGAAGACTGGCGAAGCTGGAGGGGCTAGGGGTTGGCTGTTTAAGATTTCGGCTCCGGCGAGCCGAATGGGGTGAGGCGGCCCTTCCCTTTATTGGCGATCTTCCGACCCGGTGGGATTTCGTGATCCCTTTTGCGCTTACAACGATTCTAACGAGACGCCGCGTGGTTATGATCTGAAACTGGGTGTGGCCGACGTGGCCCGCCACGGGCAACACCAGGTAAACAGACAATCCGAGTGGTCCGTCGTCCAACAGGAGATACGCAGAATGAGCCAGAGCGTAGGGGGGCCGCGGCGTTGTTCTATTCCTCTAATCGCAACCATCTTTGGGCTGGTTGTCTCGCTCATCGCCGGCAGCGCGCCGGCCGACTATCCCACTGCGGATATCGAGAAAACGCCCAAGGCGGATGCCGCCGTCGTGACGGATTCGGCCGAAGACGCCCCCTTCGGCGGTGCGAAGACCGAAGCCGAGGTTCAGCCTGAAGCCGACGCCCAGCCCGAAGCGGCCGCCGTCGAGCAGCCCAAAGCGGCCAAGGTTGAGCGGCCCTCGTTGGGCGATCCGCTGGCGTCGGGAATGGTCGCCTTGCTCAAAGAGGAGATTCTCAACGGGCTCAAGCGGCGCAACATCGTCCCCAATTTCGCCCGCTTTCGTGCCTACAGCCGTCACAAGCTCGACAGCACGGCCGGCGATCGTCGGACCTCGGAAGTAACGGGCAACTGCCGGTTGAACTGGTACGACCACCTGATGCGCAATCCGCTGAAGGCCGCCCCCGAGGCCGAACAGTTCACGCGAGAACTCCACAAGGCTGTGGTCGGCGGCCACAAGGGTCTGGACCAGGCGATGGTTATCGCCGGGGGGAAGCTCGATCTGAAGACGGCTCCGTCGGATCGTCTCGACTCGGTCGAAAACCCCGAACAGGCGTTGGAGGCGGTTAGAAAAGCGTTGACCCGCGCCCAGGTCGCCTACGCCGCCGCACTGGCACCGCTTACCGGCGGCGAAGTCGGCCGGCTGCGGCGCAGCCTCTACCAGACGTTGACCCGCAACGGCAGCGTCGGCCACACGCTTTCGGATCGGGGCAGCGGGCGGTACGTGTGCGATCTGTTGGAGAAGGTGGATCGCAAGGAGTGGTTGACCGCGGCCCGGGCGCTGGTGCCGCTGGCCGATCCCGAGTTGCTCGGGCAGCTGGCCGAGTTGCCCGACGATGAGAAAACCACGGTCGAGGGTGTGACCGGCGAGGTGGTACGTCGGATCAGCACTCCCTCGGGCGACATCGTGATCGGCGGCCGCCAGGAGAACACCTACCAGTTGGACGCCATGCCCGGCGTTGCGGTGGTGATCGATCTGGGCGGGGACGACGTCTACTACGAGGGGACCTGCTCGTTGGAGCGGCCCGTGCTGGTGGTGATCGATCTGGACGGCAACGATCGATATCGGGCGAAGCAGCCGGGTGTGCAGGGCGCGGCCGTGCTGGGTGTTTCGATGTTGCTGGACCGCGCCGGGGACGACCGTTATCTGGCCAAGGACGTCGCCCAGGGGTCTTGCCTGGGCGGAGCCGGCATCCTCATTGACTATGCCGGCGACGACTCGTACATCGGCGTGCGGCGCGTGCAAGGACAGGCCATCGGCGGAATCGGGATGCTCGTCGACCACGCCGGCAACGATCGCTATCGCGGCGCCATGTGGACCCAGGGTTTCGGCGGACCGCTCGGGCTGGGTATGCTCGACGACATGTTGGGCAATGACCATTTCTACACCGGCGGGCTGTACTACGATTCGTATGAAGAAACGCCCGGCTACGAGGGATGGGGACAAGGCGTCGGTTCGGGGATTCGCCAGGTGGCCGACGGCGGCATCGGCGTCATCCTCGACGGCGGCGGCGACGACGTCTACGAATACGACTACCTCTCGCATGGCGGAGGCTATTGGCTGGGCCTGGGCTTCGCCCGTGACTTCGCCGGAAACGACCAGCGGCTTGGAGCCACCCGAGAAGCCTTTAACGGCACCGCCCGGACCGAACGGCGGTTCGTCCGCTTCAGCAACGGGTTCGGTTGCCACTACGCGGCGGGATTCCTCTTCGACGACGCCGGGGACGACACGTACAACGGAACGATCATGTCCGTCGGCTTCGCCTGGGACGTGGCCATCGGCGTTCTGTGTGATTTCGGCGGCAAGGACCAGTACGCGGGAGCGGAGGGCAACGGTGCCCAGGCCGGGTTGGGCATTCTCTACGACTACCAGGGCAACGACGTCTATCGCGGATATCGCCAGGGAAGGGCGTCGGCGGGCATTTCCTACCACGATCTGCCCTATTGCGGCGGCAACTTCAGCTTCGTGATCGATTACGGCGGAACGGATCGCTACGGCTGCGGCGCGCAGAACAACAGTTACCTTATGCGAAGCAGCTCGGGTGGGTTCCTGATCGACCGGCCCAAGAAAGAAGAGATCGAAAAAACACAGACGGCAGTCAAGGAGAGTCAGACCGCTCGGTCGGGGTCGTGAGCCTGGGAAACATGGTTTAGTGGGCGGACGTGCTCGGAGGAGACAGTGACATGCGTTGGATGATTTCGGTTGTCTTAGCAATCCTTGTTCTGGTCGTAGCCTGCGGTCTTTGGGGACGCAAGGGTACCTCTGAGAACACGTTTGAAAAGGATGTCACTGCTTGCTTGTCCAGTCCCGGCGCGCCGGGACTGGCCACGGAATTCTCCCAAAAACCAAGGGGCCCGATCATATTGGGGCCCATGGCGCCCTCGACCGAGCGAAACACGGCTTTTCGAGCAGTCTCTCACGAAGCCGACCAGGGGCCCGTGCTGCTCGAACTGAATCCCCCGCTGCTTGCCGAGGCGATTCACCAGTGGCCCGAGGCAGCCGTGGCCTTCGAAGACGTGGCGCCGGACGAAGAAGAGATGCCCGAGCAGGACGAGTGGTCGACCGACGAGGTCGATCCCGCTGCAACCGACGCCGAAGAGGAAACACCGAGCGATGAAGAAACCGAGACGGACACGCCCACCGACGAGGCGGAAGAGCAAGCCGGCGCGGAAGAGGCGGAATCGGAAGAAGAGACCGAGCCCACCGCCGACGCAGGGCCGCCGCTGCCCGAGTTGAGCGACGAGATGAAATCGCTCCGCGGCGCCGTGCGAAACACGATCGCCGGCTACTTCAGGCAGCCGTTCAATACGCGCGACAACACGGCGACGGACATCCTGCAGGTCTGCATGGCCTTTGGGTGCGACGCCGAGGTGCGTCGCGGCGCGTCTTCCGGTCAGAAAACCAACGCCTTCACGTGTCTCTGCTGGAACTACCCTTGCGCGGGCAGGGAACTGTTGCGGATTTGCGACGGGCAAATGACCGCGGGCATCGGCTACGGGCGGCAGCAATACCCGGGCCAGTTCCTCGCCACCCTGGCGATGTCGCGCGTGCCGGACGAGTACCCGTTGCGGGTCGGTGAGGACGTCCGCAAGGTGAGCGACCTGGTCGAGTACGAAAAGCAAAGCTGCCGCTCGGGCGAGGAGACGTCGTTTAAGCTGATCGGGCTTACTCGCTATCTCCCGAGCGATGCCCGGTGGCAAAACGACTTGGGCCAGACCTGGTCGCTTTCGCGGCTGGTCGAGGAGGAATTGGACCGAAGTGCCCAAAGCGCGCCCGCCGGCGGCACGTTCCGCCTGTTGGCGCTGAGCTACGCGGTGGACCGCCGGGTGAAGCGCGACGAGCCGATCGACGGACCGCTCCAGCGCGCGCAAAAGTACACGACCAACTTCGCCAAGTACGCGATGGAGTTGCAGAACCCGGACGGCAGTTGGCACCCTGAGTTTTTCGTCTTTCGAGGCCGCGGCGGCACGGTGGTCGATCAGCTTTACTCGACGGGCCACATCCTGCGCTGGCTTGTCTTTTCCCTGCCCGAAGATCAGTTGCGGGACCCGCAGATCGTCCGCGGCGTTAGCTTCCTGACCAATGCACTGGCTACGCGACGCTATCGCAGCCACATTCCGTCGACCAGCGCCCGCGAGATTGCCGCCCGGCTCGGCGCGGTTCACGCCTTGGCGATCTATGACGAGCGGCTCTTCGCGCCCTATGACGAGCAGAAGAAGGCCGAGGCCGAGCGGGAGAAGGCGCAGCAGGAAAAGACCGAAAAAGAATCGGTCGCCGCGAAAACCGCGAGCCGTTCCTAGAGGGCATTTCAAAACGGTCATCCTGAGCGAAGCGAAGGATCTCCCCCCCGCGAAAGCCGAGATTCTTCGCTGCGCTCAGAATGACAACAATCAGAGCACCGGTTTTGAAATGTCCTCTAGTATCCGTCACACGGCAGCATGGCAGGCCGGGTCGTGGCCCGGCGGTCGTTGCCCCGTGCGCTTTAGCCTCGCCGCCGCCCGAAGCACGCCAGGCAGAGCGAGCCAAGAAGCGACAACGCCAGCGTGGCTGCGCCCGGTTCAGGGATCACCTCAAAGATTACCGCCGCATCGTTCGACGAGGCTTCGCCGTCGAAGGCGTGGTACAGGAAGCTGTCTAGGCCGTAGAAGCTGGGGTCGGGTGTATAGACGAATCCGCCGCTTGAATACAAGTTCAAGCTACCGTGCTTGGGTTCGGTCACCTTGATTGCCGTAAGTGGACCTTCGACGTCGAAGTCGTTTGCCAGAACGCCTGCGTAAGAGTAGACGATGAGCGTTGTGTTCTTGTCGAGGGAATAACTGTCATCCATCGCGACCGGGACGTCGTTGACCGACTCGATGCTCAGACTGACCGTTGCGATGTTGGAGAAGTCCAGTCCGTCGAAGGCCTTATACGTGAAGCTGTCCAGGCCGAAGTAGTTTTGATCCGGCGTGTATGTCAGCGAGCCGTTATCAATGAGATTGACTGTGCCGTGCATGGGATCACTCCATTTGACGGCCGAGAGTGGATCGTCGTCCGCGTCAGTGTCGTTCTTCAGGACACCTTCGAAAGCACAGACGGAAAGCGCGTCGTCCTCGAAGGTGTCATAGTCATCGTTATTCGCCACCGGCGGCTCGTTAATTGGGATGTCTTCTTCGGCCACAGCCCTGGCCGACGTGCTCAGGCAGAGTATTAGCGAGATGGTCAAGAGTCTTCGAAGCATGATGATTCCTCGAGATGTGAGAGAGCAGGTAAGCCCCCGACCCACTACTAAGACGACTTCGCCGATCAAGGTGTTTTGATACCCGAGGACCACGGGAAAGTCAAGACCCCGCCAAAAAAACACGGGGGTGGGCCTACCGGCAGACTGACGGAAAAACCGCCCAGCCACGCTTGGCGACGTCGGGCTTCCGCCCGACGCTATTAACTGCCCGCTGCCCGCTGCCTACTGCCCGCTGCCCGCTGCCTACTGCCCGCTGCCTACTGCCTGCTGCCTGCTGCCCGCTGCCCGCTGCCCGCTGCCTGCTGCCTACTGAACCACGCCGTTGTGACACGCGCGTGGTCCGTCGGGCGTGTCCAACAGCAACGCTCCGTCCGGGGCGATGCCGCGGCAGCGGCCGGTGATCCGCTCTTCGCTTCTTTGAACGGTGAGGGTTTTGCCACGTTGAAGACACAGCTCGTCGGCGCGCCGGGCGACGTGCTGCGGAGCGACGCCGAGTTGTCGTAAGGCCAGTTCCAGACACTGCAAGAGGCCGACCAACAGCTCGACGTGGTTGCAGGCCGTGCCGGTCGTGTCGCGCAGGGTTATCAGCTTGTCGCAGAGTTCTCCGGGGGCGTCGGCGGCCGTGTTGTTCGTGTTGATGCCGATTCCGATGACATGGGTCCGCTCGGGCAACGCCTCGATCAGAATCCCGGCCAGCTTCCGCCCGACGAGCACGACGTCGTTGGGCCAATGAAGGCCGAGCATCTCGTTGACATTGCTCTGTTGGGTGCCACGGGCATCTTGCCCGTGTGTTCTTGTTGAAGGCACTGGCGAGACGCCAGTGGCACCCTGTTGCTCGACGAGTGGGCGCAGGACGTCGACCACCGCCACGGCGGTCGCCAGGGACACGAGGACCGATTGTCCGACGTCCTTGGGGATGGAATCGGCCGGCAGCAACAGGCTCATGGCCAGGCTGCCCTGGCCGGTCCACCACCGCCGCCGTCCGCGTCCGCGTCCGGACGTCTGCCGATCGGCCGTGATCAATCGGGGCAGCGGTAGGTGCTCGGCCGCACACTGCCGGGCGCGATCGTTGGTCGATCCGAGCACCTCGTGATGCTCGGCCGAGGCGACGAACGTCTCGGCCAGAACGCGTTGCAAATCCATGCTATTTGGCCTCGCTCCATAGTCCACGGAGACTTATGAGATTAGCAAGAATACGGGAAGCTGAGAAGGCGGCTCGTCCCGAGTGCCACCGCAAGACGCAACTCTTTTAGTAACAATATCTTACACCCCGTGTCTCCGTGTCGCTGTGGTTGTCGTGCCGCAGTGCGTGGTCGAAACGCTCTTGACCGGTCGCCGGGGGCTTGGTATTGAACGCCTCTCTTCGTGGGACACTATCTTCTCCGGGAGGAAAAAGGGGGTAGGTCCAATTTGCCGCCTGCGGCCCGAAGGGTGCTGCGCACAAATTGGACCTATCCCCTTTTTCCCGGCAATGAGAGGTTGGCCGTGAAAAACGCACATTTCTTGGGCCTGACGTTGCTCGCTGTTGCCATGAGTTGGGGGGGAATCGCCTGGGGACAGCGCACGCGGTTTCCCGCACAGGTCCCCGAAGCGGAGATCATTCCGCCACCGCAGTTGACGAACGTCACCCCGGGGACGGTGACCGGGCCGGGGACGGTGACCGGAGCGGTGCCTGCGTATCCGGGGACGGTTCAGACTCCGCCGCCGTCGTGGGATCCCTACGCGCCGCCGGGCGCCGCGCAACCGCCGACGCTTCTGCCCCAGGACTACTATCCGCCGGTGCCTTCGATGCCCAGCACCACCGGCCGGCTCTGGCGGCTGATCGACGAGATTCGCTTGGACTATCACTATCTGGCCCCGCGCGGCAGCAAGAGTTTTGGAACCAACGACCTGGAGTTGAGCACGAGGGTTGCGATTCCGTTTCTCTATAACCAGGAGACGCCCCTTTTGGTCACGCCCGGCTTCGCTTTTCATTGGTGGGAGGGGCCGACCGGACCGGACATGCCGCCGGGCCTGCTTGAGTATTTGCCCCCGCGGGTCTACGACAGCTACCTTCAGGCGGCCTGGAACCCGCAGATTACGTCCCAACTCGGCGGTGAGCTGGCTTTTCGCGTCGGCGTCTATTCCGACTTCGACAAGGTCACCTCGGAGAGCTTGCGCTACACGGGCCACGGGCTGCTGGTGCTGTCGCTTTCTCCGTCGTTTCGGGTCAAGGGCGGCATCGTCTACTACGATCGGATTCGGATCAAGATGCTGCCGGCCGCCGGAATTGTCTGGACGCCGAATCCGGATCTCGAGTTCGACATCTTCTTCCCGAGCCCCAAAATCTCACGGCGTCTGACCAACTACGGCAACACGGCATGGTGGCTCTATGTTCGGGGTGAATACGGCGGGGGATCGTGGATCGTCACGCCCGACAAGATGCCCGGCCCGCTCGGCAACGTTTTCGACCAGGTCGATTACAACGACCTTCGATGCTCGCTCGGGTTGGAGTTCGACCGGATGGATCGAATCGGCGGACTGATCGAGGTAGGCACGGCCTTCGATCGCGAGTTGATCGTGCGGAGCACGGGCGACAAATACAGCCCGAGCACGACGATCTTCCTCCGCGCCGGGTTGGTTCGTTGAGCAGGACGGGCGCAATGACTGCATACTCTTGGGTTGGGCCGTCGTGCCGATGGTGGTTGCCCTTGCCGATGGCCTTGCTCTGCCTGGCGCTGGGCGTTGCTGCGACCGCTACGGTGCAGGGTTCCGAGGTGGTCCGATTGCCGGCGGTCATGCCGCCCGGCGAGCCCTATCCCATCCTGCTTGCTTCCAATCCGGAGGCAACCGTCGACTTCGAATTGCCCAAGGAGAAGGAAGAGGAAGAGAACATCTGGGACCGACCGATCGACGCGCGAAACGGCTTTTTCCAGGAGTTCTACTTCGACAACGCGTGGCTCTGCGGGGGCACGGCTCCGGACGCCCTGGGCGAGTATCAGGCGCAGATCCGAAGCAAGTTCGTCCTGCCGTTGCCCAGCCGCCGACATCCCCTGCTGTTGATGCCCGGGTTTGCCGTGCACTATCTTGATGGGCCGCGCCAGACCGATTTACCGCCGCGGCTTTACGACGCATACCTTCAATTCCGCTGGCTTCACAAGCTCTCGCCGCGTTGGTCGGCCGACGTGTCGGTGACGCCCGGGATGTACAGCGATTTCGAGCAGGGCTCGGACGAGGCGCTTCGCATCAGCGGCCACTTCGGCGCGATGTGGGATTGGACCCCCACGGCCAAGATCGCCCTGGGCGTGGCCTATCTCGATCGGCAGGACTATCGCGTTCTGCCGTTTGCCGGGCTGATCTGGGAACCCACACCCGATGTGGTTTTCGAGTTGATGGTCCCCCGGCCCAAGATCGCCCGGCGGGTGTACTGGTCGGGTGCCATGACCGAGACCGTGCAAGACTGGGTCTATCTGGCCGGTGAGTTGGGTGGAGGCAGTTGGGCCATCCGGCGCGCCGATGGAAGCGACGACGTGACCACTTACAGCGACCTGCGGCTGATCGTGGGGCTTGAGCGCCGCGTGCTCTTCGGGCTGGACTACTACCTCGAGATGGCCTACGTCTTCAACCGGAAGCTCGAATACGACTCGCCCACGCCGTGGCTGCATCCGCCCGAGACGCTCATGCTTCGGGCCGGCATGACGTACTAGTGCTCTGTCACATTAGTTTTTCTGGGTGGGGTGCCAGCGGCAGCTTGTCTGCCGCTGCGAAATTGTGTGTAGACAAGGGCGGACAAGCCGCCCATGGCACCCCGAAATGTTTTCGTGACAGAACACTAGTTCTACTGTTCTATTTCCCTTGACGGATCGCAAGTGATTGTAT
>CAZWWC010000160.1:0-9148 GCA_964637625.1 uncultured Planctomycetaceae bacterium
TTCATGCGCCATTCTGCAACCTTTGGCCTCTGTAACCTTCCCTGTAACCCTTCGGTGACCCGGCCATCGGAGTCGCCGCCACCTACGGAAGTCCATGCGGCCTTGTCATCTGGATTATCTCCAGCACGCTTTTCAATAGCGTGGCTGCGTGGGCTGAAGCTAAATAGGGAAACCCCGGAGGTAAATCAAACCCCATGCAGCCTGATTCTTCGCGGCGGTTCGGATTGCACCAGAAAGAACTTGGGGACGGCATCTGCATCGACAAGCCCAAAGCTGTCACTGCCTTCAATGCCGCCGGTTGCCCGCTCGGATGAATGTCGCCTTGCACGTCCTCTAGTGCACTGAGCAGGAAATACAAGGGTCGTAGGCCCGGACGAGCATGGAGCAGAGGAGTTCGAGCCGCTCGTCGGTCATCCCATCGACGGCGAACTGTTTGACGAGCGCCGCCATATCATAATGAATATTGGCGTTGTTTTGCGTTGTGGGAATAACGCAGTTGGCTCGGACGACTCGGCCTAGAGCGTCGTACTCGTAGTCGTGGTAGAGGATTCCGCGTGGGGCTTCAACGGCTCCGACACCCTGACTGGCTCGCGGCATCACCGGAGCCATGGTCTCGCCATTACTGGTGTCGACTAGCTCGTTGATGATCCTGATCGAATCGTGGACGACGTGCACGCACTCGACCAATTGGGCTACATTGTTCATGAAGGGATTGTGACATATCGGCGCCAGGCCGAACTGACCGGCCGCCTCGCGGGCCTTGCGATGAAGCCGGTGGTAATTGTTGTTCAGTCGGGCCAGGGCTCCGACGGCGAAGGACTCGCGGGAGAGCTTGGACCATTTCGAGGTGTTGTTTTCGGTCACGTACTCGTTGGTCATGGCCCGGTAGTCGGACTCAGGATGTTCGACGCCATCGGTCGAGAGCAAGCGTCCGCCGATAAACGGGTATTCTTTCGCGGCCTTGAGCGAGACAAACTCAGTTTCGCGCACGAAGTCGGGAATTTCCAACGTGCCGAACAGTTCGACGGTTGCCGCCAGATCGTCGACGGCCCGCTGGCACTGGGCTTTCAAATCCCGCAGCGCGTACTTGTCCGGCATCTTGGCCATGCCCCCGACCTGGATCGAGACGGGATGGGTCGTGCGGCCGGCCACGACCTCGCAAAGATGATTGGCCAATCCTTTCAGCCGCGCCGCCAGTCCAAAGACTTCGGGCTTGAGATCCTTCAACGGGATCGCGCTGGTGAGTCCGAGGAAGTCGGGCGCGGCCAGGAAGAAGAGGTGAAGGGTGTGACTTTGCAGCGTCTCGCCGTGCTTGGCCAACAGCCGCAGTTTGGCCGCGGCCTCGGGAATGGTGATGCCGAAGGCGTTTTCGGTGGCCCGGACACTGGCCAAACAGTGGCCGATCGAACAGATCCCACAGATGCGCGCCGTGAGGATCCCGGCCATCGTGTAGTGTTTACCCTTGAGCATAACCTCAAAATAACGTGGGGTCTCGACGATATCCCAGCGGGCTTCGGTTATCTTTCCGCCGGTGACGCGGACGCGGATATTGCCGTGACCTTCCACGCGGGTAAGGTGGTGGACGTTGACGTCAAGGTTGATCTTCATTGGTATTCTCTTGGAAAGCAGTCGTGGACACTACGTCCTGGAAACCACCGAAGAAGCTCAGTCGATCGTTGATTTCCTGCTCGGTGAAGCCTTTTTCTTTTGCGAGTGCGAAGAATTCGTCGTAGTTGGGGCTTTCGGCCGGGCCTCGGCAGCCCCAGCAACCCAGCCCACCGGCCGGACACGGCGCGCCGCAGCCGGCCCGGGTGATGGGTCCCAGGCAAAGTTCGCCCAGGTCGAACCGGCATACCGTGTAGCGCTGTTTGCACTCCAAGCAGACGGGATAGGCATACGATGGGAGGGGCAAGTCCCAAACGAGGTGTTGGACGACGCGTTCCATCTCATCTTTGCTGACCGGACAGCCGGGCACCTTCAGATCGACGGGCACGACCTCGTCTACCGCCATCGTGGGCATGGTTTCCTTGGGCAGGTCGCCATAGACTTCCCGGTTTGCCTCATCCAGATCGTAGGCGTTTTTCAGCCGGTTGACCCCGCCGAAGCAGGCGCAGCTTCCCATGGCGACGAGTATCTTCGCCTGCTGGCGGATCGTTTTGAGCCGCTCCACCTCGTCGGGCCGGGTGATGGCTCCGTCGATCAGGGCAACGTCGTAGTCATCGCCTCGGTCTGACGAAACCTCGCGGAAACTGACGACCTCAATGGCGTTGAGGAAGGCCCCCAGCGTTTCTTCCTTGTTCGCCAGTTGGAGCTCGCACCCTTCGCATCCGGTAAAATCGAACACGGCAATCCTGGGTCGGTTCTGTTCCATGCCCAGATGCTTCATCGCAACACCTTCTATATGGCCTCTTTGAGGTTAATTACGGACCAGTAGTCGAACACGGGGCCATCGGTGCAGGTGTAGGTGGCCCCGACGTTGCATCGGCAACACTTGCCCATCCCGCAGTGCATGCGACGTTCCAGGGAAACGAACATTTTGTCCATCGGGATTTCCATCTCGCTCAGTCGGCCGCAGACGAACTTGAACATCACGGGAGGACCACAGACGATGGCGTAGGTCTCGTTCGGATTCACGTTGACGTCGTCGAGCAGTTTGGTGATGAGCCCCACGGGTCCGTCCCAGGAATCGTTGGGGTTCTCGACGATGATCTGCATGTTGACGTCGTCGATTCGCCGCCAGGACTCGTATTGGTAGTCGAACAGCAGTTGGTCCGGGCTTTTGGTGCCGTAGAGAATGTGCACGTCTCTATAATCGGCCCGGTTTTCAGTGACGTAGTAGATGGGTGCTCGAAGCGGAGCCAGCCCGAGCCCACCAGCGATCAGCAGGATGGACTGGCCCTCCATGCGTTCCAAGGGGAAGTTGGTACCGAAGGGCCCGCGAATCCCCACCTTGGCTCCTCGCTGGGCCCGATGCAGCGCGTTCGTCACGGTACCGACCCTTCGAATGCACAGTTCGAGGTAACCTTTGTTCGTCGTCGAGCTGGAGATGGAGATCGGCACCTCGCCGTAGCCGGGCACCTCGACCATGACGAACTGGCCCGGCAGAAACGTGAACCGCTCGCGGTCCACATCGTCGATGATCCGCACGTGGAAGAGCTTCTCCATTTCCGTGAGCCGGATCACGTTGGTGATTTCCGCCTTGAAGACCTTGGCAACCGGCTTGAGCCGCAGGCGGCGGTTGAAGTCGAGCGGCTGGAGCATTTCGCTTTCTTGTCGCACGTCGTAGGCACGAAGAGGAAGGGGACTCATCAGAAGTTCTCCTCATACAGGTCCTTGATGACCGCTGCCGGGTTGATCCCGGCCAGGCAGACCCGCCCGCAACGATTGCAGCCGACGCACTTCGGCTCACCGTAGTCTTCCAGGAAACCCCGATGCTGGTGGTAGTAACGGTACTTCAAGCGTGTTTCCCGGTCAGGTCTGAAATTGTGTCCGCCGGCGACCCGGGCAAAATCGAGCAGGTTGCACGAATAGAGCTGCTTGACCCTCGTGGCCTTTGTGAAATCCATCGCGACTTCTTCATTAACTCCGTAACAATAGCAGGTCGGGCAAACCATGGCGCAACTGCCACAGCTGAGGCACTTCTCGCCCCACTTCTTCCAGACGTCGGAGGTGAATTCGAGATCGAGGAGGTTCGGCAGGCTATGCACGCTAAAGTGCGTCTTGAAACCATCACGGATCCGCCGGCGCACTTCCAAGTAGGCGTGCGTGTCATCATCCGTGACGTCTTTGGTTTCTACCCGGTGAAGCAGACTAAACGCGCGGTCCGAGTTGACGGCCACGAAATACCGGTCGCCCAGGTCGGTGAGAAAGAGATCGAACCCGTGGGTCACGATGTGCGCACCCATGGACCGACTGAACTCGTCTTCCAGGGGCATATGATCGAGCCCGACAATGAAGGTGTTCTCACGCCGGGAGATATAGTACGGCGAAGGAAAGCGGCCGCGTATGAAAACCTTGTCGAGCTTCAGCAGGGCATTGATATCATGGGCGTGCAACCCAATGATTGCCCGAGGCTGAATCCGGTAGGTAATCTCCTGCTGCCAATCGTCCGCATCGAAATCGAACGTGCACAGATTTTCACGGTAGGGCAGGAAATACGTCTTGGCTGAGTACTCGGTAGCCCGGTAATCGAGGTCCATTTCCTCGAAGGAGTGAATCGGAAGGAACTGGTGGATAGGCTCGCCGCGGGCGTTTTTGCCGATCCTTTTCGGGGCAATGATCTCGTTGGACTCCAGGATGATCTCGACCAACGAGCGAAATCCGTTCTTACCGAGGATCTTAAACAACATAGGGCAGGCTCCCGGTTGGATCCTTCTGGAGAGAGACTCATCGTGTTTTGGGACACATATGCAACATTCATGCCAAAGAGGAGGCTATGTACTGGGAAGGCGACGAAACCTAACTAAACCCGTGTCCCAAACATTCAATCCCCAAACGAACGATCCGTCACCACACCAAGAGCCGTATCATTTGACGATACGGTGTATGCGCCGGGGATACAGTGCACGAAAAATGAGTTCTGCTCGTTTTCCCTTTCGAATGCGGCCCCGGGTGTGCCGGATAATCTTTTCAGTGCTTGCCTTGTGGGTTTTCTCTTTCCACGTCTTTTGCTTCAGTCTTCCTGGTCCATTTCCCTGATCTTCTCCAGCAGAGCTCGCGGCGAGCTGTACGTGCTCATTTCAAGGAGTTCGTTCATCTTTTGCTCTTTGATGTTCAACTTGTTCATGACGTTCTTCTTGTACGCCTCGGTGAGCACGCTGAGTAATTGATCCCACTCGCACGGCTTTTGCAGGTAGGAGTAAGCACCGCTCTTGGTACATTCCACGGCCGAATCAATCGAGCCGTGCCCGGTGAGAATGACGACTTCCATCCATTGATGCTCCTTTTTGAGCGCTTCGAGGGTCTGCTCGCCATTGATGCCCGGCATCTTCAGGTCGACCAAGGCGATGTCGATGGCCTGGGTCCTCGCGGCCTCGACGGCCTTCTCGCCACGATCAACGGCAATCACGTTGAAGCCTCTGACTTCAAGTCTCTTGGCCATGGATTTCAGGAATTGCTCCTCGTCGTCCACGATCAATAGGTTTATCTTTTCCTTTGCCATTGCCGGCTCCTTTCAAGAACAAAAAAAGTGTCTAAAGTCCCATCCATTGCCAGTATCCGAGGAACACCCAAATCCAGAGAACCGCAAAGCTCAGCAGCAAGACCATGAAGCCGTGGACGAGGAAATCTTTCATGGTCAGAAGTTGTTCGCCCGTTTCCGGATCCCGCGCTATCGAGTACGCGATGGCGTTGTTTGGTGTTCCAATGACGAGCATGTGGGCGAAGGAAGAGGCGAAGGCGGTGGCCAGCCCGACCATCAGCGGCGAGGTGCCGGAGAGGGTCGCCATGGGGACGGTGATCGGCCCAACGGCGGCCACGGTCGCTCCATCGCTCATGAAATTGGTCAGGATGCCCGTAATGAGGCTGCAAGACATGCAAAGTCCGGTGCCGGTGGTCATGGAGTCGGGCAGCACGGACACGAAGCTGTCGGCCAACCAAAGCGCGGCGCCGGTCGTCGCCAGGCCATAGCCCATGGCCGTGGCCGCGCCGTAAAGGGCCACGACGTCCCAGTGGATGCGGTTGATGTCCCGCCAGCGAAGAATCCCCAGGATGTTCAACAGGACGATGCACAGCAGTGCCGGCCCACCCATTCCAAAACGACCGGACCACGTCGTCCAGAGCACGACGAGGAGCACCAGGACGGCGGCGGCCTTGTATTCGTCGCGGGTCATTTTGCCGATCTTGTCCGATTCTTCTTTTACCCTGGCGGCAATATCGAGGTTCTTGACTTGGATCTTTTTTCTGAAGACGAGATAGAAGTAGGCAGCGATCGTAATCGCCATTACGGGCACGAAGGGGAAGCCCAGCTTCACCCATTGCCCGAAGCTCGGCGCCATGTCATAGTCGGTGAGGATGCCGACCATGACCGCGTTGCGCCCACCGGCGGCGGGCGAGCCCGGGCCTCCCACATTGGCGCTGAAGGTGAGCAGAAGGAGCATCATGACCACGAGTGCCTTGTCCCTGCTCAACCCGGCCGAGCGGATGGCCGCGAGGTAGACCAGCATCAGGATCGGCGCCAAAAACGCGACCAGGGCGTGTTCGGAGAGAAAGGATGCAGTCATCGCAAGCAAGGGTGCGAAGATGAAAGCGAATCTGCCGAGCGACGTGCTTCGACCCAACAGGAGCATTCCGATTCGCCGATCGAGTCCGGTCTTGCTGATGGCCGCGGCGATGGCCAGAACACCGAAAATGAAGATGACCGCATCCTTGGCATACGCTTTGGCCACGAGATCGGGAGGGAGCACGCCGAAGAAACACATCATCACCCCAACCAGCAGCGCCGTAATGCCGATGGGGATCGCGCCGGTAGCCCAGAGAAGAGCGGCCACGACCAGAACCCCCACCATGATCTTGGCCCGGAAAGCCACCTGATCCACGGTCAAAGGCACTTTGGCGACGCTTCCGTCGGTCTGTTTCACCTCGCGGTACCATCCGGCCTTCTTGCTGTAGTACTCGGAAATGGTCTCACCGGAACGCATCGCTCGGTAATCGGCGTATCCGGCGACTTCTTCCCCAAGTTGTCCCGTCTTCTCCGACGTCAAGAGGTTGGTTAGATTCTTCGAAACGGGCGCGAGCAGCATTGCGGCGAAAAGAACGAGCCCCAGAATGATCACGCCGGGACGCGCGTGATGGGCACCGATCAACCACTGCCCGAGGCTGGTTCTCTTGACGTGGGGTATTTCGTGTCGGGCCAGCGCGTGGACGCGCTCCTGCTCGGCCACGCGGATGACGCTTACCAGATCATCGATGCCGCACGGTTTCTCCAGGTAGAACGACACGTCGTGCTTGCCGGATATCCTGGCCGACTCGATGTTCCCGTGGCCGGTGAGCATGATAATCTGGGCCTCGGGCCTTACCTTGTTGATCTCCCTGAGCGTCTGGAGGCCGTCCATGCCGGGCATTTTCTGATCGAGGATAACGATTTCCGGGTTCTCGTGCCGAACCACCTTGATAGCGTCTTCCCCGTTGCTGACGTCCAGCACGTGAAATCCCCTCACCGAAAGCTGTTGGGACAGAGCCGTGCGGAATTGGTCTTCATCATCGACCAACAGGATCTTCAATCCGGACGGTTCCGTTCTTGTCGTCTCGGCGTTCATCATTCTCGGCTGTCTCCGGTTGAGCTGTAGGGCAATACGACGTTGAACGAACTTCCGGCGCCCGGCATGCTTTGGACTTCGATTCTGCCGCCAAAGGACTCGACGATGCTCGAACTGACGCTGAGTCCGAGGCCCGTACCCTTTCCGACTTCCTTGGTGGTATAGAAAGGCAGGAACACCTGTTGCATGACCTCCGAGGTCATTCCCACTCCCGTGTCGGTCACGGTCACGCGAATAAAACCGTCGTCGCAGCGGGTGGAAAGGGTGATGGTGCCCGATCCATCAATCGCGTCTCCGGCGTTATTGATGAGATTCAAGAAGACCTGGCCTATTTGATCGCGATCAATGAGGATTTCGGGCAGATCCAAGTCGTAGTTGCGGACCAGCTCAATGTTGGATACCTGAAACTCCTGCTCCTTGAGCCCTCCCACCACTTCATCGAGCATTCGGTTGAGATTGACGAAAACGAGTCGCGGGGGGTTCTTTCGCGAGAATTTCAGTAGCGTCTGGGTGATTCCTTTTGCCCGGAATACCGCGTCGTCGATGTTGGCAAGCTCTTCGGTGATCATCTCCGGCGTCCACTCCAGATTGAACTCAGGGTCAAACAAGTCCCTGATAACCCCGGTCGTGGCGACCACGGCCGCCAGCGGATTGTTGATTTCGTGGGCAATGCCGGCAGCCAACTCACCCACGGACGCCATCTTTGAGGCATGAATCAACTCCGATTGCAGCTTCTCGTGTGACTCCGCGGTGGCTTGAGCCCCTTTGAGCAAGCGGTCGGTCATCATCCAGACCAAAAACCCCATGACCGCCATGATCACGGCCGTCGTCGCGATCATGATGGTCCTTGCCCGGTAGATCTGGGCGTAAGCAATGGCCAACGGCTGTCTGACCATCAGGACCCAGGGCGTTTCCTGGAGCCAAACGTAGGCAACCAGGATGGAATCGCCGTTGGCGCTGATTTCTTCAACTCCGGACCCTTTCCTCCCCGGAGGCATGTACTCGCTTTTTTCCAGCAAGCCCCCCCGGTCGGGATTCACGACCTGGTAGTAGCCTTTCCTGTTGACCAGCACCGAGTCGACACCCTTTCCTCGACTGATGTTGCGGAGGAACATGTAGAACTTGTCCGGGTCGAGCGTTGCCCGCATGACGTGGGGCTTGCCGTCGATGAGTTGCTTGACCGCAATGGTGAAGTGGGGTTTCTTTCTGAAGCCCAAATAGATGTCGCTGACGTGGTAATTCGTATCCCGCCCGATGACGGCCACGAACCAGTCTTCGCTGCTATAGTCTTTGCCGTAGAGATCGGGAAAAGGGCCGGCATATCCGATCTGCACACCCTCGGAATTACAGAAGCCCACGTCAATGAAGGCGTCACTCGTTTGTCTGAGGCCTTGCAGGTATCGATCCATCTGCTGCTGGGATGGATTCAGCGTGAATTCCGTGCCGTGAAAGAGGCTGAAGATGTTCGTCACCCTTTCCTGAAGGAAAAGGTCGATGGTGTTCCTCTGGCTCTCGGCCAAGGAGGCCAGGTGGAGCTTGCCGGTTTCTCTCAAGGTCGGGTTGAATTGAAAATGGAAGTACACACCGAGCGCGACCACGGGCAGTGAGAAGGCGGCCAGGAGTCCAATCTTCAGGCGCAGACGGAGCTTCTTGAAGTACTCCGCCGTGTTCGTATCGCTGCCCGATGCCGGCGTGAGTGAACCTTCTTCCGCGGTCATTTTCGTACTACTGCCAGTAGTGTGTGTCATCGTGATGCAGATCGTTTGTATGAAGTCGACAGTGGCTTAGAGCCTATCCGAGAACCCGGCGGAGCACGTCATGCTGAGCGAAGCGAAGGATCTCAAGTCGTTCTGTGCCAACGAGATCCTTCGCTTCGCTCAGGATGACCATCA
>CAZWWC010000161.1:0-9137 GCA_964637625.1 uncultured Planctomycetaceae bacterium
GCGCCGGGAAGGAGATTCTTCGCTACGCTCAGCAGTGACAATGCCAGGTCTCAATAGAACTTGGAACTACTGAGTTTGAAGCCGGTCTAACTAGGACTACTATTGATGTTTGCATTGTCATTGAACGGTTGGTTGTCGTGGAATGCCTGGAAACCGGGCTCCCGTTGGTCGCCCTGGGTTCATTGGCCATGCAAGGCCCAATAGGAAGGCCAGTGACCAATCTACAAGAGGTTCTTCCATGTACGTCGTTTGCGTTCACGTTCACGTCCGGGCGGAGCATCGCGAGGAGTTTGTCGCGGCAACTTTGGAAAACGCGCGCAGTACGATTCAGGAGCCGGGCAATCCCCGGTTCGACGTCCTCCAACGGGTCGAAGATCCGAATCGTTTCATGCTCTACGAGGCCTATCGAGACGAGGCCGGGATGCAGGCCCACAAGGAAACGGCCCACTACGCCGCATGGCGTGACGCGGTCGGGCCCTGGATGGCCGAGCCTCGCAAAGGCGTGAAGCACACGGGCCTGTTCCCGGACGATCCGCGGCAGTGGTCTGCCCGGGACGCGTGACTATCGGCCGGTGCTGTCTCCCCGATCAACTTCCGGCGGCTGCGTGCAAGAGAAAATAGCCGAGCGCACCCAATGCCAGACAGGCTATGCCGGAGAACCGCATCAAACGGATGGGACGCTCGTAGCGGTCCTCGGCTTCGTAGAATGCCTTATCCACTTCCCGGTAGTGGGCCTTGGCCTCTTTCAGCTCTTTTTTGGCGTGTTGTATTTGCTCTTGCGTTCTGGCATGTGCCCGATGGTGTGCAAGCCCGTGGTACCTAACCCCCGCCTCCTTTCGCGCCTCGGCATCGGCGTCGGTCCAGTAGTCTCGCCGATCCTTGGAGTGGGGCCAAACCAGCGCCCCCAACAGTAAGATAGCTCCGACTACAATGAGCAGCGCCGGCAGATGGGCCAAATTGCGCATCGACGCGGTTCCCCTCTATGGGAAGGTGCATGGTTAGTGTGTGTATGCTTCCGGATCAATGACCCGACCGTCTTTGATGCACACCATATAGGCCAGCGCCAGTTCGTCGATATCATTCGGCAGGAAAGCAACGTGGCCGTCGACAAACGAGGCATTGACTCCGCCGGGATGAAGGCTGCGAGGCGCCGCGGAGAGAAAATGGTAGTAGCCGCCTCCGTAGGTGGCACAGGGCATGCGTTCCCACTGCGCATCGGCCGGGTCGACACAGTTGTAGAGCATGTCGAAGATGGGGCCCTGGCAGTTCGGCATTTGCGCCATACCGGCCGTATAGTCATCCGGCTCGTATTGCGCTGATTGGCGAGAATGTCGGTCGATCGTTATCAGGGAAGCTCCCGCCCACGGCAAGGCCCACGCACCCCGCTGATCCTGCTGCTGGTCTCGAGTGCGGACTTCGGCGAGCATCAACGTGCTTGCGGTGCTGTCGGTGATCTCCGTGCGCTTTTGGCCGTGCTCGACAATCGCTCCCGGGAACGCATAGGGAAAGACTCCCGGTGGAGTCGCCTGCTCGTCAATGTGGTAGGTGGAGCAATAGGCCGCATAGTTGCCCTTGCCGAAAGGCTTCCCGGCGGTCAGCTCCGAATCGACGAACAGACGTCCGGAGGCCGCGTCGCTCGGACAGAGCAGCAGCGGCGGCTGTTGGGCCTGTGGATTTCCGACTTGCTCGAGAACCGACACGTTGGAATCGAATCGATCGAGCAGCGTTTGCTGCTCCACATAGGGCAAGATCAACACGACCCAACTGAACATCTTCCCCTCCGTACACTTGAACTTATTATTCTCGATATCGACAATGCCGGCGGCCGGAAGAACACCAAGCGCGTTTTCGTAATGCAATACGGCCAGACTCAACTGCCTCAGATTGCTGGTGCATTGAAGTCGCCGGGCCGCCTCGCGGGCCGCCTGCACGGCGGGGAGCAACAGGCTGATCAGCACGCCGATAATGGCGATGACTACAAGCAGTTCCACCAAGGTGAACGCGCCGCGACCATGGGGAGCGCGCAACCGAACCTCCCGGCTGCCTGCGGGAAACCGGGCGTCCGACCAGCGCCGAGCAGATTTCAGTCGCGCAGCGAAACAGAGCATTTTCATTGAGCAACTCAAGAGACCGCCAGCCTAGACTCGCCCCCTCGGACACCGACCACGCCAAAGACAAACGTCGAGGAGTCCACGATCCTTTGCTGACGAGGCAATTCACCTATATTCTATTGTGGTCATAGCCCATCACCCCTGTCAAGCCACCAGGCGACGCTGCCGGCGGGGATTTTGCGAACGACCGCCGTCGGTCGGCGATCTGTCTGAAAAAGAGGCTTTTCCGCGATCCGGGTAGCCTGTGGCTTCGGCCAAGCGGTGGCACACCATGGTCAGAAATGAATCAACCCGCCTCTTTGCGCTGGGCAGGTATGCCGATCGGCGAGAGGTCCCAGTGGGGCGCCGGAATGATGCTCGGCCGCGGAGTCACCATGGGCCCGACCGGCCCACCGGCTTGATCGTCCCATGCGTGGGCATGAACCTTGCCCAGGATTTCCTCGGCCAACGCCACGGCGTCGCGCCCCTGTCGGCCGCTGACGCGCGGTCGTCGCGGGGTACGAATGCTTTCGAGAAAATCGGCCTGTTCGAGAGCGAGCGCATCGGCCGGCTCGCAACGGATCTGCTCCTGCGGCAGATGCTCGTCGAGAAGACGTTCCTTGTAATGTTCGATTTGCTCGGCAGTGAGCTCGTCGACGTTGAACCGTCGCCGAAGCAAAGTCTCGCTGGGTCGGACTACATCGGATTGCAGTGCACCGAAATCGATTTCGGCGAAGCTTCTTGGCGTCCAGACTTGCATCCGGCGCGCCGGCGCGCGACTCACGCGCGACGCGCTCAGTGTGGCCACGCATCCCGACTGAAAATGGATCCGTGCGTTGGCCACGTCCTCATGCCCGCCGAGCACCGAGACGCCGATCGCTTCCACGCGTCGCACCGGTGAGCCGACCAGCGAGAGGACCAGATCGATGTCGTGGATCATCAGATCGAGCACGACACCGATATCGGTGCTTCGAAACGTGAAGCCGCCGGCTCGCACCGCCTCGACGTACTTTGGATTGGCGAGGTACGGCGCGGTTGCGACGAAGGTCGGATTGAAGCGTTCCACGTGTCCGACCTGCAGCACGATCCCTTGCGCGTCGGCCACCTCAACGAGTTCGTCGGCTTCGCCGAGCGAGCTACAGAGCGGCTTTTCGACCAGGAGGTGGACGCCGCGGCGAGCCAGGTCGACGCCGATGCGGTGATGCAGATGGGTGGGGGCGGCGATCACCGCGGCGTCGATCCTTCCCAACAACCCGCGGTAATCGGCCAGCGGCTCGGTCCGGCACTCGGCGGCGACGCGATTTCGGGCGGGCCGTGCGGGATCGACCACCGCGACCAGGTCGATGTCGGGATGGGCGGCCGCCTTTTGGGCGTGGAATCCACCCAGGCGTCCGGCACCGATGACCGCCAATCGCAACCGTTTCACGCCGCCCTCCTGCCTTCACGGCCTCGTCCGTGTCGGCCTTCGCGTTGGTATTGGACGAAGCTCAACAGATGATTGACGTCGGGGACGAGCATGTCGTTACCGCGGAGGATCTCGCGAGCCTGATCGAGGCCCACCTTCGCCCGATACAGAAGCCGATGGGCTTCGGCCAGGGCGTTGATCACCTCGGGGGCAAAGTCGTTTCGTTTTAGCGCCACGACGTTGATGCAGCGCGGGCGCGAGGGAAAACCTTCGGCCAACATGTAGGGTGGGACATCGTGCCGCACGGCGCTGCAACCGGCCACGAAGGCGTAGCTGCCGACCGTCGCATAGTGGTGCACGGCCACCGCGCCGCTGAGGGTCGCATGGTCGTGCAGATGCACGTGCCCGCCCAAGAGCGAGTTGTTCGTGATGATGCAATGGCTGCCCACGTGACAATCGTGGGCGACATGGGAACACGCCATGAGGAAATTATGGTTGCCGACGACGGTAACACCGTCTTCCTTTTCCGAGCCACGGTTGATCGTCACACACTCGCGGATGCGATTATAGTCCCCGACGATGACCTGCGTGTCCGATCCCGCATAGGTGATGTCCTGCGGCTCTCCGCCGATCACGGCGCCCGGATGGACGGTGTTGTGCTGCCCAAGGGTAACGCGTCCCAGGAGCGTCACACTGTTCTCCAGCCGGGTCCCTCTTCCGATCCTGACGTCGGGCCCGACACAGCAGAACGGCCCAATGTAGACGTCTTCTTCGATCCGCGCTTTTGGGTCCACGCTGGCTTGTGGGCTGATGTAGATCGCCATCGTACGGGTTCCTCGGAACGGGAAAAAGGGGACAGGTCCAATTTGTGCATAGCACCCTTCGGGCCGCAGGCGGCAAATTGGACCTGTCCCCTTTTTCCTCCCAAGTGTATTTAGGCACACCGGCGGTATTGGCCGACCGTTTGCGATTCTGTCAGAAGCGTTTGAAGGATTCTTGCATTGAGGTGATGTCCGCTTCGCGAGGCAACGACCGAGCCGACCAGGTCGCAATCGGCCAGCGCCAAATCACCAATCAGGTCGAGGATTTTGTGGCGGACGCACTCGTCCTCGAAGCGCAAGGTATTATCGATGGGGCCGTCGGGCCCAAAAACCAGCAGGTCGCCGAACCCGACCCGCGCCCCCAGCCCACGGCAGCGAAGCTGCTCGGCTTCGGCTTCCCGAAGAAACGTGCGAGAGGGAGCCAAGTCACGGCGGAAGGTATCGGTCGAGAGTTCCAGCCGCAATCGCTGGTGCCCGATCGGCCCCGGGCCGTAATCGAGCGTGTAGTCCAGCCAGAGGCCTCCTTCGGGCAACGGCCGCAATTCAATCCACGCATTGTCTTGAGAAGCCCGGATGGGCTGGCGAACCGCGATACATCGCCGAGGCGCTTCCTGCCGGACGATCTCGGCTTTGTCGATCGCCTCGACAAAGGGCAAGCACGACCCGTCGCATCCCGGCATTTCGGCTTCGTCGGCCCAGACTTCACAGTTGTCGATCCGCATTCCGCTGAGCGTGGCCATGATGTGTTCGACCATCTCGATCCGCGCGCCGGCGCACTCCAGAGAGCTTCGCAACGGTGTGGTCATTCGATGGGTGGCGCGTGCCGGAATGCGCGGATGGCCGGGCAAGTCCCGGCGGACGAAAACGATGCCGGCGTCTTCCGCGGCCGGCCGGAACTCGATGCGAACGTCGCGGCCACTCCAATAGCCGAATCCTTCAACCGCCACCGCGCCGGCAATCGTACGTTGCTTGCGTGTCGTATGCATCGATGCTGGCACCACCAGTAAGAGAACCAACCGGATACTTTCCAGGAAGTCGACTTCTCGGCACGAAGAGCCGAGCCCCTGGAAGAGACAAGAGCCTTACTAGCGGTGCGTCGGCCTTGGAGGAATACCTGGCCGGCTGTGCGAGTTGGTCGTGCCTCGATTGCCGTACTGAGCGCGGCGCTCAAGACGAGCAAGGACCTCGTCGGTGATGTCGGCTTGTTTGTCGAGCCACACGACCTGCTTGGAAATGTCGCGACTTACTTCGCTGGGTTGATCACGATTGACCGGCGCACCATCGAATCGCAACACCATCACGAAGCCGCGGGCCGCGGCGATGGACTCGACCTCCTGTTGGATTTCCTTGTAGACGTCGTGGAGGATGGCCGCCTGCTGCTGCGTCAGTTGCTTGTCCTTGAGCCTCACCTTCACCTGCAGGTCGGCTTGGCGCGTGGTAATTTGCTCGTCAAGCTGCTTGTACTCGGGGCTGCCCGGACGGTAAAGCTTGAGTTGCTCGGCCAGTTTGCGAATCGCATCGCGTTCGCTCTTCACGAAGTTTTTGAACTGCTGGACATCGCCCTGGAGTTGTTCCTTTGCCCTCTGCAGGCGACTGTGATTCTCGAAGATACGTCCCACGTCCAGCAGGGCGATCGGCGCCATCGTGCGCGGCGCAACGGCAACCGGCTGCGCCGGAGGCATGTAACGATTGGGGTCCCTTTGCTGCGAAGGGGCCACGGAGACGAGCGTGGAACAGAGAACGACGGCCGCCAGCGCGGCACAGAATGAGAACTTGGTCACTTTCAGCACTCCCTTGCTGTTGCAGTCGGTCTTCCTTGACCCGGCGCCCCTTGCGCGCCCGAGCGCGCCACAGCCGACTTGGACTCGTTTCTTGACGGGTACCGCCGCCACAAATGGTTGATGTGAAATGCGGCGCCTTTGCTGTGTTTCACACACCCTAGGGCAGTGAAATAAGTCGCCTACGGAGGCGGTATTCTGCCCGGAAGGCCGCTTCAGGTAAAGACCAGATAATCGACAAAGCGACGCGAGGCGCAAGTGCTTTTTACATAAGCACTTAGAAAACCCCCTCCGGTCCCCAGACGCGTTCAGCCGAACGCATCGGCCCGACACAGACCGGTGTTTTGACCTGATGATCGACGGCAACGGCGTCGCCGGGTCGGCGGCGGTGCGGCCGGACGTCACCCCGGCCTCCCCTGGGAGGATCACCATCACCGCGACGATTTTTTGTCCTCCGTCAGCGGCAAATCGCTTTGACACGGAGCCGGGATCTCGCTATCCTCCGTCGCTTCGCTTTTGAAGGATGCTCGCGTGCGCTGGAGGCAACCCACGGCAGTTCAGGCGGCAGCGTGGGGCTTGGTCACCAGAACGGCCCCCTTTTTCGGGCGAAGACTGCCGAACAGGGAAGTTCGGAAGACTCGGCAAGGAGGAAAGCTCGTGACAAGAGATCAACGCGTTCTGGTTGTGGACCGATCGAAAGAAACGCATGAGGTATTGGAAACGGCCCTAGCTCGACGTGGGGTACGAACCTACTACGCGCGTCGAGTCCAACGTGGCCTCGAGCTGGCCGAGCAAGTCCAGCCCGACCTGATCGTGCTTGATCTCGAACTGGAGAACGCCGATCCGGAGGCCATCCACACTCCCTTCGCGGCGCGGTCGCGGCAAAACGAGACTCCGCTGGTCGTGTTGGGTGGCGCCCGCCGACCCCAGGGCACCTCTTCTTTGGGCGAATTCATCCGCAAGCCCTATGACTACGGACCGCTGGTCCGTAAAATCGAAGAATTGCTTGTTGGTGTTGACTCGCCCGAGTTGCGTCACGTCTGAACGCCGTCCGGCAGCGCTCGCCGGCAGCCGCGGCGCGCCGGCAAGCAGCAAATCGTCTGTCGGTTGGGTGCCATGTAGGCCGGGTCGTGATCCGGTAATGGCTATTCCGGATATTCAAAGGTAGAGAAGTCGTGGCGTCGCTGTTCGTTATCCGCGGAAATGATCAGGGCTCGCGTTTCGAGTTCACCGAGCAGGTTCGACTCGGTCGAGACTCGACCAGCGATATTCAGCTTCACGACACCGAGGTTTCTCGGCAGCACGCCGAGATCCGCGCTTCGGGCGATCAGTTTGTGCTTGTCGACTCGGACAGCTCGAACGGGACGTTCGTCAACGGCCAGCGGATCGAGCGATGTACCTTGGCCAGCGGCGATCAGGTCCAGCTTGGGCGTACACTGCTGCTTTATACGGGCCCTGCCGAGGAGTCGGCCGAGGACCTGGCCGAAGCCGTCAGTATCGCGATGCAGTCGACCGACGACCAGTCCCGCATCGTCCACTCCGTGACCCAGCAAGACGGCAGTCGGGTTTTCGACCTCGACGCCGACTTGCCCCAGAATTCCTGGCTGGCTCGGGCACGAAGCAATCTGCAGGTCATGTACCGCACGGCCCTGGCGGTGAGCCACACCTTGGACATCGATCAGCTCTTGCAGCGGATCATGGACCTGATCTTCGAATGGGTCGAGGCTGATCGCGGCTGTGTCATGCTCTTCGACGTCGACGGCGGTCAGCTCGAACCGAAGGTGCGGCGCACACGCAAACGGCCGGCCGGCGCCAAGCGGCGCAGCGAAGACCGGATCACCATCAGTAAGACCATCCTCGACTACGTGCTCGGGCACAACGAAGGCGTGCTGACCAGCGACGCCCAACAGGACGATCGCTGGACGGCGGCCGCCAGCATTCTCCAGGCGGGCATACGCGAGGCGATCTGCGTACCCATGCAGGGACGCTACGACGTGGTGGGCGTCATCTACATCGACACGTCCACTTCGGCACAGGAAGTGATCCGCAAGGGCCTGGCCGCCAAGTTCACCGAAGAGCATCTCAAGCTGATGATCGCCATTGCCCATCAGGCGGCCCTGGCCATCGAGGATACGCGTTACTACTCCGCGATGGTCCAGGCCGAGCGTCTGGCCGCCATCGGACAAACGGTGGCCGCCTTGTCGCACCACATCAAGAATATTCTTCAGGGAATCCGAGGCGGCAGTTACCTGATCGAGATGGGAATCTCCGACGAAGACCCCGCGGTCGTAAGGCAGGGTTGGAAGATCGTCGAACGCAACCAGAACAAGATCTCCTCACTCGTGATGGACATGCTCACTTACAGCAAGGAACGAGAGCCCGACCGCATGTCCAGCGACCTCAACCAGGTCGTCGGCGAGGTCGTCGAGCTCATGCAAGCCCGGGCGGAAGAACTCGAAGTCCGGCTCTCCTGGAAGCCGGCCCCGCGCATGGAGCGCTTTGTCTTCGATCCGGAAATGATCCATCGGGCCGTGTTGAACGTGGTGACCAACGCGATCGATGCGGCTGGAGAACTCGTGGCCGAGCCGGATTCTGGCAAGCCCGTCGAGCCGAGTGCCGCCGAGCCCGTCGAGCCTGTCGAGCCAGGTGCTGGCGAGCCTGTCGAGCTACGGCGGGAGCCGGCGGTCGAGGTGGCGGTCGAGTGGGACGATTCGGCCAAGGTGCTCCGAGTCATCGTCCGCGACAACGGCCCGGGCATTCCACCGGAGGCGATGAAGATCCTCTTTAGCCCCTTCGTCTCCTCGAAGGGTGCGCGGGGCACGGGACTTGGGCTGCCGGTGAGCGAGAAGATCCTCACCGAGCACGGCGGGCAGATTCGCGTCGAGTCGACGCCGGGCACCGGCAGCACGTTTACGCTCGAACTGCCGGCTGCTACGCCGGAGAGCGGTCCGGCGACCCGTGCGGAGTGAACCGCGGAGGAAAAAAGGATAAGAGCCTATCCGAGAACCCGGCGGAGCACGTCATGCTGAGCGAAGCGAAGCAT
>CAZWWC010000162.1:0-9116 GCA_964637625.1 uncultured Planctomycetaceae bacterium
AAGGCGAGTTGGTAAAGGGACCCGATTAATCATGATGACAGACCCCATCGCCGACATGTTGACTCGTATCCGAAACGCGGTGCGCGTCGAAAAGGCTCATGTGGACATGCCTCTCTCCAAGGTCAAGCGCGGCTTGGCAGAGGTGCTCAAGCGCGAGGGTTACATCTGGGATTGGGAGGAACTCTCGGCAAAGCCGAGCGATTGCCTTCGCGTTCACTTGAAGTACGGGCCCAACGGCGAGCGCGTGATCCGCCACGTGCGGCGCGTCAGCAAACCAGGGCGACGCGTTTACAGCGGCGCCGCCAAACTACGGCCGGTCCTCGGAGGCCTGGGTATCACGATCATCAGCACCAGCCGCGGTGTGATCAGCGACCGTGAAGCACGCCAACGCAAGCTCGGCGGTGAAGTGCTCTGTGAGGTGTGGTGAGAGAGGGATTTAGGGATTTAGGGATTTAGGGATTTGGGGATTTGGGGGTCTCTATGGCTCCACAATCAAGAGCACTTGAACTTTGAGTAAGTCAAGATGTCGCGGATTGGAAAAAAACCGATTGACGTGCCAAGCGGTGTGAAAGTCGACATCGCCCAGCGCCACGTCACCGTCCAAGGCCCACTCGGCCGGCTCGAGTGGGATCACCGGCCGGAGATTACCGTCACCTACGACCAGGATGCTGGCAAAATCATCTGCTCGCGCGACAATGACGAACGGGAAAACCGGGCGCTGCACGGGCTGACCCGCGCCCTGATCCAGAATATGATCACCGGAGTCACGAAAGGGTACGAAAAACGTCTGGAAATCATTGGCGTCGGCTACATCGCGGCCGTCCAGAACAATCAACTTGAGTTGCGAATCGGCTTCTCCAACGAATTGCACAAGCCGATTCCGCCGGGGCTCGAGGTTTCTTGCCCCGACCAGCAACATATCCTGATCAAGGGAATCGACAAACAACTGGTTGGCCAGTTCGCGGCGGAGACGCGCGCCTTGCGAAAACCCGAGCCGTACAAAGGCAAAGGAATTCGCTACCACGGCGAACCGGTCCGCCGCAAGCAGGGCAAGGCGATGGTTAAATAGACGGTCCAGCCTTGGTTGAACAACGGGAGGGTGAGGCTCCCGCCAAGCCGTAGCAGGGCGAACCGTTCCATCCATCCAGCGAGATGAAAAGTGAAACGCGAAAAAGCAATCTATAGGCAACGCAATCGCCGCAGTCTGCGTGTGCGCAACCGCCTCCGGCGCGATTCGATTCGGCCAAGGTTGAGCGTCTTTCGAAGCCACAAACATCTGTATGCGCAGGTGATCGACGACCAGCAAGGACACACGCTGGCCGCAGCGAGCACCGCGGATAAGGAAATCCGCCAAAAAACCACCTACGGCGGCAACTTGCAGGCAGCGCAACTCGTCGGAGAAACCGTGGCCAAGCGGGCCTTGAAGGCCGGAGTGAAGCAGGTCGCCTTCGATCGACGTGAGTACAAGTATCACGGGCGTGTCGCGGCCCTGGCCGACGCCGCACGCGACGCCGGGCTCGATCTGGGTGCCAAGAAAGAGATCCCGGTCAAGGAAGAGCCAAAAGCAAAAAAGAAGGCAACTGCCAAGAAAGAAAAGACGCCCGCAAAAAAGGATAAGGCGACTCCCAAGAAAGAAAAGGAGTCAACGAAAAAGAAGAAGGCGACTCCCAAAAAAGAAAAGGGGTCAACGAAAAAGAAGAAGGCGGGCGACAAGAAGAACAAGAAATAGTCGGCACGGGAACGTCTCGGCAGACAACGCACACGATCCACTAGCCAACCATCAATACTCATGGCTGAAGAATCAACAAGAGGGGAACTCATCGATAAGGTCGTCAAGATCCGGCGCTGTGCCGCCGTCGTCAAAGGTGGTCGCCGGTTTAGCTTTTCGGCCTTGGTCGTCGTCGGCGACGGCAAAGGACAAGTAGGCTGGGGGTACGGCAAGGCCAACGAGGTCCCGCCGGCCGTGGAAAAGGCCGTCAAGGATGGGTCTCGGTCCATGGTGCCCATTCCGCTGAAGGGCTCAACCATTCCCCATACCGTCAAGGGGCGGTTCGGCGCCGCCCGCGTCATCCTGGTGCCCGCCAGCCCGGGTACCGGTGTGATTGCCGGTGCCGCGGTTCGGGCCGTCTGCGAGGCGTGCGGCATCAACGACATCCTTACCAAAAGCTACGGCGCACACAACGCCATCAACCTCGTCAAGGCCACGATTGGTGCCTTGCGAAGTCTCCGTTCTCAACACGAAGTGGAACGGTTGCGAGGAGTTTCGCTGTCATGAATCTGGACAACGTCCATCGCGGAATCCATAAACACAAGAAACGTAAGCGGCTCGGACGCGGTATCGGCTCGGGCCACGGCAAAACGTGTGGTCGCGGCCACAAAGGACAAGGCTCGCGATCCGGATTCTCGATGCACCCGGCCTTCGAAGGCGGCCAAATGCCGCTGGTCCGTCGTATTCCCAAACGTGGGTTCCACAACCGCTGGGCGCTGGTTGTGGCCACGGTCAATGTCGGCGATCTGGACGTCGCGTTCAAAGACGGCGACGAGGTGACTCCCGAAACATTGAAAACCGCGAACCTGGCCAAGGGCCGCTACGACGTGCTCAAGGTCCTCGGCGACGGCGAGCTGACCAAGAAACTGCAAATCTCGGCCCACCGGTTCAGTAAGTCGGCGCTCGAGAAGATTCAGAAGGCCGGCGGTGAGGCGGTCGTTTTGCCGGGCAAGAAGCCGGTCGTGAAGAACAAAATGAAGACCGCCTGAAAACGGATGGAACGATGTGGGAAAAGATTCGTGTCATCTTTACGGTCGGTGAGCTGCGTCGGAAGATCCTTCTGACGCTGTTCTTGCTGGCCATCTATCGGATTGGCTGGCAAATCTGGCTGCCGATCGTCGATCAAACGCAGATGACCGCCTTCTTCGGCCAGACCAGCAAGGGACTCGGCCAGCTTATGGAAACCGTGGCCGTCTTCAGTGCCAGCCAACTCAATCAGGCCACAATCTTCGGCCTGGGCATCATGCCCTATATCTCGGCTTCCATCATCTTCCAGTTGCTGGGCAGCGTCTGGGGACCACTCGAACGACTGCAAAAGGAGGGCGAAAGCGGACGAAAGAAGATTAATGAATACACACGCTACGCCACGGTTGTCCTTTGCCTGGGACAGAGTTGGTTTTATCTGGGCTTCTTGGCGCAGAACGACTTGATCAAACTGGGGTTCAACACCTTCGGCTGGCAACTCACCGCCGTGCTGACCATGACCGCCGGCACCACCTTCCTCATGTGGCTGGGTGAGCAAATCGACGAGTACGGCATCGGCAATGGAATCAGCCTGCTGATCATGGCCGGCATCCTCGCCCGAATGCCCGGCGCCGGAATTCAATTGATCAAGCCGATGGTCGAAAACAGATTCGAACTGGGAGGACAGGCCGGCGTCGAAACACTGCTGATTCTCGCCGCGCTTTTTGTAGGTGTGGTTGGCGGTATCGTGTTCATTACCCTCGGCCAGCGCCGTATCCCCACCCAAAGCGCCAAGCACGTCCGCGGCCGGCGGGTCTATGGCGGCACGCGACAGTACCTGCCGCTACGCGTGAATCAAGCCGGCGTGATGCCGATCATCTTCGCCAGCAGCCTGTTGCTGTTTCCACAAGTGCTCTTCAACATCCCTTTCTTCAAGGATTCTCATGGCTTCTGGGGACTGCTCTACTCGGTTTTCCAGTACCGCGACGGTTTCATCTACAATTTGTTGTATGTCATCTTGATATACTTCTTCTGCTATTTCTGGACGGCTATTACCTTTAACCCGAAGGATATGGCCGACAACCTTAAGAACTACGGAAGTTTCATTCCCGGGTACCGCCCTGGAAAGCGCACGGCCGATTATCTGGAAAAAGTCATGGTGCGCATTACGTACGTTGGAGCGGGCTTCCTCGCCCTGGTCGCGGTCATTCCGACTCTGGTGGCCACCTGGATGGCCATCCCTTACGGAATTGCCAGCTTCTACGGCGGTACGGCTCTGCTGATCGCCGTGAGCGTGGCCTTCGACCTGGTCCAGAAAATCGACAGCCATCTGGTCATGCGAAACTACAAGGGCTTGCTGGAGTAAGACGCTTTCTCATCGTACACGAGACGGGTCTCTCCACCAGCGACACCCGCCGCGGATCAACCGCACGATAATTCGATTGCACAAGAGGGAAGGACATCATGCGGATCGTTTTCATCGGCCCACCCGGCGCCGGCAAAGGCACTCAAGCCGAACGTATGATCGAGAAATACAACCTGGCCCACCTTTCCACCGGCGACATGCTACGCGCCGCGCGAGATGCACAAACGGAAGTGGGCCGCAAAGCCGAACAGTACATGTCCAAGGGTGAACTGGTACCCGATGACATTATTGTCGCCATCATCGGCCAGCGCTTGGCCGAGCCCGACTGCCAGAAAGGATACCTGCTGGACGGCTTTCCGAGGACTATCGCCCAGGCCGAGGCTCTTGATAACCTGTTGGCCCAGAAGAGCACTCCCTTGGACGCCGTGCTGGAGTTGCGGGTAGCCGAGGATGAGCTGTTTCGCCGGTTGGCCGGGCGAGGTCGCGCGGATGACCAACCAGACGTGATTCGGCAACGGCTTGTGGCCTATCGCAAGCAAACCGAGCCACTATTGGACTACTACGGAAAAAAGAAGATTCTGAAATCAATCAATGGGCTGGGCACGGTGGACGAGATTTTCGATTGCGTGGTCGAGACCCTGGCTGGTCTAAGGGCATAGATTGGCCGGTCATGCTACCTGCCGTCTCGCACTCGAGAAGGGAGACCACCAGGCAACAGGAGACTGGCCAGCGTGGAGATACTTCGGTCACCTCGTGAAATCGCGCTGCTTCGCAAGGCGGGGCTGGTCGTCTGGGAAGCACATCAGTTGGCCGCCTCGATGATCCGCCCTGGGATAACCACCGAGGAAATCGACGCTGCCGTCGAGCAATTCTTCCGCGAGCGCAAAGCGGAGCCGCTTTTTAAGGGCGTGCCCGGCCCTATTCCCTTCCCAGCCGTCACGTGCATGTCGATCAACGAAGAGGTGGTCCACGGTATTCCAAGCGATCGCGTATTGAAGGAAGGAGACATACTCAGCATCGATACCGGTTGTAGGCTAAGCGGCTGGTGCGGCGATGCGGCCGTGACCCATCCGATACGCGAGGTCGCCCCCAAGATCCAAGAGCTGTTGAACGTCACCCGGGGTGTCCTCGACCTGGCCATCGAGCAGATGGTCCACTGTTCGCTCTGGAGCGAGGTGGCCGTCCAAATGGAAGAGTATGTCAATGACCACGGCTTCGCGGTCGTGGAAGCGTTTGTGGGACACGGGATTGGACGGGAGATGCACGAAGATCCCCAGGTACCCAACTTCGTCAGCAAGCAGCTCCGCCGAAGCGGTGATTTCGAGCTCGTGCCCGGGCTGGTGATTGCCGTCGAGCCGATGGTCAACATGGGCAGCAAACACATTCAGACCCGACCGGACCATTGGACGCAGGCCACGGCCGACGGTAAGCCAAGTGCCCACTTCGAGCACACGGTTGCGATTCGCCAGTCAGGGCCCTACGTCCTGACTGCGGGCCCGGATGAAGACCAATAACGACTGCCTGGGTAAACACCCCAGTCCTGAACAGTTCATACCAAGCTCTGGAGCCACAAATAAGAAGATTAGGGGGAGTGGGCAATTCGAAGGCACGCACCACGTGACTGGCTGCGGCTTCCGTGGGGGAAAACTCTCGCTTCACGAGGTCTTGTGACCTGGAAAACAGAAAACGGGGCCTAGGGGGCTTGAGGCTTACCCACCCCAGAGCATATACTAGAATGCTTTGCTACTTTGGATAAGCTGGGATCGGTCTCGCCATGAAAGTTCGAGCCAGCGTCAAGCGAATCTGTGAACACTGTAAGGTCGTGCGTCGTCGGGGCGTCGTCTTTGTGGTTTGTTCTAACCCTCGCCACAAGCAACGGCAGGGCTAGAGCGTTGGGTAATCACGATCTCCCTTGACCGACGTCGTAGTCATTTCCATCCGGACGAATTGATATGCCGCGCTTATTGGGTGTCGATATCCCCAGTGACCGACCAACCGTGGTCGCATTGACGTACTTATATGGCGTAGGACCGAAAACGGCACGCGAGTTGTGTCACAATGCGGGCGTCGACCCGAATCTTCGGGCTCGCGAGCTCCGCGAAGACGAATTGGTCCGGTTGGCGACTCTGTTGGACAAGGATTACATGGTCGAAGGCCAGCTACGACGTACCATTAACCAGAATATTATCCGCCTGCGTGACATCGGTTGTTACCGCGGCCTGCGTCATCGCCGGGGTCTGCCGGTTCGTGGCCAGCGAACGCGCACCAACGCCCGTACCCGTAAGGGACCGAAGAAAACGGTCGCCGGAAAGAAGGGTGTCAAGGATCTGCGGTAACGACGTCCTCAATAAGCAGGTTTACGACAAGCCTTCGTGCCCGGTGGTTTATACCAGACAATAACCTTTTGGGGAGCATCTCGAACGGTGGCCAAAGCGAAGCCAAAACGACGCAAGAGCCGTCGTAGCGTGACGGTCGGAATCGCCCATATTAAGGCGAGTTTCAACAACACGACGATTACGATTACGGATACCAAGGGAGACACGCTTTGCTGGGCCACCGCGGGCACCAGCGGTTTCAAGGGTAGTCGGAAGAGCACTCCCTTTGCCGGCCAATTGGCCGCGCAGCAGGCGGCCGAGAAGGCGATCAAGTACGGCATGAAGGAGGTCGAGGTCAAGGTCAACGGCCCCGGCAGTGGCCGAGAAAGTGCCATCACGTCGCTGCAATCGGCCGGCTTGATGATCAAGTCCATTGAGGACGTGACGCCGTTGCCCCACAACGGTTGCCGTCCGAAAAAACGTCGCCGCGTCTAGGCTGGCTTGGTCACGCCACTTAAACTGTCAAGGAGAAAGAAACCATAGATGCACACAGACGTACACGGATAGGAATCGGCTAAGAGCATCGGGAAATGGGCCGCAGCCCGAAAAACATTCCTAAGCGAAGGCATCTGCAAGACTCCCCCAAAAAACGGACGCTTGCAATCATCCACTCGACGCCGAAACGCATCCCCCTATCTGTGTTTATCTGTGTTCCTCTGTGGTTCCTCAATGAAAAACGTCTGCGTTTTTACACATTTATGCCGGGAGTTTGATCGAGGATGGCTCGTTATACCGGACCCGTCTGTCGCATGTGCCGACGTGAGGGAACGAAACTGTTTCTGAAGGGATTGCGTTGCGATTCGCCGAAATGCGCCGCGGAACGTCGCGAAAACCCACCCGGCTCCCAGTCCTTCCGTCGTGGAAAGATGACCGACTATGGGATTCACCTGCGCGAAAAGCAGAAAGTGAAGCACTATTACGGCGTCTTGGAGTCACAGTTTCGCAAGTACTTCCGGCGCGCCGAGCGGACTCAGGGCAATACGGGCCAGGTGTTGATGAGCCTCCTGGAGCGCCGGCTGGATAATGTCGTTCACCGCCTTGGTTTTGGGCAATCGCGCGCCCAGGCCAGGCAAATCGTTTGCCACGGGCATATCACGGTCAACGGGCGTCGAGTGGATATTCCCAGCTTCCTGGTACGTCCCGGGGACGTGATTCGAGTGAAAGAGCGAGCCAAAAGCCTGGAGCAAGTCAAGAACAACCTGGCCGAACATCACCGCGACGTGCCCGATTTCCTCGCGTTGATTCCCGGCGACAAGCCGGAAGGGCAAGTGGTCCGGTTGCCGGAAGTGGAAGATATTTCGATCCCGGTTCAGCCGCAACTGATCGTGGAGCTTTGTTCCAAGTAGTCGAGCGATGGTGTTCGGCGGACGCCATTGACGCCGGTAGGGTCACCGGGCACGGCCAACGGGCAGAAGTCCCAGCACGTCGGCCGGGTGGTTGCCGAACCCAGTCGTTATCCATGTGAACTTCAATTAACCCATAGTGCATCATAAAGGATCGGAGAAATCTCATGCGCATACGATGGCGTGGACTTGAATTGCCCAGTCAGGTCTCGTGTGATGGATCGACTCTGAGTGGCACCTATGGCAAGTTCATCGCGGAACCGTTCGAGCGAGGTTTCGGCGTTACCGTTGGAAACAGCTTGCGTCGGATCATGCTGTCCAGCTTGGAAGGCAGCGCCGTCACCCAAATCAAGCTCCACGGTGCCCAGCATGAATTCACTACCTTGCCCGGCGTACTCGAAGACGCGACCGATATCGTGCTGAACGTCAAGGCCTTGGTCGTCACCAATGCGTCGGAGCAGACTCGGGTTATCCGACTGGATAAAGATACGGCAGGACCGGTTACCGGCGCCGACGTTGCTACCGACGGCGTGGTCGAGGTGGTCAACCCCGACCATCTCATCGCCACGCTCACCGACGACGTTCCGTTCGTCATGGAGATGGTGGTTGAAAACGGCCGGGGCTATGTTCCGGCAACCGAACACAGCGCCAACATCCAGGAAATCGGGACCATCCCGATCGACGCGGCGTTCAGCCCCATCGTCAAGGTCCGATATGAAGTCGAAGAAACCCGCGTCGGCCAGAAAACCAACTACGACAAACTCACGTTGGAGATTTGGACCGATGGGTCGATCACACCAGAAATGGCAATGGTCGAATCCGCAAAAATCCTTCGCAAACACCTCAATCCCTTCGTCCAGTATCGAGAATTGGGGCCCAAGGTCTTCGCCGAGGTGCGCGGCACCGGGAGCGGCGGGCTCGACCCGGCCATGGAAGCCAAGCTCTCAATGAGCCTGGCCGAGCTGGATCTTTCCGTCAGGGCAACGAATTGCCTTGAGTCGGAGAACATCAATACCGTCCGCGATCTCGTCACCCGCTCCGAAGACCAACTGCTGGAGGTCCGTAACTTCGGCGAAACCACACTAATGGAAGTTCGCGAGAAGCTCAGCGCGATGGGACTGCACATGGGTATGCGAGTACCGCCGGCGCCGACCAGCCCCATCTAGCCGGCCCCGTCGGCGTTTGCACGGGCAGTGCGCCCGCCGCGGCTGCAAGGATAATACTTCACTCTGCACACGACAGACCGGAACGATGCGACATCGAAAGAAGGGCCGCAAGCTCGGCCGTAATCCAAAACACCA
>CAZWWC010000163.1:0-9099 GCA_964637625.1 uncultured Planctomycetaceae bacterium
AACAGGCGATCGGAAAGCGTCTGGCCATTGTGCCGGAAATCGATCTGCCCCGAAAACACCGGGAAATCATCGCGAGGCTCAAGGCCATTACCGGCGGCGACCTGGTGACCGTCGATCGAAAGCACATCCCCAACCTGTCGGTGCGGCTGAAAATGAAGATCCTCATGCAGACGAACCATTTCGTGGCCCTGCCCGACAACTCCGGCGCGCTGCACGCCCGGATGTTGCCGCTCAAATTCACCAAGTCGTTCGTCGGTCAGGAGGATACCCAATTGGCCGAAAAACTGGCGGCCGAGTACCCGGGCATCCTGCTTTGGGCGTTGAGAGGTCTGCGAACCCTCTACGAGGCCGAAGGCCAGTTCATCCTGTGCCGGTCGACTCGCGACGAACTGGCCCAACTTCTTGCCGAAGCCGCCCCGTTGCGGGCCTTCATCGAGGAGTGCTGCCGCGTGGATCTAGGCCGAGGCGTCCAGGCCACCGCGCTCTATCGGATATACCAGCTTTGGACCGAAGGTCGGGCCCTGCAGCCGCTCGGCGAAGGACCCTTTGGCAACGAGCTGCGATCGGCCGTGCCTACCCTCATCAAAGACCGTGCCACGAAGCCGAGCCAGAGAGGACGCAACGGTTGCCGAATCGTGGAAACCGATTTTGACATCGACCCCACCACGCGCGCGGTCCTCTGGCTGGGTATTTGCCCCAAGCCGGAGTGGCGAACCCGCAACGTCGTGGCGGCCTGCAATTGAAGACTCGCCGCGGGGATGTTCCCCGCACTGTATCCCCCTTCCACTCTTCTCTCAAAAGGATCTCCTCATGAACGGCAAAGACTCCAACGTCGAACAGCTCGAAAAGCGCATTGCCGCCGCGGAGCAAGAGGCCCGGCAATGGGAGCGTCGCTACAAGGACGCGACCGTCTCTCGCGCACTCAAGGACGCAGCCATCACACAGGGTGCCTTTAACGCCGACCAGGTGATTACCCTGCTCCGCGGGATGACCACGCTGGTCGAGATCACCGACAAGGCAACCGACAAACCCACGGGCCAGTTCGAGGCTGTGGTCGAATTCCCAGAAACGGACCCCAAGACGGGTAGGCCAACGACTGTACGAAAGACACCCGAGGAGGCCGTCAAACGGATGAAGGAATTGCCCGAGGCTTACGGCAATCTGTTTGCATCCAGTGCGTCCCAGAAGTCGGCTGTTCCCAAGAAGTCCACGACGGGGTCCGCCAGGAAGCAGCAGGGCCTGATCGACGTCCGCACGCTCACGCCGGCCCAGTACCGCGAGCTCCGCAACACGAACCCCGAACGCCTCGGCCTGCGCCCAGCGTACCGATAGTCGGTCAATGCAGGCATCTCTGTTCTCGAAGGAACGAGGACAATATGCGTGATCCTTGAAATGCGGTTGTAGGTGGGAGCCGTGCACGGAAGCGCGGCACTCGCTCTCTCACGCAGCCGGGCAGTGTCGCAAGGCAATACCCCGACCTTTGCGGCGTCTTCTCATCATCAGCAGCGATAGCGGCCGCCAGCCGATTTGGCCCACGCGCCGCGCTGAGCAAAACCCTCTCTTCTTGATCGGGGTCCAGACTCACAAGGATGCCATGACAGATAGAATACACACAAATGGCGACAATTCGACGACCCTCGCCGTTCCGGCAGGGGCACCGCGCTGGGTGACGCCGGAACTCTTGGCCGACACCCTCCGCGTTTGGCAACCGTATTACAACGGAAACTTGACTACCCGTGACGCCCTGGACATAATCGTCAGTACTGGGCGTCTCTTTGACACACTTCGGAGGTGCAACCGTGAAGCGGTATGTTGCTCTTGCGCGTGTTAGCTCCCGCGAACAGCAGCGAGAGGGTTTTTCGTTGGACGTTCAGGAAGATGCATTGCGTCACTATGCCCAGCGCATGGACGGGACCATCGTCAAGCTGTTCCGAATCGCGGAAACCGCGACAAAGCGCGATGAACGCCGAGCGTTCAAGGAATTGCTGGCATATGCGAAAAAGCACGCCCAGGAACTGACGGGGTTGTTGTTCTACAAGGTAGACCGCGCGGCCCGCAACCTGTTTGACTACGGCGAGCTTGAGCGATTGAAATCTGAACTGGGCCTGGAGTTCATTTCGGTATCACAACCGACTGAAAACACGCCAGCTGGCCGGATGCAACGTCGGGTGTTGGCCAGCATGGCATCGTTCTACACCGAACAGCAGTCCCTTGACGTGAAAGAGGGCCTGGCTCGCCGAGTCGAAGAGGGATGGTTCGTGGGCAAGGCCCCCTACGGATACCGCAATGTCCGCATTGACGGCCGGGCATTGTGGAAATCGACCCCATCAATGCCCCGAAGCTACGCCGAATCTTCGAGCTATTCGCCTACCACCATTGCACGCTGGATATGCTCGTCGAACGATTGGCAGCCGAAGGGCTCCTGTATCGGGATTCAATCCCCCGATTCCCACGCAGCACGCTCCACGCCATCCTGCACGACCGGGCCTACATCGGTGAAATCCTGCACAAGGGCCAATGGTACCCGGGCAGGCATGAGCCCATCGTAGACCGTTCAACCTGGGATCGGGTTCAAGTGCTGTTGGGCGGGCAGGTTTACCGAACGCACGAGTTGACCTACGCGAGCGACCTCATCCAATGCACCCACTGTGGCCACCCGATCACCGGGGAACGAAAGACCAAGCAGACGAAGTGTGGGGAGCGGGACTACGTGTACTACCGATGCTCCAAGTACACCAGAAAGGGCCATCCTCGAATCCGTCTCACCGAAGCCAACCTGGACCAACAGGTGCTCGCTCTGTTCGAGAAGCTGAGAATCGAGGACGAAGAGGTTCGGGATTGGGTCCATCGGGTGCTGCGAGCCAGAACGCGGGAGGAACAGGATCAGACCCGCGAACAGCGGTCCGAATTGCAGCGGCAGCTATCACTTCTGGAGGGGCAGAAAGACCGTCTCTTGAACCTTCGCATCCTGGACGAAGTCGAGGCCGAGACCTACGCGGCGAAGAGCACAGAACTACGAGATCGGGCCGCAGTCCTCACTTTGCAGATCGAGGCGTTGAACCGTGGACATGACGAAGACGCGGACATTGCGGTAAAAGCGTTTGAACTTTCGGAAGTCCTTACTGACAAATGGGTTACGTCGGATTATGCAGCGAAGCGACGAATCTTGGAAATCACCTGTTTGAACTTTCGTCTCGACGACGTAAGTCTTTGCCCTATATGGAGAAAGCCCTTCGACGTTCTCGCCGAAGGGCTTCTCGTCCAATCAAGTCGGGGCGAAAGGATTTGAACCTTCGACCTCTGCGTCCCGAACGCAGCGCTCTAGCCAAGCTGAGCTACGCCCCGCTGGGTGCGAAAACGTTGTATTCTAACGCCATTGTCGCCTCGTGGCAATGTCGCCCAGCTTAGCCGTGGCGTCTCAGATCTATTCGTGTTCCGCGCATGGAATACTCCTAACGGCTCCATGTCTCGTGTTGACCGTGGCGTAGACATGGGCGATATACTCCTGTGAGCCATGTCCGGAGCCCGGAGAAAAGTGGCCCCAGGACTTAGCCACTAGTGCTTGCCCAAGTCCCCCCATTTGCCGCTTCTTCCTCTATTCGGGACCCCCGCTTTCCCGCCGTGTTCTTCCGGCACAAGGGCCTTGTGCCGATTGTCCATTCGCTCGCCCTGGGATGACGCAATACCGGGTGGGCGACGACTCGCCCCGAGGTCCTCCTGCCACGGCGTGCGTTCTTGCCTGAAATCGCCAGTCTGGACATCAGGTACGTGAAGTTTGCGTGATTCGAGTGGACTACGTCCTGCGCGCCGCGTGTCCATCTGTCCGGCCGTAGGAAACGCCGAGAGGCGAGAACATACGACGGCAGACGATTCCGACAAGGCGCTGTGTATCGTCTATGTGCGACCCTGAGGATTGGCTGGAATGACTGACCCTCGGCGTCATCTCTCGAGCCACAGCACGTTGTGTACCGATTATCCATCTGATAAGCCGTAGGTGAATGGTGCCGGCTGCGCGGTTCCCCGCTTGGGACCCGGCAGTTGCGCCGTGGGGCGGTACGCGCCGGGTTCGTCAATCCGAGTATCCGCAGGTTGACCCGCCGCGCGGTCGAGGTGAACGGAGTTCTTTGCCACCTGTCCGGGCTTGAGGCTCTTATGGCAGCCTCGTAGTGAATTGCCGTTACGGAGGGAAAGGCAATGCGCAGGATGTTTTGTGGAAGAAATGTGTCCGGCATTCTAGCCGTTGTGTGGTTCTTCACCGGGATGCCTCTTCTGGCAGAAGACCTAGGGCCTGCTCCCTTGCCCAGCGGCGCGGCACCCGGCCAGCAGGCGGACGCTGCGCAATCAAAGGCACCTGACGACGACAAATCCGAAATCGACAAAATGCTCGATCTCGATCTCAAATCGTTGGGCAAAATCTCGGTGCGAGAGTCCACGATGACCGATCCGGTCGTCGAGGGCGTCTCCAAAACACTCGAAAAAGCCTCCGAAGCGGCGGGCATTGTCGACGTGATCACGGCCGAGGACATCGAGGAGTTCGGAGCCAAAAACCTGTACGAAGTGCTCGAGTGGGCCACGAGTGTCTACATGACGGGCAGTTTCATGCTTCGCCGGAACGTGGCGTGCATACGCGGTGATCTCCGCAAGCATGAAGACAACCTCGTGCTGGTGCTGATCAATGGGCGGCCGTTCCGGGACACCACCATGGGAGGAATCAACGTCTCGATGTACACGGCCTTTCCGATTCATACAATCGAGCGCATCGAGGTGATACGAGGCCCAGGGTCCGTCCTTTATGGGACCAATGCGTTTACCGGGGTAATCAACGTCGTCACGAAGAACCCCAAGAAGCCGACGTTGCACGCCTCGGTGCTCAGCGGCTCGTACGGCTGGCAGTCGTACTCCATGGGCATGGGCAACGGAAGCGAAACACGAGGATATTACGGCGGAGCCACGTACGACCGGTCCAAGGGCTGGCCCTTCACGGCTACCTTGGAGGATCCGTTCATAAACGACACGTGTCTTTACGGCGAAGACAACATCGGCGTGTTCGCCATGTATCGCAACCAGGGATTCACCGCCAACGTGTTCGTCGCAAACGCGGTTTCGGACATCGTCGGCTCCTCCGTCGAGTGGCCTTCGCTGCAGCTCGATGCCCGGCGCGTCTTCCTCGACTTCGGATACCTCCTTGAGTTCGAGCAGAAGCGGAGCCTTGACCTGCATTTCACCTACAACTATGCGGGGACCGAGTTTCCGAGTGTTCTGTCGACGCCCACGCAAGACGTTCCGTTCATCGCTCCCGCGCACAGCTTCCTGATGGAAGGAACCTATCGGGCTGAACTGTGGGACGGTATGGACTTCATGATCGGCGGTGTGACCGACATCCACACCGGCGGCGCCGTCATGAGACCGTTTGTGCCCATTGCCTGGTTCCGAGAAATTTGGTACAGCGCCTACATGCAGCTCGACTACCGTGTAACCGACCAGCTGAAGCTGGTCGGCGGAATGCAAGGAAACATGCCGGGTGTGATACGCGGCGGAATCGTTCCCCGCGCGGGCGCGATTGCCTCGCTGAGCGACAACTGGACCGCCAAATTCCTCTATGGCCAGGCCTTCCGCTCACCGTATCAGATCGAGCGATCGATTCAAGCGATTGTCGTGGAGGGCAATCCAAACCTCGTGCCGGAGGTCATCCAGACGTTCGATGTCCAGTTGGCGTATCACACCGACGACTTTCGCTTTGCGGCGACCTATTTCCACAGCGATGTGTTCGACGTGATTACCCGGGTCGGCACATTTCCGGAAACGTACGTGAACCTCGGCAGCATGGAGTTTCAGGGCGTGGAGCTGGAAAACGAGTGGCGGCTTTCCGAGCACTTACGATGGCTAGGCTCGGTGAGCTACCAGAACAATACCCGTAATGGTGCGCACAACGTAACCTACGCGCCCATCTGGATGGCCAAGATGGGGCTGGCTTACCATAACGACCGTGGCTTCCACGTCGCGCTGATGGACGTGTTCTATGGAGCCCGCGGTGTTCCTCCCACGGCCGAGCACGTCAATCCCGAACCGGATGAGTACCATCTGGCGAGCCTCAACATGACGCTCGACCTGAACCGCCGCTTCCACTGGCACATGAACCGGCAAATGAATCTTCAGTTCCTGATCCAGAATCTGTTCAACGAGCCGATCAACCACACGGAGTTCCAGCGGGGGCTGATCAACACGCTGCCGGCCGGCCCGGGACGAACCTTCTACGGCGGGTTCACCATGGCCTACTGAGCCGGTACGCCAAACCCAATTGCCACAAAAAACATGAAAAGGCACGAAGAAGTCCGGGTGTGCAATCCGGTTCTCGTGCCTTTTTGTGTTCTTCGTGACTATTCAAAAGATTGCGGCGCGCCGTGCCTGCCCGGAAGCCATGTTAGTAGACTGCCGGTATGAACCGGTGCTTCACCCTCTTCAGTTAATCAACGCAAGATGGATCGCGCGACGTCATTCACTTCTCACTTCGTACTTCGGACTTCTTACTTCTCACTTCACTCTTTTCCAATCGGCCAGATGCAGCTCGACGCTCTGCCGGCCGCGGAACGCGTTGATCACCGGGCGGAAGGCGACGTCGATCGGGCCCTCAAGATCGGCCAGTTCGTCGGCCCGATCGCCCGCGCCGAAAGCCACCGCGCGAAGCTGCACGTTGTGCTGTACGAGTTGCAGTGAAAGATGGTGGCCGCCGGTGCCCATCGGACGTGGCGGCTCGGCCAGCCGAACGCCGCAGCTGCAAACCATGGGGCGCGGGTTGCCCTGTCCGAACGGGGCAAGCTGTTCCATTTGCCTGACCGTTTGCAGGGTGAAGGCGCTCAAGGGCGCCTCGGCATCGATCCACAGCTCGGCCGTTCGCTGCCCTTCGGTTATTTCGGCCGCGGCATGGTCGCAGAAAGCTTCACGAAAGGCTTGCAGATTGCGTCGCTCGATCTTCAGGCCCGCGGCCGCCGCGTGCCCACCGAAACCGACCAGGTGTTGCCGGCAGGCTCGCAGTGCGTCGTAGAGATTGAAACCCGGTATGCTTCGCGCCGAACCGATGCCCGGCCTGGCGTCGAACTTGTCCCAGGCCACCAGCACGACCGGCCGATGGTGCTTCTCGACGAGTCGCCCGGCAACGATGCCGATGACTCCCGGGTTCCAATTGTCGTCGGAGAGGACCAGTGCGGGATCGGCCGCCGGGTCGAACTGACTCTTGGCCTGTTTGCCCGCGGCCAGCAGGATGCGTCGTTCGAGGGTCTGCCGGTCGGAGTTGAGCTGTTCGAGATAGTCGGCCAACTCCTCCGCGCGCTCGGCGCGCTCGGTCACGAGCAATTCAACGGCCAGTTGCGCTTGGCCGAGTCGCCCGGCGGCATTCAGACGCGGACCGATCGCAAAACTGATGTCCTCGCTGCTGAGTGTGGCCTTCTCGCCAAGCTTGGCTGAGCGCATCAGCGTGGCCAACCCCAGCGTGGGGCGCTCTTTGAGGCTTGCGAGCCCATGGGTCACCAGCACGCGGTTCTCGTCGACCAACGGCACCATGTCGGCCACGGTACCCAGCGAGGCCAGGCCGGTTGCCTCGAGCAGAAAGGTTCGCATCCGCGGTCCGACGCGCCGCGCCTGGCTGGCCTGCTGGCAGAGGGCCCAAGCCAGCTTGAAGGCCACGCCGGAGCCGCTGAGCTGGCCGAAGGGATAGGTCGTGCCCGGCAATCGAGGGTGGACCAGCACGGCGGCCTTGGGCAACGGTTCGGCCGGTTCGTGGTGATCGGTAATGATCAACTCCACGCCGCAGCGGGCCGCGGTGGCCGCTTCGTCGACGCTGCCGATCCCGCAGTCGACCGTAACCAGCACGTCCGTCTTCTGCTCGGCGAGCGTCTCGATGGCCTCGTGATTCAGCCCGTAACCTTCGTCGACACGATGAGGCACGTAATAGCCGACGTTGCCGCCGAGCATCCGGATGCATTGCAACAGCAGGGCCGTTGCGGTGATGCCGTCGACGTCGTAGTCCCCGTAGATCACGATGCGGCGACGCGCGACAATGGCCGCGTGGATTCGCTCGGCCGCCTCGGTGCAGCCCGGCAAGTCGACTGGATCGTGGAGCGAGGAGAGCTTCGGCGTCAAGAACTGCCGCGCGATGCGCGGATCGGAAATGCCGCGACTCAGAAGCAACCCGGCGACGACCGGTGGAATGTTCGCCGCGCGAGCCAGCGCCGCAATCCGGTCGGGATCGTGCGGTTGTATTCGCCAGCGTTTGGCCATGGAGACACCGACCGCGCAGCCAACCGGTCGCCCGGGCGCGGGGAGTATGGCGCCGGGCAAGCCGCGCCAGACGGGGCTATTTCTTTTTTTCGACGTGCATGGTGTGCTTCCGGAGCCGAGGGCAATACTTCTTCAGTTGGAGCTTCTCGCCGCCCGGCTTGCGCCGAAGGGTGTAGTTGTAATCGCCCGTCTCTTCGCACACCAAGAAGACGGTTTCCGCTTTCTTTTTAGACTTTGCCATCCAGGGCTTCTCCCGACCGAAAGAGGTGTTGCCGGTGGATACCCCGACAGATCGGAGCCTCAGTAGTTCCAAGTTCTATTGAGATCCGGCTTTGTCATTCCGAGCGCAGCGAAGAATCTCCCTCCCGGCGCGCCGGGATCGAGATCCTTCGCTACGCTCAGGATGACCTGCTGCGGTGTCAGCCGGCCAAACTTGGAACTACTCAGCCTGGATTATACCATTCCTGCCGGGCATGGGAACCATGGGGGCGGGCGGGTCACGGCAACATCCGACGCAAGGCAAAGCACCATGATTCGCATCTCCCGGTACCACCTTGGGGCGTTGCGCCGAAGAGTGTAAGGCACGACAATGCCTTGAGTTAGGATTCCGCTGAACAGTACTCGACCGATACAAGTTACGCCGAGGAGCAACGGGGGGCGCGCGTTCCCATCGGGTGGTGGGCCGAGCTGAAAGGCGTTGCCTTAATCCGAGGGCTAGACTAGTCTTGATGGATAGGGGGGTGGCCGACGGCTAGTACTCTGTCACATTAGTTTTTCCGGGTGGGTGCCAGCGGCAGCTTGCCTGCCGCTGCAGAAATGCGTACT
>CAZWWC010000164.1:0-9082 GCA_964637625.1 uncultured Planctomycetaceae bacterium
GACGGGCTCGGCGGCCAGTGCTATCTGGTCACCAGCGACAAGGATTGCCGCCAGTCGATCACCGATCGGGTGAAACTCTACAACGTCCGTAAAGACGAGATCACCGACCGCGACGCCCTGGTCGAGACCTGGGGCATTGAACCTCGCCAGGTCGTCGATTTTCAGGCCCTGGTCGGCGATTCGACCGACAATGTGCCGGGCGTCCCCTTGATCGGACCGAAGATCGCCGGCGAGTTGCTGCAAAAGTACGACACGCTCGAAGGCGTGCTCGACCACGCCGGGGAGGTCTCGGGCACGAAGCGCAAGCAGAATCTCCTCGACGGTCGCGCTGTGGCGATGCTCAGCCGACAGTTGGTTCGCCTCGACGCGAATGTCCCGGTTCCGATCGACTGGGAAGGCGGCCGCGCCGGCCCGATCGATCGCGAGCAGCTTCTGACGCTGTTTCGCCAGTTCGGCATCAAGCGGCTGGTCGACCAGGTCGAGGCGCTCTCCGGCGGCCCCGACCCGGCCGACGAGACCCCGGCACTCGAAGCACGCTACCGCCTGGTCGACTCGCCTGAAACCCTCAAGGCCTTCGTCGCGGAATTGTCGAAGCAGAAAAGCATCTCGCTCGATACCGAGACGACCCATCTTTGGCCGCGTTGGGCCGAGCTGGTCGGCTACTCGTTCGCCTGGCGCGACGACGAGGCCTGGTACCTGCCGGTGCGTGCTCCCAAGGGCGAGCCGTGCTTGGACCCGGAAACGACGGCCGAAGTCCTGCGGCCCGTGCTGGAGAATCCGGACGTCCAAAAGATCGGCCAGAACCTGAAGTACGACATGATCGTGTTGCGCGGCGCGGGCATCAGGCTCTCCGGACTGGCCTTCGACACGATGATCGCCAGCTACCTGCTCGACGCGGGCGAGCGTAACCACAGTCTCGACGAGTTGGCCGCGCGATACCTGAATCACACGACGACGAAGATCAGTGAGTTGATCGGCAAGGGCAAGAACCAGAAGCGGATGGACGAGGTGCCCGTCGAAGCGGTGTGTGACTATGCGTGTGAAGACGCGCTGTTGCCCTGGCGATTGCGTCCGATTCTGGAGCAACGCCTGGCCGAGACCGGCTTGGATCGGCTTTTCGTCGAGTTGGAATTGCCGTTGGTCGAGATCCTGGCCGAGATGGAATTCCAGGGCATCCGTGTCAGCCGCGAGCGTCTGGCCGAGTTGAGCCGGCGCTACGGCCGGCGGCTGGACGAGGTTGAGAACGAAATCTACGAGCTGGCCGGCCGAGCTTTCAACATCGCCTCGCCCAAGCAGCTTCAGGAGGTCCTGTTCGCCGAGCAGGGATTGCCGGTTCTGAAGAAGACGAAGACCGGCCCAAGCACCGACGCGGAGGTGCTCTCCGAATTGGCCCAGGAGCATCCGCTGCCGGCCAAGATCATCGAATATCGCCAATACGCGAAGCTCAAGAGCACGTATGTCGACGCCCTGCCCGAGATGATCCATCCGGTGACCCGGCGCGTGCACGCTTCGTTCAACCAGGTGGTCACGGCCACCGGCCGGCTGAGCTCGAGCGATCCGAATCTGCAGAACATCCCGGTCCGCGGCCAGGAGGGCCGCGAGATCCGCTCGGCCTTCATGCCGGGTGAGGAGGGATGGGAATTGTTGGCAGCCGATTATTCGCAAATCGAGCTCCGCGTGCTGGCCCATTTCTCGGGCGACCGGCGGCTGTGCGAGGCTTTTGCCCGGGACGAGGACATCCACGCCCGTGTGGCCAGCCAAGTCAACGACGTGCCGCTGGGCGAAGTGACCGCCCCGATGCGTCGCCAGGCCAAGGCGGTCAATTTCGGCGTGATCTACGGGCAGAGTCCGTTCGGACTGGCCAAGCAATTGGGCATCGAGCGTGAGGAGGCGGCCCGATTCATAGATGCCTATTTCGAGGGGTATCCCGGGATCGAAGAATTCCTCGAAAGAATACTGGCGGATTGTGTACAGACCGGGTATGTTAGTACTATTCTCGGTCGACGTAGGGCGATTCGCGGCGTCCGCGCGGATGCGCCTCGACAACGGAACCAAGCCGAGCGGACAGCCATCAACACCGTCATCCAGGGCTCGGCGGCGGATCTGATCAAGCAAGCCATGATCGCGATCCATGCGCGCCTCGCCCGAGAGGCCTTTCCCGCTCGGATGTTGCTGCAAATCCACGACGAACTTATCTTTGAAGTACCCACCGAAAGGCTCAAACCACTGGCCAAGCTGGTTACCGACGAGATGGTCGCCGCCGGCGCGTTGAACGTTCCCCTGAAGGTCGACGTGAAGGCCGGCCCCAATTGGGCCGACGCCCGACCGCTGGACCAATAGCTGCTGTCACGGAGTTTTGATTCACCACGAAGAACACGAAGGGCACGAAGGACGTAGGATTGATCAAAGTCAGTAGTCCCAGGTTCTATTGAGACCCGGCTTTGTCATCCTGAGCGCAGCGAAGGATCTCGATTGTCCAAGGAGATCCTTCGCTGCGCTCAGGATGACCTGCTGCGTGCGAGCACGCACCCTACCTATTTGACCTACTTCGTGTTCTTCGTGTCCTTCGTGGTGATACATAAGGTTTTTCAGGGCATTGCCTGATAACACAACTGTTATGCAAATCATCGGAGTGGTCGGCGGCGTGGCCAGCGGCAAGAGCCTGGTCGCCCGACAATTCGAACAATTGGGAGCGGGAGTGCTGGGGGCGGACGCGGCCGGGTATGAAGTGCTGAAAATGCCCGAGGTCGAGACGGCCATCGAAGCGCGCTGGGGTCGGCAGGTGTTCGGCGCCAACGGACACGTGGATCGAGCCCGGCTGGCCGAAATTGTGTTTGCCCCACCCCCGGAAGGCCCCCGAGAACGAGCAACCCTCGAGCAACTGATGCATCCGAGAATCGGCCGCGCGCTTCACGGTCGGGCCGAGGCCCTGGCGAAGCAAGCATGTCAGGTCGCCGTCTTGGACGCCCCGTTGTTGTGCGAGGCCGGTTGGGACGAATTATGTGACAAAGTGGTATTTGTGGATGCGCCGCGCCGGTTGCGCCAAGAGCGAGCGGAGTCGCGGGGTTGGAGCAAGGAGGATTTTACGGCTCGTGAGGACGTCCAGAAATCGTTGGACCACAAGCGAGCCCGTGCCGATGTGGTAATAGACAATACCGGCTCTCCTGAGTCCACCCAAGCTCAAGTCGAGCGTTTTTGGCATTCGCTGGTCGGTTGACTGTATCCCCCCCACTTTTTCCATTTCCTCCCCGGAACGTGTTGCCACGCGCCGGCGGATGCCTCGTTCCGTTTGTCGACAACGTTTACCCTCCGTTGACACCTTTCGCGTGTCGAACTACCACCGAGAGCACAAGAACCGTGGACGACACTGGCGGTCTGTCACAACGACAGTTTCGGGTAGGGTGCCACTGGCGTCTCGCCAGTGCTCTTGGGCAAAAGCACGGGCAAGATGCCCGTGGCACCCGAAAAAATTGCTGTGACAGAGCACTAGCGGCTGGCACAACCTCTTTGCCTCCACGCCGGACCACGGTCGCGTGCTCCCACATACTTTGGGATTGTGGGCAAGAACTGCCATGAAGAAACCCAATACGAAAGCGGCGTCGCACAGGGCGCCCCGGGTGGACTGCCAGTCATTGCTCGGCCAATCCTAAAGTCTCCTCAGGAGCGAGAACATGGCAGCAAGAGAAAACAAAACCGGCCGCCGTGCCCAAGAACACCGTCCCAAGGAACGGAACTCCCCGAAACCGGACGAAGAAATCCGGTCCGCCTTCGACGACGAGGAACCCCTCTCCTTGGCCGAGGAAATCGTCGAACGGGAACTCCACGGAAAAGACGAGGACGACCGACGCTACGAACAGATCAAGCATTCCGACGACACCCACATCGCCGAATTGCAGCGCCTGACGATGCCCGAGCTGATCGAGGAAGCCCGCAAGGAAAACCTCAGCGATTATCACGGCATCAAGAAGCAGGACCTGATTTTCCGGATTCTCAAGGAGCGGGTGAAACTCAACGGGCTCATGTACGGCGAGGGAACGCTGGAGATCCTGCCCGATGGGTTCGGCTTCCTGCGCAGCCCCGACTATCACTACCTCTCCTGTCCCGACGACATCTACGTGTCGCCCAGCCAGATACGGCGGTTCGGCCTGCGGACCGGGTCGACCGTCTCCGGGCAGATTCGCCCGCCCAAGGAAAACGAACGCTACTTCGCCCTGTTGCGCGTCGAGGCGATCAACTACCAGGATCCGAACCTCCTGGCCCAAAAAATCGCCTTCGACGATCTCACCCCGCTGCACCCCGACCAGCGCATCGTCATGGAGTACGACACCGACGAGGTATGCACTCGGGTGGTCGATTTGATCGTGCCGGTCGGCTTCGGCCAGCGGGGGCTCATCGTCAGCCCGCCGCGGGCCGGCAAGACGATCCTCCTGCAACGCATGGCCAAGGCCGCGCTGGCCAACTTCCCGGATCTCTACGTCTTCATGCTCCTGATCGACGAGCGGCCCGAGGAAGTCACCGACATGGAACGCCAGGTCAAGGGACCCAATTGCGAAGTCATCAGCTCGACGTTCGATGAACCGGCCTCCCGGCACATTCAAGTGTCGGAAATGGTCTTGGAAAAATCCAAGCGGATGGTCGAGTTCGGCTACGACGTGCTCATCTTCCTCGACTCGATCACGCGGCTTGCCCGGGCGTGGAATGCCGAATGCCCTCACTCGGGCAAGATCCTCTCCGGAGGCGTCGACGCCAACGCCCTGCAGCGGCCCAAGCGGTTCTTCGGCTCGGCTCGCAAGGTTGAGGAGGGCGGCTCGCTGACCATCGTGGCCACCGCCCTGGTCGATACGGGCAGCCGCATGGACGAGGTGATCTTCGAGGAATTCAAGGGCACCGGCAACCTCGAAATCGTGCTCGATCGCCGCCTGGTCGACAAGCGCATCTGGCCGGCCATCGACATCAACGGGAGCGGAACCCGACGCGAGGAAATGTTGATGGATCCCGAGGAACATCGCCGCGTGTGTACGTTGCGACGCGTGCTCAACGAAATGAACCCGCCCGAGGCCATGGAACTCCTGGTCAACCGGATGAGCAAAACCAAGACCAACGCCGAATTCCTCATGAGCATGAACATGAAGCAGTAGGCAGCAGGCAGGGGACTGTCCCAATTTTTGCGGAGCGCAGCGGAGCAAAAATGGGACTGTCCCCTTTAGAGTAGAGAAGACACATAGGTGCCACTGCTGGCTTGCCCAGCAGTGCTGAGTACCAAAGCGACGGGTGCCTGGGGCATAGCGAAGCGCTGCCCCAGAGAATGGAAGAGAATTTCTCAAATGCCGGGTCACGACCCGACCTACAATGCCGTGAACGTTTTCGAAGGAAAACCAGAAGCCACCGAAGGTCGCTTTGCGATCGTCGTCGCCCGATTCAACGATACGATTACCTCGCGTCTGTTGGAGGGCGCCGTCGAAACGCTCGCCAAGCACGGCGTCGCCGAGGATCAAATCGACGTCTATTGGGTGCCCGGCGCGTTCGAAATCCCGACCGTTGCCGGCTCCTTGGCCGCCGGCGGGGACCACGTCGCGATCCTCGGTCTTGGCGCCGTGATCCGCGGCGAGACGACACACGACGAGCACATTAATCGGGCCGTCAGCCTGGCGATGGCTGAGTTGGGCATGCACCACGGCCTGCCGGTGATTTTCGGTGTGCTCACCTGCAACACGCTCGAGCAGGCGATCGCCCGAAGCGGCGGTCAGCCCGGCTCGCGCGGCAAGGATCGGCCCGAGGCCCGGCTTGGCAACAAAGGCAGCGAAGCCGCACTGGCCGCCTTGGAAATGGTCAACCTGTTGAAACAACTCGGACCGTAGAGAGCCTATCCCAGAACCAGCATCCGGGTGCCTGGGCCATAGCGAAGCGGTGGCCCAGAGCGTGAAGAACCGGGCCTTTCCCGGCGCGCCGGGACTCAGACCCGCGCCACCCAATACCGTCAATCGGTTCCGGGATAAGCTCAAAATGGGAGGAAGGGCCCCGTGGCCACACGCACTCAAGCCCGACAGCTCGCCCTCCAGGTGCTCTATCAAGACGATCTTCATCCCCAGGCCGATCCGGCGCCGGACGACGGAATGATCGACGAGCGACTCGCCGATCCCCGGGCGGCCGAGTTCGCCCGGGAGCTCGTCGCCGGCGTGCGGGAACACCGCGACCAGATTGATGGGGCGATTGCCGGTGCGGCGGCCAACTGGAGTCTGGATCGGATGGCGGCCACGGATCGGGCCGTACTGCGGCTCGGCGCGTACGAGATCCTGTGCGCCGGCACCCCGGCCGCCGTGGCCATCGACGAGGCCATCGAGTTGGCCAAGCGGTTCGGCACGGCCCAGTCGGCCCAATTCGTCAACGGCGTACTCGATGCATTGGTCCAAACGGCAAACGAATAGCAGATACTTACGGGTATATAAGCGAAGGGAAAAAGGAAAGAAGGGAAAAACGGGAATTCAGTGTCATTCTGAGCGCAGCGAAGAATCTCCTTGGACAATCGAGATCCTTCGCTACGCTCAGGATGACCTGCTGCAGCATCAGCCAGCCAAACTTGGGACTATTGGAATTGTCTCTTGTGCGCGACGGACGGCAAAGATTCCTGATTCTCCCGATGCATCGGGAGGACCAGGATACTTCCAATTTTCCCTTCTTACACAAACCGGCTTTGCCAAACGGCTGAAGTCTTACCCAAGATCCAACTCCTTTCCGAGTGTCTCCAAAAAATGGGCCTATTCGACAAACTTAAAAAGGGTCTGAGCAAGACCACGAACCTGCTGAAGACCGACATCCGCGACCTCTTCAAGAGCGAAGGCCGCCTGGTCGATGAAGCGTTTCTCGATGAGCTGTTCGAGACGCTGGTCAAGACCGACATGGGCGTCCAGGCAGCCGACGAAACGGTCGACGAGATCCGCACCAACTATCGCGGCCGCGTGGCCGAAATGAGCGAAGTGCTCGGGGCGATCAAGGAAAAACTAAAATCGCTCATGGCCCAACAGGCCGATCCGGTGAAGTTTGCCACCGCCGGGCCGACCGTGATCATGGTCGCCGGGGTCAACGGCTGCGGCAAGACCACCACGATCGCCAAGCTCGCGCGAATGTTCATCGATGCAGGCCAGAAGGTCGTGCTCGGCGCCGCCGACACGTTCCGCGCCGCCGCGGTCGAGCAGTTGACCGTTTGGGCCGACCGGCTCGGCACCGAAATCGTCACCGGCCCCCAGGACAGCGACCCGGCCAGCGTCGCCCACAAGGCCGTCGCCCGGGCCATCGACTCCGGTGCCGACGTCTGCATCGTCGATACGGCCGGACGACTGCAAACGCAACAGAACTTGATGCAGCAGCTCTCGAAGATCCACCGCGTCTTGGGTAAGCAGATCCCCGACGCCCCGCACGAGGTGATCCTCGTGCTCGACGCGACGACCGGCCAGAACGGCATCTCGCAGGCCAAGCATTTCACCGACGCGGTCCACTGCACGGGCATCATCCTGGCGAAGCTCGACGGCACGGCCAAGGGAGGCGTGGTCGTAGCCATCCGCCAGCAGGTCGGCTTGCCGGTCAAGTACATCGGCGTCGGCGAAAAGGCCGAAGACCTTGCGCTGTTCGAACCCGAGCCGTTCGTCGAAGCCCTCTTCGAGGACGTAGCCATAACCGAGCCGCGACCGTAAGGGAGCGGTCAGCGTGCGTGGTGCTGGGTGCCATGGCCATCCCGGCGCGCCGGGACGTGGCCATGCTCAAACGTCACGACGCACCCAACGCGACCGATCATTGACACGTTCGGCCAAAAATGGTAGGCTAAAGACTCATCCAGGCGGTTCGCCAGGGCACGGCCGCCTGTCTCCAAGAAAGGGCAGCTTCGGTGGCGATGCTCTTGGGCAGTTCTCATCCACGCTTCGACCGGCGTGCGGATTCTTCTTGGCTTTCATCAAGAAAAGAGCTCATGTTGCGATTGTCGTTTCTGGTTGTAGCCATGGGAGCGGTTATCGTCGCCGGCCCCGGTGCCGCTCGGGCCGATATGACGATCTATGTCGAGGATTTCGAGGAGAACGGCCAACCGGGGTGTGACCCCACGTTCAATCATCAGTTTACAGCTTCACCATATCTTAAGCCCGGTTCTCCGGTCTATTGGGAACTCCGCGATGTTCCGTCTTCGCCCGAATACGGTACAGCACTCTTGCTTGCACCGGCGCAGGATGCAATTTCATTTCTGTTGCCTCCTGGTCAGGAAGTCGTCTATGCAAGTGTCGATGCCTGCATGTGGGGCTCAAGCAGCCTCTCCCCGGAAAACTACTCTGTTGACTTCATCGGATGCGACGGATCACTCCGTATTCTTTTGGGATCTTCCCTGGAATGGGAAACGGTTGAAGTCTCGTCGGCGGAAATCGGGCCAATCAACGAAATCCAGATGCGCTGTTCAGAAGGGTTTTTCGACAACATTACGATCCACGTCATTCCGGACCCGTCGTTGGCAATACTTTTGCTAGCCGGATTGGCCATCTCTTGCGTCGGGGCAGTCGTTCGTCCCCGACGTTGAGCCCATCGATGGATTATCGCTTTCGTTGCGTATCCCTTACCGAGCCGCGCTCTGTGAGGGAGCGGTAGGGTGCCACTGCTGGAAAAGCCCAGCCGTGCTCGGAAGAATGTGCTCTCCGAGGCAAAGATTCCGAATGCACTTCGCCCCGAAGGGGCCTGCTTCACCCAGCCCAGGGCATCGCCCTGGGGACGAGGTGAGCTAACCGTTTGATCCTTTCGGCCCAACGGGCCAACCGTTTTGGCGAACCATTGGGCCGTTGGCCCGGCTCACAATGGGATTTCGCATCATGTCCCCAGGGCGATGCCCTGGGCTGGGTGAATCCCGGCGCGCCGGGAGGCCTTCGGCCCAAATGGGGAACGCAACTAAACGCGGCTCGGTGAGCCAGCAAGTCGGTAGGCTACGGACTCGGCTTCGCCGCGCCCGGGCCTTTTCTTTGGGCGTCGGCCACGTCCCGGGCCAGGGCGTCGATCGGTTCGGGAGCGAGGTGCTTTGAGAGCAACGTCCGCGTGTCGTTGAACAGTTCGTCGA
>CAZWWC010000165.1:0-9063 GCA_964637625.1 uncultured Planctomycetaceae bacterium
ACAATGCCTTCCATTACAAACCCAACAGCAATCGGCAACGGCATTGGGTGCCATGCCCACGCTTGTCGTGGGCATGTGCTTCGTTTTTAGTCTGCATGCCCACGACAAGCGTGGGCATGGCACCCACAACATCAAAGGTCATGGAGTACTAAAGCCAGCCAGAAATCTCTTGCCTTGGACCGTCGTTTCGGTTATCAACCGCGACATTCAGCCGGATTTCGCCCGTTGAAACGGTTTTTCATTCGCCCATCTTCCCTAGGCAACCTCTATTGCCACGCCGGGGAGGTGTTTTCTGTGTTGACCGCTCAGGGATTGGGCCATCATGCCAATGAGCAACCCTCTTGCCGAGAGAAAATGGCGGCACCGGGGTTCCGGGACGATGCGTTGGGTGCTTGGTGCGGTCGTGCTCCTTGGGTTGGCCGGTTGCACGGCAGCGCCTTCGGTCGACGTGGCCCGGCCGACGGCCTATCGGCTCACTTCACTGAGGGAGTTTATACAAAGGGGAAAGAGCCCGCGCGGCAACGACGGCCGCGGATCGCGACGTATTCGCCGCAGCGCGCCGTTCGGCTCTCCGAGGTCTTATTCGGAACCCGATTCGGCGCTGACCCCTCCGTCGACCCCTCCGCTGCTTTTGCCGCTGCGCCCGTCGAACGACCGTGACTGGACTCCCGAGCAAGCGGTGCTGGCGCGGGCCGAGCTTCACGGCGATCGGGTCACGGTTCGCAACATCCGCAACTTCCGCCACATCGCCGAAGACGCCTATGAAGTCGATTACTACGACAAAACGTTTGATCTTGGCGACATTCAGTCGGTCGATTTTGTCGTGGTTCCCTTTGCGGGGACACCCGATTTGGCCCATACCATGCTCAGCTTCGGTTTCGAAGGCGACGAGTATTTGGCCGTCAGCGTCGAAATTCGACGTGAGAAGGGTGAAACGTACGATCCGGTGAGTGGTCTGTTGGACCGCTACGAACTGATGTACGTCGTCGGCGACGAACGCGATCTCATCCAGCTTCGGACGAACGTCTGGTTCAACGACGTCTATCTCTATCGGACGCAAGCCACGCCGTTGCAAGCGCGGACACTGCTGGTCGACGTGATGCGCCGCGTGAACCAGCTGGCCGAGCGGCCCGAGTTCTACAACACGTTGACGAACAACTGCACGACCAACATTGTGCGGCACGTCAATCGGATCGTGCCCAATCGTGTGCCGCTGGATCGGCGTATCCTGCTCAGCGGTCGCTCGGACCGTCTGGCCTACGAGTTGGGTCTGTTGGATGTCGACGTCTCTTTCGAACGGGCCAAAGCCGAGGCGCGGATCAACTATCTCGCCTATCTTCACCGAGACAGTCCCGATTTCTCGGCCTCGATTCGACGCTAAGCAGTGCAGGCCTGGGCGCCGGGACGCTTGTCCCGCCGGTGCACATCCCGGTACAATGACAGGCGGCGAGCTTGGAGCCTATCCCAGAACCTTCTCCGGCGATGCATGTCATCCTGAGCGCAGCGAAGGATCTGGTTGACATTCAAGGGATTGAGATGCTTCGCTTCGCTCAGCATGACGAGTTCAGCCGGGTTCTGGGATAGGCTCTTAATCTCAGTCTAGGGAAGAAGCGTATGCGACGGTTCCTTTGTCAGCTTGTCCCATTTTTCTTTTTGCCTGCCGTGGTGTGTCTCGACGGCCGACCGGCCGCCGCCCAGCAGACCACGGTCGCCACGCCGCAGGCGGCCGCCGGTCACAGTTTCTACGAGCGCATGGGCGTTGCCTGGGCAGTTCGCGGCAAGGGCTGGGACTTCTCGTTCGGCCGTCCGATGACGCGTGTTCCGGTCCGTGGCCAGGCGGTCGGCGGAGGGATGCAGGGCGGCTGGGCCGTGCGGGGGAAACAGGGCACCGGGTTCTTCCAATTCCACGCCGAACAAGGCAGTCGCCGGAGTCTCGGTTCACAGACGCCCGTGCTGACGACCAGAGACGGCGCACCGGGGTACCTCCACGGCGGCCGGCTGCGCCCGTTTGTGGTCGGCTACTATCCGGTCGTCGGCGGATACCCCGTGGCGGCACCTTGGGTGGGACCGACTTGGCTGCCCGGCGGTACCGTCCAGTTGCCCACGTATCAGACGTTCACCACCGGCGGCACGGTTTGGGTGCCCGACGGCGGTGCGGCCGTGCTCGGTGGTCTCGGGCGCCGGGCCGTCGCAGACCGGCAGTTCGGCGCGCCGCTAGGATTGCCGACGGCACGGGCCGGTGCCCGGCGGCAATCGGCCGTCGTCGGCCAGGTCACGGCCACCGTACACGATCTTTCGGCCGGGGAGCCGCTGGAGCTTCGCGGTCCGTCGGACCGAGCATCAGTCGCCGATTCGCAGCGCACCGGCTGGGCCGCTGCCCGAGAGAGCTCCGCCGCGCGGCCGGCGCCGAGTGTAGCCGAGGCCCGGCGACTGCGCGAGGCGGATCGGGCGGCCCGGCAGCGCAAGGCCCGAGAGTCGTTCGAGCGCGGCCGAGCGGCCGAGAAGGCGGGCAAGAAGGGCGCCGCGAAGATCTTCTATCAGACGGCACTGGCCGAGGCCCGAGGCCCCTTGGCCCGGCGGATTCAAGAGCATCTGGACGCGCTGAGTGCCGCCGGGCGGTAGTGCCGCCGGCACGGGTCCGACGTCTTAGAACGTGTTTTGAAATTCAGTTTTCAGCTTTTGCGAGGCGTTTGGCCATCCCGGACTAAGCCCGTCAATTCCTTGACACCCAGCGGCCTGCCGCCTTAGACTATTAGTAGGCTGATCTGACACGTCCTGGCCTCAATGCCGCGAAATCCCGGTCGAGATACTTATGGGTCTGGCTTCTGATGCCGGGGGTTTCGTGGTGTCTGTGCGCGCCGCCCTCGGGAGAGTTGCCGCGCAGCCCGAACCGTCGCTCGCAAGGAAGCAACGGCAAAAGGAGACGACCGTCGTGGCCCCGGACGATGGTCGTGTTCTGGTAAGAGCGAGATTGGTCATACGTCCACACGGTTCCTCGTCTTTGTTCTGGGAGAGGTGCATGCCATGAAGCGTCGCCCCCTATGGAAGTCCCGCGATCGGAGAATGTGGTTGGCGAAGAAGTCGTCGTTACGACTTGAGTTCTTGGAGCCGCGCATGCTGCTAAGCGGCACGTGGCCCGAGGGCGGCCTGGCGGACGGCCTGTTGGAAGCCCAAGCCGGGAGCTACGACACGCTGCCCAACGGCATGCCCATCCTCCACAGCCACCCTCTCGAGGGCGACGCGCCGGCCGCGATCTTTCTCGACTTCGACGGGTATGACCCCAGTGGTTTGGTCCCGTACAGCGATGACGGGGATCCGTCGACCTTCAACACCTCGGAGCAGGCCGGCATCTATGAAGTGTGGCGGTACACCGCCGCGTTCTACTCGCAGTTCGACATCGACGTCACGACGATCCAGCCGAACGTCTACAACCAGCCGACGGCCTGGCACGTGATCACCTCGACCTACGACAGCGGCGGCCTGGCGTTTGACATCTTCCCGCAGGACGAGCCGATATCGCATTCGGGCGTCAATTGGACCGTCCACGGCATGACGGGGGTTCCCGTGCATGAAGTGGGCCATAACTTTGGATGCGGCCACACCGCACAATACGATGTCTGGGGGGACCTTACCCAGGATCCTATGCTTCCTCTCGATTCCTTGCACGGCGGGATCATGGGCGGCGGCGGCGCCACCATCGATAAATGGTCGTACTGGCATGCCGACCCGTGGGTCAATCCCGGCGGACCCTCGTATCTCCAAGACGAGGTAAGCTACATCGCCGGTTTGATCGACGCGAACAGCTCGTCGGCCGACGGTTTCCGGCCCGACGATTACGGCGGCACCATCGGCACCGCCACCGCCATGACCGTCGACGGCACGACGCGGTCGGCCACCGGCATCATCGAGCGGCTGACCGACGCCGACGCCTTTTCGTTCACGGTTACCAGCGCCGGACGGTACTCCCTCGTGGCGGGACGCGAATACGGAGCCGGCGTAGATTTGAAAATATCGCTCTACAACGCCTCGAGCACGCTGATCGCCGCCGAAGACGGCGATCCCGAGAACCAGCCCTACTGCATGGTCAACGATCAGTATTTGACCCTGGATCTGACCGCCGGCACGTATTACGTCATCGCTGAAAGTCACGGCGATTACGACGACCTTGGACAGTACAACGTCCGCGTCGATCCGCTGCCGGCCGATTGGAGCCTCGAGGGCGTCGGACTGCCCGCGATCCCGGGCTACGCCACGTATAGTTCCGGCACGTACACCCTGGCCGGCACCGGATATTACTACGACGGTAACGACTACTCCAACATCGGGACCTCGGACGACGGGGGAAGGGCCGACAGCTTCCAATACCTGTATCAAACGCTCCAGGGCGACGGCTCGATTACCGTCCGCGTGACGGGCCAGACCACTTCGATCGACAATGCGAAAGCGGGCATCATGATCCGCGACTCGCTCGATTCGGGCGCCAAGAGCGCGTCGCTGGTACTCGCCCCTTCTTCCCGGGCCTACTTCTACTATCGGTCCTCGACCGGCGGCACCACCTCGAACTATTACCGTTCCTCCACCTCGGCGCCTTACTATCTCAGGTTGACCCGCTCGGACGATTCATTCACCGCCCAAGTTTCTTCTACCGGCAGCTCATGGACGACAGTCGGTTCATCACGGACCATCTCGATGGGCGATACCGTGTACATTGGCTTGGTTTCCTCCTCCAACGTCAGTTCCAAGGGTTATGCCTCTTCCCCGTTCGGTCCCGAGCTCAACGTCGCCACGTTCACGAGCGTAAGTCTGTCGGGCACCTTGAACCCGGGGCCGACACTCAACGGCCTGGCGGCCCCCTCGGGTCTGACCGTAACCGGCAAAACCGCCTCCAGCATCAGCCTCTCTTGGAGCGACATCAGCGGCGAGTCGGGCTACAGCATCGAACGCTCAAGCGACGGCATCAACTACGAGCCCGTCGGCACGACGGCGGCCGGCGTCACCACGTACACCGACTCGGCCCTGACCGACCCCGAAAGCGGATTGCCCCTCTATCAACCTTATTTTTACCGCGTGCGGGCGCAGGGCAGCGGTGGAACCGTTTCGCAACCCTCGAATGTCGTCAACACCACGCCCCGCGCCGGGCCCGTCGGCAGTCTCACTGTCAGTTCCATCAGCTCGTCGCAGTTGGTAATCGACTGGCGGGACGCCAGCGGCGAGACGGGCTACCGCGTCGAACGATCGCCCAACGGCACCAGCAGTTGGACGACCGTCGACACCGTGGGCCAAAACGTTCCGTCGTTCACTAACTCGGGTCTGACGGCCGCTACCCAGTATTACTATCGCGTGGTGACCCTCGACGGCAGCGGCGACGCGGCCGTCTCCACGGTGGTCTCCAACACCACGCGCCTTGCCGACCTGTCGGGACTGACGTTCACGACCAAGGACTCCTATCAAATGGCCTTTGCGTGGAACGCGGTCGCGGGGGCGACGCGCTATCAGGTGGAACGTTCGACCAACGGCACCAGCTATACGACGCTCACCTCGACGCTCACCGCGACGAACTACACCGACAACAACGTCGTGCCCATGGGCGAGTATTACTACCGCGTGACGGCCTTCAATGCCAACACCAAGAGCGACAGCGAGGTTATTTTCGCCGCCGCGCCGGCGCCCTCCGCCTTGCCCACGCCCTGGCTCACCGCGGACATCGGCTCGGTGGGCGCAACCGGTGCCGCAAAATACAACAACGGTACGTTCACGATCGTGGGCAGCGGCTTCGATATCTACAATAGAAACGATCATTTCCGTTACGTTTACCAGACCATCGACAGTACCAATTTCTCCTATACGGTTCGGGTCGCTTCGATGGAGAACACCGACTATTGGGCCAAAGCCGGCTTGATGATCCGCGCCTCCACGGCCGACAACGCCATGAACGCGATGATCTATCTTTCGCCGCATAGTGCGATATTCGCATGGCGATCATCAACGAACGGCTACACCTACGATACGAACGGCACGAGCCAATCCCTTGAAGGAATCACGGCCCCCTATTATCTGCGGATCACCCGCAACGGCAGCAGCTTCGCCGGGGAAGTTTCCCCGAATGGAGTCAGCGGATGGGTTCAAGTGGGAGACGCCGTGAGCATCAGCATGAGTTCCAGCGTACTCGTCGGATTCGCGGCGTGCAGTCACAACGACACGCTTTTGAACACGGAGACGTTCGTGATCACGCCCGAGGCCAATACCGCCCCGACCGTGGCCGAGGCGGCCTCCGCTACGCCGAATCCCGTCGTCGGCGCGACGACCACGACTTTGAGTGCCTTAGGCGCCGACGACCACGGCGAGGCGAATCTGACGTACACGTGGACCGCTACCTCAAAGCCCTCCGGCGCCCCCACGCCGACCTACAGTGTTAACCGCACCAACGCCGCGAAGAACACCACCGTCACTGTCGGCATGGCCGGCGACTATACTTTCCGCGTGACGATGACCGACACCAGCGGACTGTCGGTCACCAGCACGGTCGACGTTACCGTCAATCAAACCGTTCCCGACCCTTGGCAATCGCAAGACGTCGGCAGCGTGGGCATTCCCGGCTCTGCGGGCTACAACGACGGCACGTTCACGGTGCTCGCCAGCGGCGCGGACATCTGGGGCACGGCCGACGAATTCCACTTCGTCTATCAGGAATTGCTCGGCGACGGCTCGATTATTGCCCAGGTGGCCACCCTGGAAAACACCAATGACTGGGCCAAGGCCGGCGTGATGATCCGCGAGTCGCTCGCGGCCGACTCCCGCTACGCCTTCACCATGGTCACGCCTGGCAATGGCACCCGTTTGCAGTCACGCGCGACGACCGGTGGCTCCGCGGTCACCAACGCGACGGGTCCGTCGGTGACGGCGCCGTATTGGGTGAAGCTCGCACGCGTCGGCGACGCGTTTACTTCCCAGGTCTCCCCGGATGGGACCTCGTGGACCACCCTGGGATCGACCACCATCACCATGGGCTCCACGGTCTACGTCGGCTTGGCGCTGACGAGTCATAACGATTCAGTGCTCAACACCAGCACCTTTACCGACGTGACGGTCAAGCCGCTGCCCGACCCGTGGGAGTCGCAGGACGTGGGCGCCGTGGCCGCCGCGGGCACCGCCGCGTACGACAGCGGCACCTTCACGATCGAGGGCTCCGGGGAAAACATCTACAACTATGCCGACGAATTCCACTACGTCTATCAGACGCTGACCGGCAACGGCCGGATTACCGCGCGGGTCGTGAGCATCGAAGACACGGGCACGTACGCCAAGGCGGGCGTGATGATGCGCCAGACGCTCAGTGCCGGCTCGATCAACGTGGCCACGTTGGTCACCTCCGGCGACGGCGTCTGGATGCAGTATCGCGCCTCGACGGATGGCATGACCCAGAATCCGGCCGAGAATACGTCGCTCGAAGCGCCTTATTGGGTACGGCTGACGCGCTGGGGTGACATGTACGTTTCGGAGATGTCCCCGGATGGAACGGCCTGGACCACGCTCGACAGCGTGAGTCTCAGCATGAGTTCGACCATCTACGTTGGCCTGCCGGTCACGTCGTACAACGACGGCGAACTCTGCACGGCCGTTTTCACCGACGTGAGCGTCGAGGAGTACCGACTGCCCGGCGACGCGAACTACAGCGGCACGGTCGACGAGGCCGACGCCGCGATCGTGGCGGACCACTGGGGCATGTCCGGAATGACCTGGAGTGAGGGTGACTTCAACAACGATGGAAAAGTGGGCGTGATCGACGCCGCGATCCTGGCCGCCAACTGGGGAGCGACGTTGCCGACCGAGGCGCAATCGCCCGGGCCGTCGGCTCTTTCGGAACCACTGATCGGGCCCTTGCCGGCCGATCGGTCGGCGACTGCCCGGCAGTTGATCAGGCCACCTTCGAGCGAGGATTCATCGATGGGCGAGTCAGCCGTAGTGTCCTCTCTTGGACGTGACACACTGCCGGCCAACGTATCCGCGGCCCCGACGGTCCAAGATACCGAGGCAGTCCGCGACATAGCCCTGGCCGAGGATTACGGTCCACAGCTTGAGCGGATGAGTCTCCGGCGTCAACACCTGGCGTGGTCGCATACGCTGGCCCGGTGGCAAGGCCATCGGCAACATGATGAGACCGACGACAAAGTGAGCTTGGCGACCGATCTTCTGCTGGCGGATCGCCGCATGTGAAACGTGTGTTCGTCCGCAACGGACGTAAGAATCACGAAGAGCACGAAGGAAGCGTCACGGAAGCATGTCCACGGCAAGCCTGGACACCACACCCGTGCCGCGATACAATGCGGCAAGTCTGAAACGCCTCGCATGCCTCGGGCGCCGGCACTGGATTCGTTGCTTTGCTCGGTTGCAAAACCCCAATGGGCCGCCAGAACCGCCGTGTCGGCTGGGTCGACGATGGCATCGCCGTTGAAATCACCGGCCGTCTGTCGGCTCTTGTGCGGCGCGCGGTGGAACGACATCACTGTCGGTTAGCTTCCGGCCCGGGTCAGCTTGAACTTGAAGACGTTCTCGCCGTCGGCCACGACGGTGGCCTTGAGCTGTCCGGTCTGGCGGAACCGGATCGGTACCCTCTCGGGCGCTGCCGGTCCCCCCAGGGGATCGTCGGTGGTGTCCACGGTGCGGCCGGTCCGTTCGTAGGATTGGATCTGGACAACGTACTCGCCCGGCGGGAGGCCCCGCTCGGCCGGCAGCTCGAAGCGGCCTTGGCGGATCGCCCCGCCCGCGGTATTGCCGCTGGTGCCCGGTGCCGGCCGGAAGCTGATGAGTCCTTCGGCCAGTGGCTGGCCGTCGAGGGTGATGGTTCCGCGGACCGCTTGCCGTGAGTCACCGCTAGGGCCACAGCCGGCCATGACGGCCACCAGAAGGCACGCCGAAGTCCTCTTGAGCCAAGTAGCTGTTTCCTGCAAAGGACGGTTCTCTCGTTAGTGCGGTTCCTTGAGAGTTATCTACCGTAACGCTCAAGATAGTGTAGAGGGCATTTCAAAACGGTCATCCTGAGCGAAGCGAAGGATCTCCCCTCCG
>CAZWWC010000166.1:0-1526 GCA_964637625.1 uncultured Planctomycetaceae bacterium
TGGGCCACGATCTGTTCGAACCGCTTCCGTGCGGCGTCTTTTTTACCGGCTCGAAGCAGCATCTCGGCGATTCGCAGTGCTCGGGCGGCCTGTTGGCTCGGATCGGCCGAGGCGGACGCCGGTTTTCGCTTCTTCGCCGCGGAACGCTTCTGGGCCACCTCGCCGGACGATTTCTTCGAGGCGGTTTTGTCGGTGGTTTTGGCGTGCCTGCGAGTCGTGCTTTTGGCCGCAGCCGTCGTCGCCCGACTGCTGGCGGCAAGCGCGAAGAGTTGCCTGGGCACGCCGAAGAATGCCTTCTTGTCGAAATCGGCCAATTCGGTCCCCTGGAGCTTTTTCAGGTCGTCCTCGGTCGGCAGGCCCATCTTCCAGTGCATCCAGACCATCTTTTTGTTGTTGCCCGAGACGGCCGTGTACCGCGTGATGGGTTTGCCCGGCTCGTCAGTCCAGTTCATGAACACGATCGAGTGGGGCGAACCGCTGGCGCCGATAATCGAAACGTAGGAGCCGGGCGGGATCAGGCGTCGCTTCTTTTCATCCGGCCAGGAGGCGACCTGGCGTGCGGGATAGACGACGCCGTATTGCTGGCAGAACTGCTTCATCGAGCGATAGGCGATGTCCCGACCGCTGGGCGCGGGCGCCGGCAGCCTGCATTGTCGGAAAAGGTAGGCGACGAACTCGCTGCACCATTGTCGATCTTCCTTGGATTGTGGCCCGACGTACTTGCGGAATCCCGCCTGTCCGAGGTCGGCAAAAGCGCGGGTGAGAACGGGGTTGCCCTGTAGTTCATAGTAGTCGTTTTGGAAACGAGCCATGTGGCCCACCAGATTCAGCACCGGATAAGCAACACCGCGCGAGTGCAGCCGGGCCGGTTCGAACGAGACGTTGATAGGCATTCCATGCGGCCGGGAGGCCTTCGCCCTCGAGTCATAGAGAAGCTGGCCGTTTCTTTTGATCATGACGTGGTGGATCACGTAGGGGGCCTTGGCTCTCCGCTTCCGGCCGGGCACTGCCGTGATGGCCAGCCGATCCCATACGTCGGGCGAAAACCTCTCCCAATCTTGCCAACGGAAGTCCTCTGCGTTGTTCCAGGGCATGTTTCCATCCGGCGCCGGCCCGAAGAAATAGTCGAACTGTCCGGGCGCCGTCGCCCTTTTTCCATACACGCGGATCGGTACACAATCGCGTGAAGCCTCCAACCGCAGCAGATCGGCCGTCTTGATCATGGTCTGCAGCCGCCCGCGCGAGTCGATCAGCGGCTTGGTCGAGAAGATCAAGACGAAGCTCGGTTCCTCCTCGGAGAACTGTCCCCAGATCGTGACTTGATTCAAACGATCGGGAAGCAAGCCGCCAGCCAATGCCACACGGCCGAGAGCAAGTAGGGCAACCACGATTAGAGTGCGCGGCAGACGTCTGTTGAGCATAGACGTTTTCCTCGGGAGGACCGGATGCCCGATCGCGCTGGAAACGGCAATCCTGTCTCGGTGAGACAAGCACGCCGGCTCGAAGGGCAAGCACGTGGCCCAGCG
>CAZWWC010000166.1:1626-8966 GCA_964637625.1 uncultured Planctomycetaceae bacterium
TCGGCAGGGCACCACCACCGTTTCTCACGGCCCTGCCGCGCGGACGACGCCCCTCTAGTTAGTGTACCGACGGAACGAAGAAAAGTCCACCGTCGGAAGCGGTAGGGTGGGGCGAGCTCGCCTCGCCCCACCAAGGCATAGTGTGAATGGAGAGGGACGCCGTTTGACTGGTGGGGCGGTTCCCGCCCAACCCTACTGCCGGCTGCCAAAGATCCCGGTGGCGTACCAGATGCGGTTGCTTCCGCGCCGCATGTCGTAGCCGTAGTAGCGGTGTCGGGCGCGGACGGCTCGCCAGTGGCCCGACGAAAGCCGCCAGCAGCGAACGCACTCGATGGCGGCTTGCAGCAGACCTTCGCCCGGCCAGCTCTCGGCGCAGACCTCGCAGGCCGTCAAGCTGCCCGGCAGGCGGCGGCTGATGCGGTGGAACCGTGTCTCCCAGTTGTGATGGCCTTGGAGTCGGATCCGAGCCTGGTGGTCGCAGTGCCGCCGGGCCTCCTCAGCCAAATCAGAATTCAGCTTCCCGTTGGTGCTGGCCGGACGCTCCGGATGGATCCGCACGGCGTAGATCAGGGTCCGCTGCGTCAGGGAGCCGGGCGGCAAGTCCAAAATAACCAACATCTTGTCCAGGCTATAAGATTGCTCGCCGAGCATCGGAAAGCAGCTTACCACGTACCCGTAGTGCTCGCTCTGTTCGTCCGTAAGATCGACGATGGCGATTCCCTGGCGCCCGAGCATTTCGGCAAAGGCCGGGTCGTCGATCAGCGTCACACGCTTGCCTTTCTGGCGGATCGTGGCATCCAACGGCAACCGCACGCGGACGAACCGCTTCAGCTTCGCGCGGACCTTTCGGTCGGCCAGCACGTCATCACACAGACAGTCGCAACGCAGCACGCTGCCCTTGGAACAGAAGACGATCAGCATCATCTTGCCGGCGCGCTTGGCCTGCTCCATCGCCTTGCCATAGCTCTTGTACCAATGCAACGGCGGCCCGGCCTTCTGCTGGGCCACTCGCTCGGCCATGGTCTTCTCACGCTCATCCGGCATGCCCGGCGGCAGATCGAGTAAGATGCTCATTTCCTCGGCCGATAGATCCCCCTTGGCTCGCACCGGCACGGTCGAAACCACGCAGCCGTAGTAGTCGGCCTCGGGGTGGGCGAAATCGAGCACGGCCAAGCCGGGCCGCTGCTCGAGACCGGCAAACGCCTCATGCTCCAGAACCACGATTTCCCGGCCTTGGACACGGATCTTCGCCCCAAGGGGTAGTCGCAGGCAAACGTGGTCGGCCAACTTCTCACGCACCTCGGCCGTGGCGAAGACGTTCGATTCCAGGTGGCTGCGCAGCTCGCTTCGCCCGGGCTCGTGGAAAAACACGAGCATCATCCTGCCTTGCTCCTTGGCCAAAGACATGGCCTTGCCGTAATCGGCCAGCCAGGTCTGTGGCGCGGCGAAGGCCGCCGCAACGCCGGGCGACACAAATAGACTGATCATCAACATTACAACGGAAAGAAGGGTGGTTGGGCGCATTTGCAGTCCTCCTTGGTTGAAGTTCCCGGTTGGCCCGTCCAAGGACGCATGTGGAAATCGGCTGTATAACAACGCTTTGCGATTGCTCCGCCAGGCAGGGAGACCTAGCCCACCCTCCGAGGTTATGCCCGGGGATGTTGCATGGGCTATGGTTGCGGAAGGAATGTCCGACCAAGCCCTGATCGGTGGCGCTGAGCACGTGGTTTTCAGGCTCGTGCAGTCAAACTCCGTCGATTCTCGTGCCACGTCCGTGCTGGGCTTGGTCCGGCTCGCCGCACGACGTGGAAATTTGTGCCGTGCCGTGCCGGACTAAGGTTGGCAGGAATAGATTTAACGGGTAGGTTAGTGAAAATCAACCGGTCAGACCGAGTTTTCCGATTCGGAGGTTTATGAAACTTCCTCGGCCGTCACTCGGTTGGCCGGTACTTCCACCGCTCGGAGCGGTTGTTCTTCACCCCTATCCGTAAAAGGACTGCTGCGATGAAAACGAAAGTTGTCCGCATGACGTTTCCGCTGTGCATTGTCGTAGGTGCTTGTTTCCTTTGGCTTTGTGCCGCACCTTCGGTATGCGAAGTTCCGGAGTCGGGCGAAGCTGCGCAGAAGGCGGATGCTCCCCAATTCACGCCGTTAACCCAATCTCACGTCGCTCGGGCTAAGGCCGAGGTCTGCCGGATGGCTCGAATCCTCGAAGGGCGGCTTGACAAAGACGGCCCCAACGGTCGCGCCTGGCGCAAGTACGTCAAGCTCGACGAGTTGTGGGCCCAGTTGAACCGGCGCGATACGCCCGATCTGGAGAAGCTCGATTCGGTCTATACTCGGCTGAGCTACGACTATCGAGGTCTCGAACTGGTCTGGTTCGTGGACGTGAAGTCGGCGCTGAAGCGTTATTTGAACATTGCCCGCGCGATCGGTAATCCGGAAGTCGAGGCCACGTACAAGGAGGTTGTCGCAAAGGCACTGCCCGAAGAGTTGAAGGCTTTCGCTGCGGACGACTCGCCTGAGCGGGCCCGCGAGATCGGCAGGATACTAGGGTGGCTGTCCGACTTTCACCAGGCCGAGGAGTTGGTCAGTCTCACCCGAAAAAAGTACGCCCGGCGAAACGTTTTCATCGAAGTGTCGGATGACTTTATCTCCGCCGGTATGGCCGGTCCGATCGACGAGACCACGCAGATTTGCGACGAGATCTTGGGCACAACGATCCAGGGCACCGGAAAGACCAAAGGCCGGGTCACGGTCGAGATGGTTCCGTCGGACGACAACGCCGTGATCGAAACGAAGCTTTCCGGTACGACCAACTCGGACAACACGGGCCATCACGGTCCGGTCTGGATTCACAATACGGGTGTCACGACGTTCGAGGCGAGCAAGCAATTGATCATCACGCCCGAGGGCATCGAGACCTCGCCGGCCACCTCCGAGGCGGAGACCTCGACGACGATCAACTCCATTTGTTCGCGGCGCGGGTCCAGGTTCGTCGAGCGGGCCGCGTGGCGGCGTGCCTGCAAGCAAAAATGCCTTGCCGAGGCGATTGCCTCGCAACACGCCGAATGCCGCGTGAATCGGCGAATGGACTCCCAGGCCGGCGAAATGGTGGCCGAAGCCAATGAGCGGTTTGAGAAACGTTTCCGTCGGCCGCTGCGCGAGCGGAAGATTTTTCCCGAGGAACTCGTCGTCAGCACGATCAAGGAGAAGTTGCGTGTCCGGTCGCTGCGTGCGGCCTACGATCAATTGGCCGCGCCGGACGATCCGCCCGAGGTGGCCGCGCCGGCCGACATTGCCCTGCGCGTTCACCAATCGATGATCAACAACTCGGCCGCCACGCTGCTGGCCGGTCGGGTGGTGCATGAAGAGGAGTTTCTCAAGACGGTCGAGGACATCTTGGGCGAAGTGCCCGAGAGTCTCCAGCCGGAGGAAGGCAAGGCGACCTGGTCGATTCATTTCGCTCCGCGCGAGGCGTTCACCGTCATCTTCGGCGACGGTGGTTTCACCGTTTCGTTGCACGCGGTCGGTTATACGCGCGACGGGAAGGACTATCCTGGCATGAACGTCTCGGCGGCCTACAAGATCGAGAAATCGGACAAGGGGTTCGTTGCCGTTCGCCAGGGCGAACTCAGTGTTTTCCCGCCCGGCTTCGTCAAAGGCGAGCGTCAGCTCTCCGCTCGTGAGCAGACGCTGCGCGAGATGCTCGAAAAGCGTTTTGCGAAGGTTTTCAGCGAGAAGATCGTCCCGCGAGGGTACCTGGAGCCGAAGGATCGCTGGGAGAAGGTCGGCCGCGTGCCGCTTGCCGAGTGGAGCGCCCGGGACGGCTGGATGACGCTGGCGTGGAAGATGGCGAAACCGTAGTGGGCTTTGTCGGAAAACCGAGGTTGGGGGTGGCTGGGCCATGGCGCAGCGGTGGCCCAGAGCTTGAAAAGGCCGGTTTTCGCCGCGATCAGACACCGGGCACCCAGTCGCAAGATGGAGGAACGATCCGCCCTGCATCACTTCTGGCCGCCGGGTCGCGACCCAGCCTACGTTTCCTCTCCTTTCCCGGCCCGATCATGACAGTCGTGACGATCGTATCGATTTCGAGCGACCCCGTGTGGCAGATTCTCAACATTCCAGGTTGAAAAAAGTCCCCATGTTGCCCAAAAGCGTGGTACCTTTCCGTAGTGAGATACCGCGCGACGAACTGCGCGCAGTAACAAGGAAGCACAAGTGTTCGTTAGCTCGTGCCCGGTGTGAGGCGCTTCGCCGCGGGCATGTAGGCTCTTCTTGGGTGTGGAAGATTGAAGGAGCCGAGCTGGCGAGCCTGGGAGCTGGGCCATGAGGCCATTCGGAATAGGAAGCCGAATCGCAATCGCTTTGGTTTTGCTCTGCGCCTGCTGCTCGATCTGCGGCTGCCGCTCCAGCGGAATCGACCCAACCGGCGAGCACATCTTCGCCAGCCCACCGCCGCAAGGGCCGTCCCAATACCGCCCCTACCCGGGCAATTCCCTTCCCTGGGACAATGTCCAGGTGATCGTCACGCCGTCGCGGTGCGTCGCGCCGGTTGGCAGCGACGTGGTCTTGATGGCCGGTGTCTTGGGTCCGGACGGCTATCTGCGGACCAACGAGCGGGTCGAATGGCTCCTTTCGCCCGAGGGCCCCGGACAACTCGTCGACTTCGGCCGCGGCACGCTGGTCGACCTGATGCTGGGCGACTTCACGCGGCCGCGCAAGCTCAACAACCACTGGGCCGTCACCAGCACGTCGCGACGCTACCTGCGGCTGAACCGCGAAACGCCCACGCCGACCGACGACGTCCTCTTGGCGCGCGGCCAGAGCTGGGTGACCATTGCCTCGCCGGTCGAAGGTTCCAGCTACGTGACGGCCTACGCGCCGAGCGTCTACGGGTGGCACGCCCAGAAGCAGGTGGCCACGATCCACTGGGTCGACGCCGAGTGGCGCTTTCCACCGCCGGCGATCACGCCGGCCGGGGGGCGAGCGGTCTTCACGACCACCGTGACCCGACACACCGACAAGTCACCGCGACCCGGCTGGCAGGTCCGTTACACGATCGTCGGCGGTCCGCCGGCCGGTTTTGCGCCCGACGGGGCCCAGACTATCGAGGTGGCCACAAACCAGGCGGGACAGGCCAACGCCGAAATCGTGCAGACCGAGGCGGCCTCGGGCAGCAACCAGGTCAACATCCAAATCATTCGGCCCGCCGCGATCGACGGTGACGGCGGGAAACCCCTGGTCGTCGGTTCCGGCAGCACGATGGCTACCTGGAGCGCGCCGGAGCTGTCGATCCGCAAGACCGGCCCGGCGGTGGGCGCCGTCGGCGCGACGCTGAACTATCGCATCACCGTGACCAACCCGGGCGACCTGCCGGCCGAGGGTGTGACGGTCGTTGACGAGATTCCCGCCGGATTGGAATTGCTCAAGACCGCGCCGCCGTCGGAGACCTCCGGCGGGCGATTGCAGTGGCACATCGGACGCCTCGCTCCGCACGCGACGCGCGTCTTTGGCGTCGATCTCCGCGCGACCCGCGCCGGCACGATTACGTCCTGTGCCGAAGCCACGGGAGCGACCGGGCTTCGGGCAAGGCACTGCCTCACCACGACGATCGGTACGCCCAGCCTTCGGATACGCATCGTCGGTCCCACTTCGGCGAAGGTCGGCGATGAGGTGCAATTCGAAATCGTCGTCGAGAACCACGGCCAGATGACCGCCACCGGGCTGGAGATCTCGGATCGGTACGACGAGGGACTGGAGTTCCCCGGCGAGCCGAGCCCCATCCGCAAAGAGCTGGCCGACTTGCCGCCGGGCCAAGGCCATCGCGTCGGGGTCATGTTCCGCGTGACCCGACCGGGTAGACTCTGCCACGACGTCACCGTCAGCGGCAACGCCGGTGTGCGCGTGACCGAGCGGGCGTGCCTCGACGCAGCGCCGGGGGCCCTGCCGCCCGGTACAACCCCCGGCGCGGCGCCGCTCGGGGGACGCGCGGCCGTTTCGGTCGACAAGACGGGCCGGGTCGTGGCCGAGGTCGGCGAGACGGTCGAGTTCCAGATCATTCTACGTAACACGGGCAAGGTGCCGCTGACGAACGTGAAGATCGTGGACACCTACGATGAGCAACTCCGCCCAACCGATGTTTCCAAAGGCTACCAGTTGGTCGACCATAACTTGATCTGGACGATCCCGTCGCTGCCGGTGGGTACGGCGAGCACGCTTCGGGTGCAATGCCGGTGTGAGAGCGCAGCTGCCCAGACGTACAACCGGGTAACAGTCACGACGGCCGAAGGCGCCCAGGCAAAGGATGAAGCACGCCTCGAAGTGAAAGCCGTCCGAGGGCCGACGATTCCCGATCGGTCGTCCCTTCCCGACCGCCCGCCTGCCGCACAGCGTCCCGGCTTATCGATGGAGGTCATCGATTGGGCTGATCAAGTCGCGGTGGGCCGGTCGATCACTTACGAAATCGTCGTGAGTAATAACTCGACGACCCCCGATCAGGACGTGACTTTGGAAGTGGACGTTCCCGCCCAGATGGAGCCGGTCGACATGGGTACCCGCGGCCCGCTGGGCGTCCGACATGCGATCGACGGCCAGACGATTCGATTCGAGCGCGTCGGCGCGATCCGGCCCGGCGACAAGCTCCGCTACGAAGTCCGGGTCAAAGCCAAGGCGCCGGGCAAGATGCAGCTCCGCGCGCGGCTCAGAAGCCAGCGGCTTACCGAGGAACTCCAGGCCGACGAAGAAACCGAAATCTACGACTCAACGTAATAGCAGGAGGTAAGTATCGCACAGAAAAAAGTGGACCGGGATTTTCTGTAGAGCATTTTCACAAAGGGTCCCGGCGCGCCGGGATAGCGAAGCGGTGCCCCAGAAGGCCAAAAACTGGGGCACCGCTGCGCTATGCCCCAGCCACCCAGTTGAGAGCATGCCACCCTCACTTCTTCCTTCTGACTTCTTCCTTCTCATCATGTTCCGTTTCGCCGTCCTCGAGCACGACAGCCCGCGAGGCCTCCATTGGGACTTCCTGTTGGAGACCGGCGAGGCGCTGAGCACTTGGGCGCTGGCCCAGGCGCCGGACACGGCCGGGCCGATCGACGCCGAAAGCCTGGCCGATCATCGGCTCGACTATCTTGACTATGAGGGTCCCGTCTCGGGCGGTCGCGGGGCGGTGGTGCGCTGGGACGCGGGCACGTATCAATTCGTGCGCCAGACGGATCGCGAGCTAGTCGTCTCGCTCGAAGGCGAACGACTGTGCGGTACGGCGACGCTCAGCCGAGTGGGCGACGAGGCGCGCCGGTGGCGATTCGCGATGAGTGCTAGGGAACCCGCTCCGTGAC
>CAZWWC010000167.1:0-8964 GCA_964637625.1 uncultured Planctomycetaceae bacterium
CCACTTTTCTTGAGATTTCGAGAAGCGAGCCATTTTTGCACACAATTCAGGCAATCGGCGTCGCGCCCTTGGGCAGCCGGGGAGGACAGCTTGCTGGTCACCCTTCGATTCATCGGTTCCCGGGTTCACATTCAAGAGAGGCTTTGATGTTGACCGATCATTGTAGTTGTTGTACAAACTTGACAACACTGCCCGCGTGTTGTAGAATGATTACAACGGATAGCGTGCGGGCATGGATGCGTGGGAATCACATCGCCCGCAAGAGAGGGTAACGCCAATGTCCCGGAATGCCTTTGGATTATTGCTGAAAAAATTGCGAATTGCCAAGAGGGTCACGTTGCGAGACTTCTGCCATCAGCATGGCCTTGACCCGGGCAACTACAGTCGGCTCGAGCGCGGAGTGTTTAGGCCGCCGGGTGATCGCGAGAAGCTGGAGCAGTACGCGAAGGCCCTGGGTGTCGTGACTGGCGGCGACGATTGGCTAGATTTTTTTGACGCAGCCGCGACTTCACGGGGAGAGATCCCTGAAGATCTTCTTTCTGACGAGGAGATCGTGGAAAAGCTGCCGGTCTTGTTTCGGACACTCCGAGGAAAACCCGTGTCACCCGACAAGCTTGACGAGTTGGTGAAACGAATTCGAAAAGGGTAGCCATGGAAATCAAGGCGCCGTATCTCCCGTACGATGTGCTACGGGAGCAGGCAGAGGCCTTCTTGGGGCAGTACCACGGAAGTCGAACCATTCCCGTTCCTATTGAGGAGATCGTGGAACTCCAGTTTCAGATGGACATCGTCCCGGAACCAGGTTTACACGCCCACTTCGACATCGACTCTTACATCACGGCCGACCTAACGGAAATCCGCATCGATGAGTTTGTCTACGAGTCGCGGCCTGGACGGTACCGCTTCAGCCTGGCTCATGAGCTAGGGCATCGCGTACTACATAAGAACGTGTTCGCCAAGTTGGTGTTTCGAAGCATCGCAGAATGGAAGCAGATGATAGCGAATGCGATTCCGGAGAGAGAATACGGATACCTGGAATTTCATGCACATTCGTTTGCAGGGCTTGTCTTGGTACCACAGTGCGAGTTGGCAAATAAGTATGATGAAGTGTGCAAGTTGGTGGAAGCTCATGGTGTGTCTCTACAGCATGACTCAGAAGTTGCTCAGAACCTTATCGCAGAATATCTCGCCGAATTCTTCGTAGTGTCTCCCGCCGTCGTCCATAAACGATTGCGGTATGACGGCCATTGGCAGAATCGCGACTAGACCAGCTCTTTTTCCGCTAATCGGGGTAGCGACGCGGGGGCAAGTTTGCGAGCGCAGCTCTGCACGGATTTGAGTCCGGCAATGGCCGACAAACAGCCGCTGACGCCTATGTGGCAAGTAGAAGAAGGGGTTACTTGAAGATTTCCCGGCTTTTGCAACCTGCCTACTCTCGCGCGGCCCGACCTTCGTTCACGAGATCGGGGTTGACAGAAACGTTAAACTCTGAGATAAACGCGACAGACAATCCGTCGCTGTCATGCACGTGTTGTTTCACGTTGCCCTTTGGGGCCTGAAACGGCGCAAAAGCGCCGCCACTTTCCCCGGCACGAGGGTGTCGCGGACGTGACGCCATGCTCTCGCCATCTCCGCCCGGCTTCGGGTCGTCCGGTGCTGATGGTTGGCGTCATTTGGTTTGTCTCGCGTCCCGTCATGTGTACGGGAAAACGTCGAGACTGTTGTTAGACAATGACAGCAAGGAGGTGTTCCATGAAATCATGGCAACACAGCGGATTGCCACCTGATGACGTCAGTGCAGTCGAGCCCAGGATTCGACGAATTGTCGATTTCTGGAATGAACTCGACTGCTCGGGCGAATCAGGCGCAACAACGTGGGAAGTCTTAGAAGAACTAAGGCTCGAAGTTACGGAGTGTTTGAGCCGTGACCCGCCGGATATCGATCTGGCCGAGTCATTAACGGCTCGCGCAATGCACTCAATAGCTGGTGCTGAAAACCTCTAAAGCTTCCCAAACCAGACAACGAAAGGTTATCGCCTTGACTATAGAACTTGGGAACACGGCTCGCGACCTACGAAAATCACTGGGCTTATCTCAGAGACAGACTGCCGATGCTCTGGGGATAACAGCAGTGCATCTGTGCAACGTTGAGAAGAATCGAGCGGTGCCCTCTCAAGCCTTGATCGGCAAGTATCGCGAGTTGTGGGGAGTTGATCTATACGTACTTGCTTGGTGTCGCCACGGTGATGTTCAGAGTTTGCCCCAAGGTATTAGAAGTGCTGCCACAGCGCTTGCGGATGGATGGCGCGAACAACTGGCAGAATTGGGCCATAGAGCCGGACGCTGATGCTTTCGATCCGACAGACCAAACATTTGGCACGCAATCTTGATACGTCCGTTGAAAGACTCTCAACGGTACTCGGAACATCGGAATCATACTACGAAGAACTCGTCCTCATCGATCCCGCAAAGCCCGAAAAGCAACGTATAGTTATAGATGTTCGCGGGGAACTTCGTCGATTACAGACACGATTCTACCGAAGGGTGCTTCTCCCCAAGTTAACCCCCTCTGTTTGCAGCCATGGCGGCATTCGTGGCCGCGACATCAAAACCTACGCTCAACCACACCTTGAATCGCATTTCGTCTTCAAGACGGACATCTCCGATTTCTATCCAAGTGTCCATTCCAAGCGAGTCTACAGGCTCTTTGTAGACGCGTTCCAGTGCTCACCGGATGTTGCACATTTCTGTACGCGGTTATGCACCTATCGTTATCATCTAGCCCTTGGGCTAGTCACGAGCCCGATCCTGGCCGATCAGCTTCTGAAACGGGTTGACCGTCGCATTGGTGGATTCTGCCAGAAGAGCAACCTCATCTACACTCGCTACGTTGATGACATTACCATTTCTGGACCCTTCAATCTGGAGCGAAGTGGATTTGCCACGTTGGTGGAACGAATTCTCCAACAGGATGGCTTTCAAGCCAATCCTGAGAAACACGTTTTCGGTCGATTCTCAGACGGTGTCCCAATCACGAATCTGCGTAGTGTGCGCGGGCACCTAGACGTCAAGAAGGAATATGCCGACGAATTGGAGCGTCAACTTGATGATGCGGCGTTTTTAGCCCGTGGTGACGAATTCCAAGGGCCCTACTATACGCCAAGCCAAATCCTTGGGCGAGTTCGCTTCGTTTGTTGGGTTAACCCGGGACGCCGACATAAGCTGATGCGCAAGTATCGATCGATTCGATGGGAACTTGTTCAGGCCCGTGCACGGGAACTCGGTTTGGAGGCAACGCAGAAGAAGCTTATCCCGCTGAACAAATGAACGGAACCGAAAAGCAGGTTTGTCTACGCCGTAAGAAACGCTACCCAATCCCCTTCTCATAGATTCGATACGTCTTGTATCGCTCGCCGCCGACCGCTTCGATCGTCCGGTTGATCAGGTAATTGTCTTCGAGCGTCCAGCTCAACTCGGCGCCCGTGTAGCCGATCGTGTTCTTGCCGTAGTCGAGCGTCTTGAGGATGAGCAATTCACTGATGCCGCGCCGGCGGTAGCCTTCCAGCAGATTGAGCACGAGCATTCGGGCCGTCTTGACCCGCGGCATTCGATACATCAGCCGCAGCAGGCCGATGGGCAGCCCGAGCGTAGTTAGTCGGCCAAAAAGCGGCGCGATGGCTTGGTTCACGTCGGGCAACGTGACCGAAAAGCCGACCGGCCGGTCGTCGACCTCGGCCAGCAGAACCAACTCGGGAATGGCCAGCCGGGCCATCTGCTTCGCGAAGTAGCGGAATTCGACGTCGGTCAGCCGGACAAAGCCCCAGTTCTCCGTCTGCGAGTTGTTATAGACCTCGCGGCACCGTTCGACCTCGGCTTCGAAATCGTCCATCCGAAAGGAACGTACGCGTACACCGCTTCGTCGGGCGATCCGCTCGGCCCGATCGTGCCACTTGGCGACCATGTCGTGCGGGTCGACAAACCACCAGCAGTAGAGGTCCTTGGCCTTGGCCAGGCCCCACGACTCCAGCAGATCGGCATAGTAGGGTGGATTGTGATTCATCATCACCCGCGGCGGCGCGTCGAATCCGTCGACGAGAAGCCCGACCGGGTAGTTGGTCGAGTAGTCGATCGGACCCAGCATACGGGTCCGACCACGCGAGCGGAGCCAATCGGCCGCCGCGTCGAGCAAACGGTGGGCAACGGTCGCATCGTCGATCGATTCGAAAAGGCCGAAGCAACCGACGTTGGATTCATGCTGGGCGTTGTAGTTCGGGTCGTCGCTGACCAGGATGCGCCCAACGGCACGACCGGAGCGCAGCGCCAGCAGCGTGGCGGCCGTGCCGTGCCGGTAGAAGGGATGTTTTTTTGGATTGAGGAATTCCTTCGCCTCGACCAACAGCGGCGGCACCCAGTGCGGATCATCCGCGTAGATCGACCAGGGCATCTTGACGAACCGATTCAAGTCGCGCCGAGTCGCAACTTCACGAATCTCCGGCGGCGCGACGCTCCAGCGGCCGCCGGCCGCGGAGGTACGTCCCGCGGCGGTGTCCTCGCCGTCCCAATCATACAAACGGTAAGTCTTGTCGATCTTCGCGCCGCCCTTTTCGAGGCTGCCGCGCGAAAGCAAGTTGGTTTCGAGCACCCAGGAGAACTCCGCTTCCTGAAGACCCCACTCGATCGCCTTCGGAACCAGGCCGGCCATCAGGACCAGGCCCACGCCGAGGCGCTGATATTCGGGCAAAACGTTCGTGCTGATGAGCCGGATTTTCTTGATGCCCGGCTTGTTCCGCAAGAGTCGCATGAACCCGAACGGGAAAAGCCGCCCATCGATCTGCCGGATGCGTGGGTTGTAGTCGGGCAGGCCGAACACCGCGCCGATCATCCGGCCGTCGACCTCGGCCGCCAACGCTAACGCGGGCACGATCAGATGGCGCAATCCCTTGGCCATGTGGCGGACTTCGGCATCCGACATGGGCACAAAACCCCACGTGTTCACCAGCGAGCGGTTGTAGATGCTCAAAAAAGTCATCACGTCTTCTTGGAATCGGGTTCTGTCGAGCGGACGAATCGTCAAGCCCAAATGCTCCACGATCTGCTCCGAGACGGGCGCGAGTCGCTCGTGGATCGCCGGCAGCATGTCCACGTGGCCCCAGTACGAGTACAGATCCTGCGTCTTGCGGAATCCATAACCCTCGATCAATCGCTCGTAGTAGGGCGGGTTGTACGTCATCATGAAGGTCGGCGAGAACTCAAGACCCTCGACCAGCAGCCCGACTTCATAGTTGAGCGACGGATTGGCCGGGCCGCGCATGGCGAAGATGTTGCGCTGGGCAAGCCATGCCCGGGCAGCTTCAAACAGGGCATTGGCCACCTCCTGGTCGTCGACGCACTCGAAGAAGCCAAAGAATCCCCGCCGGTCGTCGTAGCGCTCGATATGGCCGCGGTTGAGGATGGCGGCAATCCGACCACACACTTCGCCGGATCGGTAGGCCACGAAGGTTTGAACGGCGTTGTTTTCGTAGAACGGGTGAGGGCGGTAGCCGACCAACTCTTTCTCGTTACCCCTTAAGGGAGGAATCCAATGGGGATCATTCCGATAGAGCGTCCAGGGAAACCTCAGAAAATCTTTCTTTTCCCGACGCGTGGCAACTGGTATAACAACGCTGGAAGCCATGGTACGTTGCCCACTCGGGTGTTGTGTGGAAATCATAACTCCGCGATTGTAACGGCGCTGCGACAGCCGAGTCAAGACAAACCCCGGTTGTCGGAAAAACGGAATCGACGTCAGACAGCGGGAAACCAATGAACCGTGTATTGGTAACCGGCGGCAATGGGTTCGTGGGCTCGAATCTTGCGGAAATGCTCCGGGCCCACGGCGAGGTGGTCACCTGTCTGGTACGTCGGAGCCCACGATTGGCGCGGCTCGAGTCGCTCGGCGCGCGACTCGCATTCTTCGACGGCCTCGCGGACCGGGAAGCGATCCGACAGGCCCTGAAGGACCAGGACGTCGTCTATCACGTGGCCGGTGCCACCAAGGCGCTCGCCCGGCGGACGCTCTACGAGGTAAACCAGCACGGTACGCGCAACGTGGCCTTGGCGTGCGCGGAAGTCCCCAATCCGCCCGTGTTGGTCTATGTTTCCTCGCTGGCCGCTTGTGGACCGTCGAAGCTTTTACGGCCCCGCTGCGAAACCGATCCACCGGAGCCGGTTTCGGAATATGGCCGCAGCAAACTGGCCGGCGAGCGTGCCGTGCGCGAGCTGGCCGACCGGGTTCCGTCGACGATTGTCCGTCCGGCGATCGTCGTTGGGCCGGCGGATGTCGACGGACTGGCCATATTCCGCAGCGTCGGGCGTTGGGGGATCCACGTAACACCGGGCAGCGACCATCACCGGTATTCCGTCATTCACGTGACCGACCTGTGCCGCTTGATTATGCTGGCCGCCCAGCGCGGACGGCGGCTGGTGACCAAAGAGACCGACGAAGCAGCCCGTACCCAAGGCTGCTATTTCGGCACCTCCGGCGAGTACCCAACTTGGCCCGAACTGGGCCGGATGCTCGGTGAGGCGGTTGGGCGTCGTCGGGTGCTTACCCTGCCGGTACCCCGACCCTGTGTCTGGCCAGTGGCCGCAACGGTCCAAGCGGCGGCACAAGTCCTCCGGCGACCGCTGTATCTCAACTGGGACAAAGCGCGGGAAATCGCCGCCGGATCCTGGGTGTGCAGCGGACAAGCGGCGGCCGACGAACTCGGCTTCTCGGTCGGCGCGCCGTTGGCCGAACGACTCAAGCAGACGGCTGCGTGGTATCGAGAAGCCGGGTGGCTCTGAGCCGAGGTTCCTTGGATTGGCCGGGTAGCTTGTTTGCCTATCCTCACCAGATGCGCCCCCCTTCCAAGGTGGGGCCGCCGAAATCACGACAAGTCCTTTTGGCCGGGAACGATCCAAGGGTTAGAATGACGACGTCCGAGAGCACGAACCTTCGTGGTGAAACCATGCAGCAGCCCAATACGCCCTCCCCCTTGTCGCCGGAAGACAAAAAGCGGCTGGACGATCTGTATGCCATGATCCAGCGCGAAGCCGAATTCTTCATCGGCTACCCATGCAACGCCATCTTCGACTACTCCCCGTTGTTCAAGTTCCTCAACCACCCGGTCAACAACGTGGGCGACCCGTACGTGCCGAGCAACTTCCACCTGAACACGCACTCGTTCGAGCGAGAAGTGCTCGACGTCTTCCAGTCCTTGACGCACGCTCCGCCGCAAGACGCGTGGGGCTACGTGTCGTGTGGAGGCACCGAGGGAAACCTATACGGCATCTTTCTCGGCCGCGAGCTGTTTCCCGAGGGGCTGGTCTACTATTCGGAGGATACCCACTACTCGGTAAACAAGATCCTTCGATGCCTGCACGTTCGCAACATCATGATCAAGAGCTGCCCGGACGGCCGTATCGACCTGGAAGATCTTCGCGAGACGATCCGCATCCACCGCGACCTGCCGCCGATTATTTTTGCCAATATCGGTACCACGATGAAGGGGGCGATTGACGACCTGGAAGGCATCCGCCAGATTCTGGACGACCTGGCCATCCACCAGAGCTATATCCACGGCGACGCCGCGCTGAGCGGCATGATCCTGCCGCTGGTCGACGACCCGCAACCGTGGGATTTCGACGCCGGGCTGGACAGTATTTCGATCAGTGGGCACAAGATGATCGGCGCGCCCATCCCTTGCGGCGTCGTCTTGGCCAAGAAGACCCATGTGGACCGTATTGCTCGAAGCATCGAGTACGTCGGCACGATGGATACGACGATTCTCGGTTCGCGCAGCGCGATTGCGCCGCTGTTCTTGTGGTATGCTCTTCGCACCGTCGGACTGGACGGTTTTCGGCAACGTATCGAGTACTGCTTTGAGATCGCCGAGTATGCGATCGAGAAGCTGACCCAAACCGGCCATCATGCCTGGCGACATCCGAACTCGGTCACCGTCGTGTTCGATCGCCCCTCGGACGAGGTCATTAGTCGATGGCAACTGGCCGTACAAGGAGAGATTGTCCACGTGATCACGATGCCGCACGTGACGCGGCAGCAGATCAATCGGCTGGTCGAGGACATCGTCAAGCACGGTTGAAAAGAAACCATCCCGGCGCGCCGGGAAACACAGATGGACACAGATAGAATCCATCGAAAGAGAGTCCTCAGGAAAGAAGAATCCGGCTGAAAAAAATGAAACGGTGTTTGCCAAGCGTTCAGTAAGAGATTATCTCAAAACTCGTCTTGGCTTTTGACTGTCATCCTGAGCGAAGCGAGGGATCTGAAGCAAAGCATCTCAACTCCTTTGCTGACAAAGAGATCGTTCGCTGCGACCAGGATGACAACCATGAACTTGGTTTGAGGTAGTTGTTTAGCCTTTCAACCGCTCCGTGATCCGAGTCTCCTCCTTATCTGTGTTTATCTGTGTCCATCTGTGGTTCCCAAAAAGAGAGAGTTCCATGAAGCAAATCATTATTATCAGCGAAGACCGACCCGGCGTGGTGGCGGAGATCTCCGAAGCCATGGCGGCTGCCGGTGTGAATATCGAAACCATCTCCGCCGAAACGGTCGCCGGCTCCGGCGTGACGATTCTGACCGTGGACCAGTACGACGAGGCGCTTCGGGCGTTGGCGCAAACCACGTTTCACGCCATCAGCGAAGACGCCATCGTCGTGCAATTGGACGACCGCCCCGGAGAGCTGGCTCGCATCACGCGGCGATTGAAGGATGCCCAGATCAACCTCCGCAGCATCCGCATCATTCGCCGCGAAGGCGGCAAAAGCATCGTTGCCATCGGCACCGAGCGAACCGAGCAGGCCATGGAACTGCTCAAGGACGTGCTGGTGACCAATCTTACTCGCGACGACGGCTGACGGTCCGATCCGGCCGGGTGCCACTGCTGGACTTCGACGAGTTCAGTCGAGTCGCTTGTCCAGCAG
>CAZWWC010000168.1:0-8948 GCA_964637625.1 uncultured Planctomycetaceae bacterium
GCCGCGATCAACGCCCGACGTGACGCGGGCGTGCACACAGTGGGCGAGATCTGGCGACGTCATCGGCTGAGTTGCCCCTCGCGCCAGCAATTGGGTAGCTATTTGCTGGGCGGCCTGCCCGATGAGCTGGCCGACCACATCGCATTCCACGTCGACATGGTGGGATGCCGGATATGTCAGGCCAGTTTGATCGACCTTCGCCGCCGGGAAGCCGAAGCGCCCGAGGTCGCCGAGACCCGGCGACGCAAGTACTTCCAATCGAGTGCCGGGTATTTGTAGAGGAATGGGGCTTTCTACTTCTGTCCGCGTTTCAGCTCTGCCGGGCGAGAAAGCTGCCGCAGTTGATTCTCATAGGCTGAGAAAGGTACGCGTTCTCGCCACTGGCCCACCTTGTGCCGATGGGCCAGGTCGATGAACTCGCGGCAGGCCACCACCGGATCGGTGGGACCGAGGAACTCTTTCTTCTCCTTTTGGGCAATCTGCTTGAGCGAGCGGTAACGGCGCAACCAGACGTGGTCCAGCGGCATTCGCTCGCGCCGCACTCGGCGCAAAAGCACCGGATCGTCGGCCACGGCGGCCATGGCTTTGTTGAAATGGCGGGTAGCCGTGTTCAAGTCATCCAGCGAAAGCCAACCCGACGTGCCGTTCATGAAGCACCGTAGATAGACTCCGCTGCGCCGGCCCGCCTCGTTGATCGTGTTCAAATAGGCCAGCAAATGAGGCGCCGCGGCGCCGTAATATCCTTCCAGGAATTCACTGATCAAGCGATTCTCATCCTGGTCGGGGTTCCACATGAGATGGGCCACCAGCCACGCCCGAAGACGCACAAAGTCGCCGATCGAACTGCCGTAGTCACCTTGCTCGAACAGGGCCATCACCTTGTGGTCGACGAAGAAACGAATGTTGGGAGCCAATACCGGCAGGTTCGGATGAGGCAGGATATAGTTGCAGAAATTCGTCACGTAGTCCCAGACATAGAGCCGCGGGGCAATACGGCTCCACGACTCAATGTCGCCGCGGAACTTCTCGTTCTGCGGGCCGTCGGCCAACGGTTGGACGAACGAGCATTCGATCGAGCAGAGCCGGACCACCACGCTGCCGCGCGGTCGTGCATGGCGAGGCGGTTTGCGCGTATACTGGTAGGCCAACGTTTCGACCAGCACGTTGGGAAACTCTTTCTCGATTTGCTCGGCCACCGCGTTGACAAAGCGGATCATCAGGCCCGAGGGCGCCCCTTCCTCCTCCTCGATCGCCTTGCACTTCTCACATTGGCAGTTGCCCCGCCAGTCGTTCTGGCTGATGGAGATCATCCCGGCGCCGGGCGATTCCCGCAGCAGCGCCAAAGCGTTGCGAACGAGTTCCCGCCGCATTTCCTCATTCGTTAGGCACAACTGGCCACGATGATGGGTACGCTTGCCGCCGATCAGGCTATACCACTCGGGATGCTCTTTGAAGTACTTCTCGGGCGGCAACAAAGGGTAGAACGTGTGCACGAAGCCGGCGAACCGTTCGTGGCCGCCGTACTGTTTCGCTACGCGATTGAAATGACCGTTGCACTTGCATCGGGCGGAAAACACGCCGTCAAAGGCGTTGAGGTAAAACGCCTCGCGAACCTTCAGCTTCGGAGCATAGACCACGTCGAGCGCGGGGATCTCAAGCGTCGGCCTGTTCGGCGTGAAACTCTCTTCGGCCGTCCACCAACGGCATCCCACCACGTCCTCCAGGAACGTGTAGACGGCGTAGAGCGTCCCGCGCTTGGGGTGACCGGCCAGCACCAAGTCCCCGTCGACGGTTTTCATCACGATGCCGTCGGCCCCCAGCGACGTCAAGCTCACCTCCGGCAACAACCGCTTCATTCGTTCGGTCGCGCCGACGAGTATTGCCTTTCGATCGGGACGGGCGCGATTCTCATTGAGAATTTCCAGCTTCGCACCGGTTACCTTCTGGAGATGACCGCGCAGTTCGTCGGCCGCGGTCGCCTCGACGCTGCTGGGTTTCGTGGGCAATACGATCAAATAGTCAGAGTGACCATCGCGGGCAAGCGTCAGACCATCGCCGGCCACGCTTGTCGCGGCGAGTGTAAAAAGCAAGAGCATCAACAGATTCGTGGCAGGCTTCATGGCAGGCTCCTTGCAGCGCTTCGCCGGGTCGTGATCCGGCCTACTCTTGGGGCTCGATCATTCGCCACGGGTCGAGCGCTTCGTCAAGCTGTTCCTCGCCGAGCACTTTTTTCTCGCGGCATAGCTCGCGGATGCTCTTGCCGGTGGCAAACGCCTCTTTGGCCAGCTCGGCCGCCTTCTGATAACCGATGTAGGGATTCAATGCGGTGGCCATTGCCAGGCTCTTTTCGACCGCCGCCCGGCAAACGTCCTCGTTGGCTTCCATCTTCGCCAGGCACCGCTCGGTAAAGGCCGACGTGCCGCCGACCATGAGGCTGATGCTCTCCAGCACCGTGTCGGCCATGACGGGCATCATGACGTTCAACTGGAACTGGCCGCCGGCCGCGCCGCACAGCGCGATCGTCTGATCGTTGCCGATCGCGCGGGCGGCCACCTGCATCAGGCTTTCACACATCACCGGGTTGACCTTGCCCGGCATGATCGAGCTGCCCGGCTGAAGGTCGGGCAACCGGATCTCGTAGTACCCGCAGCGCGGCCCCGAGCCGAGCCAGCGGAGGTTGTTCGCCACGTTGAAAAGCGTCGAGGCGATCGCACGCAGATTGCCGTGACACTCGACCAGCGCGTCGCGCTGGGCGCCCGCCTCGAAATGATCGTCCGCCTCGACCAGTGGGATGCCCGTCTCGTGGGCCAGCAGCTCGCAGACTCGGGCGCCGAACTTGGGATGGGTGTTGATGCCGGTTCCGACGGCCGTGCCGCCGATGGGCAATTCCAGCACCGCGTCGCGTGCTTGCCCGGCGCGGGCGATCGACAATTCCATCTGCCGGGCCAGTCCGCCGATCTCCTGCCCGAGGGTGATCGGCGTGGCGTCGGCCAGATGCGTGCGGCCGATCTTGAGAATTTCCTGCCACTGGGCCGCTTTGGCCGCCAGGGTCTGGTGTGCCTGCTCGAGCGCCGGGATCAACTCCTGGTCGATCGCCACGGCCACGGCCACGTGGATCGCCGTGGGGAACGTGTCGTTGGTGCTCTGGCCCATGTTGACATGGTCGTTCGGATGGATCGGCTTCTCGGCCGCCAGCCGGTCGCCGCCGGAGAGTTCGATGGCCCGATTGGCGATCACCTCGTTGGCGTTCATGTTGCTGGAAGTGCCCGAGCCGGTCTGGTAGACGTCCAGCGGGAACTGGTCGTCGAGCTCTCCCTCGTGCACTTCGCGGCAGGCAGCCAACAGGGCCTGGACCTGCCGGTCGCCTAGGGGTTGCTTCCCCGATCCGGTCAACTTGCCCAAGTCGTGGTTCGCCGTGGCGGCGGCCCATTTCACCAACCCCAAGGCGTGGATCATCGCGGGGGGAAGGCGTCGGCCGGAGATTTGAAAGTTCTCGACCGCCCGCTGCGTCTGTGGGCCGTAGTAGGCGGCCGCCGGCAGTCGGACCGAGCCCATCGAATCACGCTCGACGCGGAATTCAGCCATGACAAATCCTTGAAAAAGGTGGGTTTTCTTGGGTAGCCGAAGGGGGACAGTCCCATTTTCGCGGCGAAAACACTCGTTTGCTGCGTCATGATCAAGACGCCGCGAAAATTGGGACAGTCCCCTCCCCACTCAAGGGGCAATCGGCGGATCAAAGCGTTCATGATAGCAGACCAGCGCGGACTGAAAAGCGGCCTCTTGCAACCCGAATGAGGATGCCCCGGTGCGGCAAGGCGATATAATGAACCCCAGAGGCCTTGGAGCGTTTTCGAGAAGCCGTTGCACGCCCTATGGAGGGTCAGTAGTTCCAAATTCCATCGAGACCTGGCATTGTCATTCTGAGCGCAGCGAAGAATCTCCTTGGACAATCGAGATCCTTCGCTACGCTCAGGATGACCTGCTGAGGTGTCAGCCAGCCAAACTTGGAACTACTGAGGGTGCCATGGGCGGCTAGTCCGCGCTTGTAGTTGGGCGTGTTCCGTAGCCGGCACTGCTGGACGAGCCAGCAGTGGCACCCTTCTCAAACACGCTCTAGCGGTACTACCAGCCGGAACAGAATTGCATGTCACCTGAAGGGGTACGACCGTGGACGAGATTGGGAAACAGATTCATCGGGCACAGCGGCGGCGGAGCCTGCAGCGTTTCGTCGGGTCGCTTGGGTGGGCATGCTCTGCCACGCTGAGTGTGAGTGTCGTCCTGGTTCTGGCCGGCATATTCTGGCTGCCGGGTGTATCGCCTTGGATCTGGGTAGCCGGCGGGGTCGCCTTGGGCATCGTGGCGGCTTGGGCCTGGACCATGGCCACCGCAGGCGAGCTGATCGACGCGGCTATCGAGATCGATCGACGATTCGGCCTAAAGGAACGCGTCTCCAGCGCCTGGGCACTCGCCGAAACGGACCGCCGGAGCCAAGCGGGACAAGCGCTGGTCGACGATGCTGCCCGACGCGTCGGGCGCATCGACATCTCCGACCGCATGAAGGTAACCCCGTCACGTCGCCTGCTCTACCCTCTGGTTCCCGCCGCGATCGTGTTGCTGGTGATGGTGCTTTTCGGCCCGGCAGAAAACACGGGCGCCGCGCAGGCCAGGGCCGACCAAGCTCAAGTGCGGAAGCAACTCAAGACGTCGACCAAGAAACTCGAGCGCGAGCTGCTCCGGCAGCGCAAGAAGGCCCAGAAGGAAGGGCTCAAAGAAATAGACGACGTTCTGAAACTGCTCCAGCAGGATATCAAGAAGCTTCGTGAGCAATCCCTGAGCAATCGGAAGAAGGCCCTGACGAAACTCAACGATTGGGCCAGGCAACTCAAGGAGCAACGAGACAAATCGGCCGCCGCCGATAAGCTTCAAGATCGATTCAGACAATTGAGGAATCTGAGGCAAGGTCCGGCCGATCGATTGGCCAAGGCCATGAAACAAGGTGACTTCAACAAGGCCATGGAGGAGTTGGGCAAGCTCGGCGAGGAGTTGTCCTCCGGCGAGCTCGATGAGAAACAGCGCCAGCAGTTGACGCAACAACTGGATCAAATGGCCCAGAAGTTGGGAAAAATCGCCGAGGCCCATCGCCAGACGCAGCAGAAATTGGAAGAACAAATCGAGAAGTTGCGCGACGCCGGCCAACTCGGACAGGCCAACAAATTGGAGGAGCAACTGGCTAAGCTGCGCGAACAATTGCCGCAGATGGACGTCCTCGACAAGTTGGCCGGACAATTAAAAGAGTGTTCCGAGTGTTGCAAGGAGGGGCAGATGGGCGAGGCCCAACAGGCGATGAAACAATTGGCCGACAATCTCGGTCAACTTCAGCAAGAGTCGGACCAGCTTGCCATGCTTGACGAAACCCTGGACCAGATAGCCCAATGCCGCAGTGAAATGTGCTGCCCTGAATGTGAAGGTGCCGGGTGTAAGGCATGCCAAGGCCAACAGGCAGGTGGTGGTCTTGAGGCGGGCAAGGGGCACGTCCCGGGTGGTTCACGCGCCAAAGAACCGGACGTTGCCTTTCACGACTCACGGGTTCCGCAAAAGGTGACCAAGGGCCCCATGGCCATTGTCCAATACGTGGAGGGTCCCCACCGCAGACAAGAGGCCGACAAGATCATCAAGGATCAGCTTGAAGCCGCCAGACACAGCCAGACCGATCCGCTGACCGACCAGCACATACCCCGAAAACACCGTCGGCACACCCAAGAGTATCTCGATCGGTTCCGCCAGGGGCAGTAGTCCAGCGGCGCGAGGCATCCTGGCACGTGGGTTTCCCCGAGGCCGGGTTCTCGATGGTTGGGTGCCATGGCCACGCTCGCGTCCCGGCGCGCCGGGATGGCCATGGCACCCAAATGCCTGAAATATGCTGTTTCCCCAGGGTCAGTAGTTCCAAATTCCATTGAGACCCAGCATTGTCATCCTGAGCGAAGCGAAGGATCTGCGCAGCGAAGAATCTCCTTGGCCATCGAGATCCTTCGCTTCGCTCAGGATGACAATGTGAGTTCTCAAGCGAATTTGGAACTACTGAGGGTTGAATTGCCGGACACCCTGACGCGAGCGTGGCCATGCCGGGGATAAAGGAGTATGCTCGCGGCAAGCGTGAGCATGGCACCCGACTTCTCAGACACTCTAATATGGCCTAGCTGTTCATTCGGCGGGGGAGGTCGTAGGCATAGAGAATAACGACCACCCCAAGGGCCAAGAGGCTCCAGGGCGTGTATTCGCGGACGGTGATGGTCTTGCGTGGTCCGGGGGTGGGGGCCGCGGACGTGAGATTGAATGGGTCGGCCTCCACCTTGGGGGGTGACTCATGGATCTTGAGCACGACTTGCTCCAGCCCGAGGAACTCCACGCCCACAATGCACAGCGTAATCCCGATTGCCAAGAAAAACGCTCGCCACATCGCAACACCTCCGTAATGTCAGGCCAACGAGAGTGTCGTCGCGCGCCGACGGTTTCTCTGTTCGGACGGCAGCCGTCACGGGCACGTACCACCCTGCGTCATTCTTGATCGACCTGTCTGGCGGAAGAACTAGAGCGGCTTGACCGGACAACCCATGGACTCGTCACGATTGTGGGGGGATTGCACTGGTTTTGTCACTGCGAGAGAATCCTGCGACCTTTCCGGTCCCGACCGTCGGCGACGTCTCCAAGGATGCGACGGGTCGAGGCACGCCGAATTCGGCAGTCTGTCACCATCAGCGTCACCGACGGTGTGTTTTTCGCCTATGCAATCCACCCCGGCGCTATCGGCTGTAGCGGACATATCGGAGAGAACGCGTAGAGGAAATCGGTAGCCACGGAAATCTGCTCCGCCCCAGAGCAACAGTCAATCTTTTCGGGAGGCGTTCCGATCCAAGACATAGGTAAGAGGGGAACAGCTTACCGTTGTATGAGGCGGCAGCCCGCCCTATAATTACTTTGGGTTGTAGGCGAGTTGCCTACCCAAATGACGGGGTTGCGCGGTGATTGACGAAGGAGCCCTTGGGCATTGTCGGACAAACCGAAGATCCTTTTTGTTTGCGATTCTCACGAGACCGCCCAGCACGTATTGGGACCCGCCGCCGACGACTTCGAGGTGGTGTTTGCTTCAAATCCGATGCGGGGGCTGGCGTATCTGACACGCGACCAGTTCGAGGGAGTCTACGTCTCCAAGGACTATCTGAAGCAGGCCTTCGAGATCGGCAAGTTCTTGCAGAACGAACAGATCCTCGACGGCATGCCCGACGGCGTCGTCCTTCTGGACAGCGAGAACGGCATCCTCTGGGCCAACGCCCAAGTCCGCCGATGGAGCGGACAAGAGGAGTTGTTGGGAACCAACTTCTACAGTGCTCTGGGCAGCCCCGAGATTCTGGGGCCTGATTTCTGTCCCTTCCACACGGCGCTGGCCACCGGCAACGCCAGCAGCTCGACGCTGCGCGCCGACGACCATCGATTCTTCCACGTGCACGCGGCGCCGGTTCACGAGGTGGGCGGCCCTCCCCGTCATCTCATCGTGACGATCCGCGACGTGTCCGAGGAAATGCTCCAACAGCAGAAGCTCGCCGCGATCCACCAGGCGGGTCTGGACCTGGCCGATCTGGCGCCCGAAGAACTGTCACGGATGTCCGTGCGCGAGCGGATCGAACTCTTGAAGTCCGATATTCTTCACTACACCCAGGACCTGCTGAAGTTCGAGGTCGTCGAGATCCGGCTGTTGGACGCCAAGACCGGTCGGCTCGAACCGTTGCTGTCGGTCGGCATGAGACCCGAGGCAGCCACGCGCGTCTTGTTCGCCCAACCGCAGAACAACGGAGTGACGGGTTTCGTGGCGGCCACGGGCAAGAGTTACCTGTGCGAGGACACGACCGAAGATCCGCTCTATCTCAGTGGAGCCGCGGGAGCCAAAAGCTCGTTGACCGTCCCGCTGGTCCTGCACGACGAGGTGATCGGCACGTTCAACGTGGAAAGCCCCGAGCCTCGGGCGTTTTCGGAAAGCGATTTGCAGTTTCTCGAGATCTTTACCCGGGACGTTGCCGTCGCACTGAACACGTTGGAGTTGCTGGTGGCCGAAAAGGCCACGACGGCGGCCGAGAGCATCGAAGCTATCCACGCGGCCGTTGCGTTGCCGGTCGACGAGATTCTCGGCGAGGCGGTCAACCTGATGGAGCGGTACATCGGCCACGAACCCGAGGTCGTCGAGCGGCTGCAGCAAATCCTTCGCCGGGCCCGGGATATCAAGCAGGTCATTCAAAGCGTGGGCCAGAAGATGACGCCCGTCCAGGCTTACCCACAGCCGTTGCCGTTTGAGCAACGTCCCGCCCTGCACAACCGTCGCGTGCTGCTGGTCGACGAAGACAACGGCGTGCGCAGCGCCGGCCACGCGCTGCTGGAACGCTATGGCTGCGTCGTCGAAACGGCTCCCAACGGCGCCCAGGCCATCTTCATGGTCCGCAACATGCTGCCCGAGGGCGGCTACGACGCCGTGATCGCCGATATTCGTCTGCCCGATATTTCAGGCTACGATTTCATGCTCAAGTTGCAGGAAATCATGGAAACCGAAGGGGTACCGTTGATCTTGATGACCGGTTTTGGCTACGATCCGGGCCATTCGATTGTCAAAGCCCGACAGGCCGGCCTCCAGGCCGTCCTTTACAAACCGTTTCGCCTCGACCAGTTGCTCGACACGGTCGAAACGGTGATCGATGTATCCGGTCCGGTGAAGACCTAGCGCTCTGTCACGAGAGTATTTCGGGGTGCCATGGGCGGCTTGTCCGCCCTTGCCGGTTGACCATTCTTCAGCGGCAGACAAGCTGCCGCTGGCACCCGACCCTGAAAAGCTACTGTGACAGACCACTAAACCCATGGATCTTACGCTTCTGTTTCTGGCCCTGTTTGGCCATGCCGCCGGTTGG
>CAZWWC010000169.1:0-8917 GCA_964637625.1 uncultured Planctomycetaceae bacterium
TTTGCACCACAATGCCTTCCATTACAAACCCAACAGCAATCGGCAACGGCATTGCATGCCACCCCACTTGAAAAACGCTACACTCATCATCTGCAGGTGATTGGCCATGTCGAAAGAAGTGATGCGCCGACAGGCGAGTGACAACCGGTACCTGCACAAGGATTTCCACGGCGCGCTGAGCGTTGGGCTCGAGTACTTGCGGACGCACTACGGCGACGACGCGGTGCGGCAATACCTTTGGCAGTTTGCCCGAGCCTATTTTACACCGCTTAGCGAGGCGATCCGCCGGCGTGGGCTGGTCGCGCTGGCGGAGCATTTTGACTCGCTCTACGAGGCGGAGGGCCATCCTGCCCGGATCGAGTTGACCGACGACGAGCTAACGGTCCAACTCGAAGCATGCCCGGCCGTGACGCACATGCGCCGCCGGGGCTACCCGGTCTCTCCCCTTTTCGTCGAGACCACGAGAACCGTCAATGCGGCCATTTGCGAGGATACGCCGTTTGTGGCTGAGCTTCTCGATTACGATACTCAGACGGGCCGTTCGTGCCAGCGCTTCCGGCGGAGGCAGCCATGATTTCCTGCACCGACTTCATCCCGGCCTATAGCGAGCTGTTCAAATTCCTTGAAGCCCAGGGCGGCGTCGAGGCGGTCGAAGACTTCTGGAACTACTTGTCCGACCGTTTCCTGGGCAACCTGCGCCGGCTTGTTGAGCGGCACGGGCTGCGCGGCTGCTGGCTTTATTGGAGCCGCACGCTCAACGAGGAAGCCGCCGACTTTACGATGACCCTCGATGAGGAGTCGCAGGAGTTCACGATCGACATGCACTGCTGCCCTTCGATGGGTCGACTCCTTCAGCTCGATCACCTCGAGCCGTATCGCGACTATTGCCGCCACTGCGACGTCCTCTATCGCCGGGTGCTCGAACCGCTGGGCTACCGGTGCGAGGTGGATCTGTCGCGATGCCACGAGGCGCGGTGCCGTCTGGTGGTAACGCCCAAAGAGTAATCCTCGTTTTCGCCACGAAACGGAAGATCGAGACACCCGCGGGAAAAGGAGCACGCCGGCAGCCTCAGCCGTGCGGTCGCCCGACGGGCCTGCTTGCTAGAAACCATATCAAAAACCTGAATCGGGGTGGCTGGGGCATAGCGCAGCGGTGCCCCAGGTAGCCAAAAACCGGCCTTCGTTGTGTTCGGGCTTCGTCACCCAATACCGGAGAGTCATTTTTGAGATGGCTTCCAGGCGGTATGCCGGAAGTCAGTAGCGGTTCAAGTGGGCCATCTGGGGCACCGCTGCGCTATGCCCCAGCCACCCACGCTACAAACTTGTGTAAGACCGCTTAGGCTTTGCCTTGGCAGCGACCTTCTTCCCAAGTAGAATGGAACCGTGGTTTTCCTTGATCCAAGACAGCTTGAAGGACATGTCATGATCGCGACGAAAGGTTCCCACGCGGCTGGCCGACTCATGGCTCGGCGTGCGTTTCTTGCCAGCGCCGGCGCGGCCGCCGGACTGTTGACCGCCCGGGCCTGGGCGGCACCACGCGTGCGACGTCCAAAGCTCATCAGCAAAGAAGTGTTCCTCAAATCGCCCGCCCCGAAAACCAGTGTCGGTGCGTCCACGTTCTACGTTCGCGGCCGAGGGCTCGAGAAGCTGTGCCTGATGGGTACCAGCACGCGGTCGGACACGGCCGACACGGCCCAGCGGCGGTTCTCCGACGACAACGGGAAGACCTGGTCCGAGTGGGAGCCGGTTTCGTTTATCACGCGGACGCCCGAGGGCGTGCGGCGTGCGATGCCTGCGCCGGGCTGGGTCGAGCCGAGAACCGGACGTCTGCTCTCGGTGCTCAACGACGGCCTGTTGCCCAACGACAATCCGAGGGAAGGCGTACGGCACTGGACGCTCCGCTATCGGGTCTCGGTCGATGGCGGCCGGACCAGCGCCGTCGACCGGCAGATCATCGAGCAGGGCGACTACACGCCGGATCATCCGATCCGTGGCGTTTGGGTGGGCAGGAATGCGATGATGATCGGCGCGACGACTTGCAGGCCGATCGCCACCCACGATGGGAAGATCCTTGTGCCATGCCAGATTACGCCGCTGGGTCCCGATGGCCGGTACTACAATCCGGGCGGGGGCTACACCTATCACGAAGCGGCCGTGTTGATCGGCACCTGGGCCGACGACCTGTCGATTCGATGGGACGTGTCGCGGCGCGTGGCCAACGACCCGGCTGTCTCAACGCGCGGTTGCGTGGAACCGACGATCACCCAGATGCCCGACGGACGCATCCTCATGGTCATGCGGGGCAGCAACGACGCCAAGCCGCGATTGCCCGGCTACAAATGGTACGCCACGAGCGACGACGGCGGGGTCCATTGGAGCAAGCCGAAACCGTGGACGTATGCCGACGGGTCGCATTTCTTTTCGCCCAGCAGTTGCTCGCAGTTGCTGCGCCACTCCAACGGGCGGTACTACTGGATCGGGAACATCGTTCCGAAGAATCCACGCGGCAATTCGCCTCGCTATCCGCTGGTCATCGGCGAGGTGGAGCCGGAAAGCCTGCTGCTGGTTCGGTCGACGATTGCCGAGATCGACACGCGCGGGGCCGGTGACGCCGCCGATTTGCAGCTTTCGAATTTCCTCGCCTATGAGGATCGCCCCAGCGGCCAGATCACGCTGCATCTGACCCGATTCTTTCATCGAAAGGGTTGGCGGGGAGACGCTTACGTGTATCGGATTGGGGTGTAGCGCGAGGCTCGGCACGTGGCGGTGGCTTCCGAAAGCTCAGTCTGAGCGTTTTCGCCACATCGCTTCGATGGTCTCGAGCGACAATCCCTTGGTTTCCGGAATCATTGTCCAGGCGAAAACCGCCATGGCGGCGCTGGTGCAGGCGAACAGCCAGAAGGTTCCCGACCGGGTCCACGCCCAGAGACAGGGAAAGAGAAGGGTCATCACGGCATTGACGACCCAAAGCGCAAGCGTGCAGATGGACATGGCTCGGCCACGGACGCGGGTGGGGAAGATCTCCGAGATGATCAGCCACGATCCGGGGCCCACGCCAATCGCATAGCAGACGACGCATCCGAGCAGCCAGCCCAAGAGAACCCGCGGCGGAAACAGTGCGCCGTAGAAGCAGCAGATCGCCACCATCGCCATCGAGAGGCTCATCAGCAACGCCGTGAGGATCAACAACGGCCGCCGGCCCAGCCGGTCGATGGTCAGAATGGTGACCATCGTGGCGAAGAAATTGACCACGCCGACCATGACCATCCCCAGCAGGGCGTCCCTGGGGCTCTTGAAACCAAATTCCTCCATGAGCATCGGGGTATAGGTGAAGACCGCGCAGTTACCGGTGATCTGCGAGAAGATCATGATGCCAACGCCGATCACCAGCGCCATGCGGAGACCGGGGCGCAGCAATTCGGCGAGTGTCCCTTCTTCTTCGGCCAGAGCATTGCGGACGTTCTGCGTCTCCCGCTCGGCATGACGGACACCACCAATGCGAGTCAGGATTCGCCGGGCCTCGTCCCAGCGACCTTCCTTGGCCAGCCACCGGGGACTCTCGGGAACGAACATCAGCGCGACCATAAATAAGGCCGCCGGAGGCACCTCGGAGGCGAACATCCATCGCCAGCCGTCCGTCACGCCCCACGCCTCGGAGCCTAATCCGGCGATGAACCAATCACACAAATACGCCAGCACGATTCCCAGCGTGATCGCCAATTGGTTCAAGGTAACCAGCGCGCCGCGACTCTTCTCCGGCGCGATCTCGGCAATGTACATGGGAGCCACCGGACTCGATAGACCGATGGCCATGCCACCGAGCAGCCGGGCCAACGCGAACAACCACAACTCTTTCGGCAGCGCCGTGAGAACGGCGGAGACCAAGAACAACAGTGCGGCAGCGATCAACACCTTCCTGCGACCGTAGCGATCGGTCAGTGTCCCGGAGAAACAGACCCCGATGATGCAACCGAACAACGCCGCGCTGCCGGCTACGCCGAGCAGGAAGGGATCTTCCGATATCGCAAAGTATCTCTTGATATAGTTCACCGTGCCCGCGATAACGGCCCAATCGAAGCCGAAAAGCAGCCCGGCGATGGCGGCCACCGCCGCGATCGTGTAGGTATACGCCGGACTGCCGGCGTCCGTGTCGACCTGGGCAATATCGTCACTTTGCATTCCATTTTCCTTCGTTGCAGAGCAGGAACGACGGACTCCTTGGAGCCTATCCGAATACCTTTTCTTGGGTCCCGGCGCGCCGGGATAGCGAAGCGGTGGCCCAGAGCGTTTGCTTTCCGGGACACCGCTGCGCTATGTCCCGGGCACCCCATAGGGTTGGTTGGTTTTCGGATAGGTTCTTTGTCTTGTCGGGAACCGTCGCGGCGGTGGCTCCACCCGGGTCACTCCTCCAACAGCTTCTCGCGGAGAATCGCCGCGATGTGCTCATTATACTCGCCCGAGGTCGTGCGGGGAGGGATCCACCGGTCGTAGTCGAACTCCGGGTAGTTCAGCGGTTCGTCGAGGCGACGATGGACGATGTAGAAATCGCGGACTCGGGCGGCCACCTCCGGGCTTTCGTATTGGCCCAGGTCGATTTCTCGTTGCGGGGCCTTCGACGGTAGCTTTCGTTGGAGGACGCATCCGACGTAAACGACCACGCCCCGGAGATCCATGGCGGCGTTGATCTGCGGCCCGCCACCGTAATCGGCCATCCAAAGGCGTTCATAGGTCTCCGACACGCGGCCCGGCCAGTTGACGCAAAGCCGCACCTCCGACTCCGGGTCGAAGCGTTTCAGTAGATCGATAAGCTCTTGTGTTTTCATGTTTGTTCAACGTGTGTCAGGAGTGAGTACGTCCGACTGCAGGGGGATGTCCAGCAGCTTTCGCTCCGGCAGACGCATCTTAACCCAATCACGGCCCACTTGCCAGATTCGCTCCTTGCGCTGGACCGGTTCGGCGACGTGCGCGTCCAGATAGGACCGACACTCGCGGCGAAGACTCTCGAATTGCGACTCGTAGGGTCGTCTGGGATCGGGGAGTCGTGGGCGACTTTCCTTGCCCTTGGGCCGTTTCGCCTGCTGATTGCTCAGTTCGGGGACAAGTTCCTCCAGGGTGCGAGCATATTCGGCGAGCTCGGGAACGGCCGACAGGATCTTGTGTTTTCTGCGGTAATCGTCATCGACCTCCCGAGCCATGGCCGCGGCCACCTCATCTTTGCACTTGGCGATCTGCTCGGCGCTGAGAGCCCCGGCGACCGGTGCCGGAGCCTGCGGCCGTGTTTGTTCTGGTGCACGTGTGTCGACCACGCCCTCGACCGTCGGTCCCTGGTCGGTCGAGTGACCGGCGCCGTGCAATCCCACGTAGATTCCCGTGGCCACCACGGCAACCAGCAAGACAAGCGCCGTTGCGAGAAACACGATCCGGCGGAGAGCGCGACGGCGGGCACGAGTGCGCGGTGGGGCCTGGGGAACCGGCGGTGGTTGAACAGGAGGCAGCGAGGGAGCATCCCGTGCCAACGGACAGCCGCAGTGGGGACACTGTGCGGCTCGTCGGGACACGGTCTGCCCACAGTCGGGACACGGTCGCACTCGGGGCGAACGTCCCATGTCCGAACTGCTTGGCAACTCGGGCGGGGCACCTGAGCCAAGCAACTCATCTTCTTCGTCGTTTATGGCGAAAGCGGGATAGACTTCCTCGATGAGCTTCCACTCGTCCCAGTCGGCCCGACGTACCTGGCAGAAGGCATCAAGCCGTCGCTGGGCGACCAGTTGGTCGAGCCGGTCTTTATCCATCGGGCCGTGCTGTTTTCCCTCGGGCGTTTGCACGAACCAATTTGGCGCGCCGGCCACCGGCGGCGCAACGGTCAGCTTCTGCCCGATCGGAGGGGTCGGCGTCGCCGGCGACTTTTCGGGCAGCCGGATCGGCGTGCTGCACTTGGGACACTTGACCTGTTTCCCCGCCGCCGAATCAGCAGTGCGGAAATGCTGCCCACAGCCCGGACACGTGCACTCAATCGTCATGGCGCCCACCTTGACAGGAGTACTCACCCATACCAGCAGTCTAAGGAGTTGGTGGCCGACTGTCAACGCTCATGGGGGGTCGGGCTGGCCTCTCACCCCGGTCCTACGTGGCGGGTAGCCCCGGTTCTCGAACCGGGGTCGCCGAAAGGCGACAAGAAGTTGCGTGGCACAGGCGAGCTTGATCTCCTGTGCCTTCGCCTCCGGCTCCGGCACACCGTTTCAAGAAACGGTGCCACCCTGTGTTTCAAGAAACGGTGCCATCCTGGGTGGCGGCGACCCCCGCTCAGCCGCGTTTGCCGCATTCCAGCATCAAGTACCGATGATAGCCTCGTTGGAACGTCTCCACCGCCAACAGGCCGACCACCGCATTGTGCAGCAACCGCCTTGGCAGCGCGGTCCGTAGGAGACGGCGCAGTCGCCGATGCCGGAAGAATCTTTTCGCCAGCCGCCCGAAGCGATGGAAGTTCGGTAGGACTTCTTTGGAAAGATCGACACGGCGAATGTGCCTTAGGCCGCTGTGCCGGGCCCAGGCGGTCCAGTCGTCCTCGGTCGGGAAGCCGGCAACGGCCATGCCGGTCTCGACCAGACGAACGGCCGTTTGCCACGGCGGCGGCAACGCCGCAAGCTCGGCGCCGCGCAATCCGTTGAACGAAAGGAACAGTCCGTCGGGGGTCAATGCCCGGGCAACACGACCCAACAACGCCGGCAGGTCCGACGAGTAGCAGATTGACTCGACATCGAAGATGATTCCATATGCTTCTTCTCCAAGGGGATAGTCGTCGAAGCTTACCTTTTTCAACCGCACGTTGCGTCTGAGTAGTGTGCGCAGCCTTGCCATGGCCAGGTGGCGGGGAGTGACGTCGATGCCCGTCAGGGCAACGCCGGGGAAGCGTCGGGCAAGGTACACGAGGTTGTAGCCGCGCCCGGCGCCCAACTCCAGCACGCTCTCCGGCCGGAGGCGCTCGATTCTCGCCGCGACCGCTCGGGGCTGATACAGGCATCCGGCCCGGCGGAACTTGCCGTCTTGGCTGACCGACAGATGTACGGAGCCCAGCGGCGAATGAAACAGGGAGTAGCCCAGGAAGCTCTGCTGGAAGTAGTCGATGACTGCTTGCTCGTCGGTCTGCTGGCCGAGGAGCTCCTCGACGCCGAAAACCTGGTCGATCTGCTCGAGATAGTCGTCGATCTGGTCGTTTTCGCTCGTCACGGTAGTTGCCGCCTTCCCGGGCACTCCACCCCCTGGCACACCCTGGCCCATGGGTATCCCGTTTGCTGCGGACCGACGCGTTTCCCTATGCTTCACCCTAGCAAGAAGCCGGCCCGGCGAGAAGGGTCCGTACCGCGGCGGGGTGGCCGCTTGTCAGAGGATGTGGAATTCCCCTAGAATGCACTTCATGGAAGCACCGGCCGGGGTACGCGGCCGGTCGCACCCGGGCGACGGTTCGTGAGTCCGCTATCCTTCGCCACGGGCCGGTGATCTTGGGTCGCCGGCCTCTGGGAAAAGAAAGGGGTTGAAGATGGCACAGTTCATCGCGTTTGTACGGGGCGTTGAAGTCAGTGGAGAAGCGGTCTTCTCCATCATAGACGGCATGGGGGCCTTCCGATCCAGAGCTCTTAAGATCCTCTCGACGAATGGAATACCAGAGCCCGAGCCGGGCCAGTGGTATTCCCAACAAGCTTGGTTGGATAGCTTCAAGACGATCTCCGAAACGGTCGGCGCGGTGACTCTCGCTGTGATTGGGCGGAAGATTCCCGAGAACGCGCACTTCCCACCTGATATTGACAATATCGAGAAGGCCCTAGAGTCGATCGACGTGGCCTATCACATGAATCATCGCCTGGCTGGAGAAGTCCTCTTCAATCCTCGCACCGGGGAGATGAAGGAAGGCATCGGGCACTACGGTTACGAAAAGATTGGCGAAAAAAAGGTGCGGATGATATGCAACAATCCCTACCCTTGTGATTTCGACAGGGGTATTATCGAGGCCATGGCACAGCGATTCAAACCGGCCGCATGCCTTTTCGTGAAAGTGGCGCACGACGACTCCGCGCCCTGTAGAAAGAAAGACGCGGACCGCTGTACCTACTATATTCAATGGTAGGATAACAGGCCGGCGAGGCGCCCGGGGCCAATCGAGGTAGGCGGGTAGCCCCGGTTCTCGAACCGGGGTCGCCGAAGGCGACAAAAGGCCGCATGGCACAAACGAACTTGACCTCTTGTGCCTTCGCCTCCGGCTCCGGCACACCGTTTCAAGAAACGGTGCCACCCTGCTGTCGGCGACGTCATCCGCAGCAAGAGTCTTTGGCCGCTGCCTCTGGCGTTGTTGATTCTTTGAGTTTCATAGGCTGCCCACAGCAGATGATGTTGCACGCACACGTCGAGTCGCAGTCCTTGATGACCTTCAGCTCGACACCGCACTTGTCACCACGCAACGTCTGATTGATCTTAACGGGTTCCATGGATGAGCTCCTTCTACCAAGTGAACAACATGGGCACATAGTGGAATTCGGTTGCCGCGCGGAGGGAGCCCGCGGTCCCTGAAAGCATTTTACCCGCGCCGGCAAGCCGAGCAACGACGGCCCGAGGGAGACGGAAAGCCTAGAGGGCATTTCAAAACGGTCATCCTGAGCGAAGCGAAGGATCTCCCCTCCGCGAAAGCCGAGATTCTTCGCTGCGCTCAGAATGACAACAATCAGAGCACCGGTTTTGAAATGTCCTCTAGTAGGCATGGGTTCCCAGCACAAGCTCGCAGCCGAATTTCTCCTCGACCAAGGCCTTCAACTTGTCGAACTGAATCGGGCACTGAGCGGTGTCCATAGCGATCTTGACACACGTGCCCAGGTGGAGCACGTCGATCGGTCGATCCATGTTTTTGGTCATCTCGTCAAGCAGCTTG
>CAZWWC010000170.1:0-8905 GCA_964637625.1 uncultured Planctomycetaceae bacterium
TGAAACTTGACGTACATGCCACGCTCGAGAAACTGGGCGTCGGCCTTGCCGGTCACCATGACCGAGGCCTTCTTCGCAAGGAACACCATCCAATGCTGGCCGGTGGGCGTCGCTACCTGGATCTTGCCGGGCCCAATCGCCACGATGGTCCCTTCGAGGTTGACCGGGACGCGCATGGGAGGAGGAATTTGTGCCACGACCGGCACGAGGAGCAGTAGAAGGCCGATTGCCGCGAGTACGGAGCCGGCGTGGGAACAGCGAAGGAACATGGGTCACCTTTCAGGCGAAGGAACACGACGCTCTGGCCAGTCCGGCCGACGTACCCACCCCCTCCCGACCATCAGGATAACCGCAAGCCGGCTCTTTGAACAGCGCTCTGCAGCCCTATGGCGCAAGGTTGTACAACTTGTCCGTTTAGCGGGCGGGCTTGCCCGCCGTTGCCGCGGCGGTGTTTTCGTGCAGGATCAACGGCGGGCAAGCCCGCCCGCTAAACGGTGTTTGCCGGAATGGGCATAACCGGTTCTTCCACAACCCTTTCTCGAGACTCCCCCCTTTTCGTCCGACGGTCGATCGTCGTACAATGAATGTTTGTCCGGCCCGTGTGAATCGAGCCGGGCCGTGTGCGCCCAACGTTCCAGAGTCCATTGATAGATTTGGCGATTCGATGCCCTCCGATCGATCAAGAATGACCGTGCCCAAGGTGGTGGCCATGAAGGCGGCCGGCGAGAAGATCACGGCGCTGACGGCGTACGATTTTCCGACGGCTCGCCTGGTCGACCAGGCGGGCGTCGACGTGATCGTCGTTGGGGACAGTCTCGGCACGGTCGTGCAAGGTCGGCCCAACACACTGCCGGTGACCTTGGACGAGGTGATCTACCATGCCGAGATGGTCGGCCGGGCGGCCGAGCGTGCCTTGGTCGTGGTCGACATGCCGTTTCCGTCCTTCCAATTGGGCAAGTACAAAGCCATCGAGAATGCGGCTCGCGCGATCAAGGAAACGCTGTGTCGGGCGGTCAAAGTCGAAGGCGGGGTAAACCAGGCCGAGGTGATTGAGGGCCTTGTCACGGCGGGCATTCCGGTCATGGCCCACATCGGCTTGCGGCCTCAGAGTATCCACCAGTTGGGCGGCTACAGCGTCCAGCGCGATCGCGGACAATTGCTGGCCGATGCCCAGGCCGTCCAAGAGGCCGGGGCGTTCTCGGTTGTTTTGGAGTGTATTCCGGCCAAGTTGGCCGCCGAAGTGACCGCCTCGGTCGAGATTCCCACGATCGGCATCGGCGCCGGGCCCCACTGCGACGGCCAGGTGCTGGTCCTTCACGACTTGCTCGGTCTGACGCCGGGCCGCATTCCCCGGCACGTCAAGGTCTATACCGAGCTGTCCGAGGCGATCAGCAAGGCGGTGGCCGGCTATCGCGAGGACGTTCGCTCCGGTGCGTTTCCCAGCACGAAGCAGGCGTTTCGGTGATCGGATTGCCCAAGTGTCCGGTGGGGACGTCGACCGGCGTGGTGTGCCGCCGTACGAGCTTAGACCGTTCCAGGCCGCACGGCGCTGCGCCAAAGCGGTAGAATTGAGTACCGTGAAATTCAGTAGCTCCAAGTTTGGCTGGCTGATACCGCAGCAGGTCATCCTGAGCGTAGCGAAGGATCTCGATGGCCCAGGAGATTCTTCGCTGCGCTCAGAATGACAATGCCGGGTCTCAATAGAACTTGGAACTACTGAAATCACTTGGTTCCGCTCCTCTATCGCGGCTCGACGATGTCCAACCACCTGTCCGGCCAGAGTAGCCCTTATCTGCTCCAGCACGTCGACAACCCGGTCGACTGGTTTCCCTGGTGCGAGGAAGCCTTCTGTGAAGCCCAGGCACAGGACAAGCCGATCTTTCTGTCGATCGGTTATTCGGCCTGTCATTGGTGCCACGTGATGGCCCATGAGAGCTTCGAGGACGAGCAAATTGCCGGGCTGCTGAACAAGAACTTCATCTCGATCAAGGTGGACCGCGAGGAGCGGCCGGACGTGGATCGGATCTACATGGAAGCGGTGCAGATGATGACCGGCCGCGGCGGTTGGCCGTTGTCGGTGTTCTTGACGCCGTCGCGCAAGCCGTTTTTCGGCGGAACCTATTGGCCTCCGCGCGCCCGGGGCGGGATGCCCGGCTTCGATCGCGTGCTCCAAGCTGTCGCCCAAGCATGGCGACTTCAGCGCGGAGAGTTGGTCGGCCAGGCCGACGAGTTGACCGAGAACCTGGGCGCGGCCGGCGAGGTGGATGAGTCGGGCGGGCTCGACGGTGAGCCGTTGGAATCGGCCCACGCCACGTTGGTTCGCCAGTTCGATTCGGAGTTTGGAGGGTTTGGGCCGGCGCCGAAGTTTCCCGCCCCGCTCCAGTTGCGTTTCCTGCTGCGACGCTGGCAGCATTGGGGTCAGGCGGAGCTGCCGGCCATGGTCACCACGACGCTCGATCGGATGGCCACCGGCGGCATCTACGATCAGCTCGGCGGAGGATTTCATCGCTACAGCACCGATCGGCACTGGCTGATTCCGCATTTCGAAAAGATGCTCTACGACAACGCCTTGTTGGCCGTCTGCTATCTCGAGGCATGGCAGGCCAGCGGCAACCCGCTCTATCGGCAGGTCGTCGAGGAGACTCTCGATTACTTGCTTCGCGACATGACCCACGCCGACGGCGGATTGGCCAGCAGCCAGGACGCCGACAGCCCCGACGGCGAAGGGGCGTTTTATCTCTGGACGCCCGAGGAAGTCTACCGCTTGCTCGGCGCGACGGCCGCCAAGACGTTCTGCCGGTTTTACGACGTGACCGACGAGGGCAATTTCGAAGGACGGAACATTCTGCATCGGCCGGGCACGCTGGAGCAGTTGGCCGAATCGACCGGGCGGGATCCGCGGCTGTTGGAATTGGAGCTGGCCGAGAGTCGTCGCAAGCTGCTTGCGCGCCGCGCATCGCGCGCGCGGCCGGAGCGGGACGACAAGATCCTTGTCAGTTGGAACGGCCTGGCAATCGACGCGCTGGCCCGGGCCGGCGCGGCGCTGGGGCGGCCGCGGTGGCTGGAAGCCGCGGCCGGCGCGGCCGATTTCCTGCTGGCTGAGCTGCGCGACGGCGCGGGCCGGCTGCGCCATTGCTGGTGTGGCGGCCACGCCAAAGTTGAAGCCTATCTCGACGACTACGCCGCCTTGGCCGAAGCGCTGGTCACCCTCTACGAGGCGTGCTTCGAGCGGCGCTGGCTCGACGAGGCCGTCGCGCTGGCCGACGAAATGCTTGCCTTGTTCTCCGATCGGGCGCGAGGCGGCTTCTTCCTCACGGCCGCCGATCACGAGCCGATGATCAGCCGCAGCCGGGACATGCACGACTCGTCGGTCCCCAGCGGCGGCGGGCTGGCCACGATGGCGCTGCTGCGGCTGGCCAAGCTCTGCCGCCGCGAAGACTACTGGCAGGTCGCCCGGGCCGCGCTTCGCTCGCAGGCCGACACGTTGGGCCGCTATCCACTGGCCACCGGCCAGATGCTTCTGGCGCTCGAAATGTATCTCGCGCCGCCGCTGGAGATCGCCGTCATCGGCGGTGATGATCCGGCCGACGACGATGAAGTGCTCCGACAGCTGCACCGCCGGTTCATCCCGAACAAGGTGGTCGGCTACGCGGGCGCGTCTTCGCTGGAAGAAGTGCTGCCGCCGAAGATTCTCGACGGCAAGACGCCGATCACCCCGGGCCCGACGGTCTACGTGTGCCAGGACACGACCTGCCAGATGCCGGTGACCGGCCGGCAAGCAGCCATCGAAACGTGGGATCGTCTGGCCGGTCGTAGCCTGGTGGAAACGTAGAACGCGTGCCGTGTGAAGAACCTACGTCAATAGGCAACATACCAATTCAGCGTATTGACGACCACGGCAACGCTGTTGCCCAGCGCATGCAGGCTGATCGGGACAAGGATGCTCCCACTCTTCAGATAGGCCCACGCGAGAATGTATCCCGCGACGAAATTGTCAGGGCTAGGATTCCCATACACGAAATGCAGCCCGGCGAAAACGGCACCGCTGAGAAGGATCGCGCCGGTCGGGCCGAGGATTGCCGTGGCCGGAACACAAATCGCGAACCGGTAGATCAACTCCTCGACCAGCGGAGCCAACAGGCACGCGTGCAGAAAATGCATCACAATCCGATCGGGTGGCATCTTATGAACGGGAATCTCGAAGCCGAGTGTTTTTATGATCACCGCGCAGATCAGAATGAACATCAACATGGCGACCGCCACGATCAACGTGAAGCGAACCCAATAGCGGATCGGTTGAATCGGCGTAAGCCGCAGTCCAAGTGACTCACGGCTGACCCGGCTCGGCAAGACAAAAGCAAGCAGAACAAACGGGGCCAGCGTCACGTTCCACTCAGTCCATACGCAGAGGGGCTGCAACCAGATCGTTCCGACATCGAGCAACACGACCACGACCGCCAAGACGGCATACACGGCACACAGCGCGCCATGCTCACGGAGATCTTGACCGATGGGCGTCTTCATGGCGTGGAAACGTAGGACGTATGCTGCGTGAAAGGCACACTCTAATCAGACTTTTTGGCGCTTTCGCGTTGTCGGATTTCGGCGGCCGCGCGTTTGGCGGCCTCTCTGATCCTTCTGTCGCGATGCTTTTGGGCTTCACGAAGATGGCGAAGACTCTTCTTTGTTCCGCACTCGCCCAACAACGCAATAGCCTTCGGCTGATACCATCCGGAAAGCGTTGGGACAATCTCGATGATCGCGTCTTCGGCCAATGGGCCGAGACGTCGGAGGCATTTGGCGGCTTCTTTCGCGTCGCCCGGCTTGCTCAGCCGCTTGGCGACAGGTTTTGCGGCCCGCGGGTCCTGCAAGTCACCGAGCGTTTCAAACATAAGCGATCGGTTCCAGACTGAGAGTTTGCCGCTTTCGAGCAGTTCGACCAAGACGGGCGTGCTGTACTTCCCGGCCCAGGCCACCAGCCCCTTGATGGCCTTCGCCTGCTCTTGATGCGAGCCCTCAAAGGCCAGCTTTCGGAAGGTACGCGCCACCTCTTTTCGGGTCTCGACCGACTCGATCTCGGCCGGATGGACCTCCAGGAACACGTCGATGGCCTTGCTGCGAATCGAACGGTCGTCCGAGGATATTCGTTCGCGCATTTTCTCGAAGTACTCCGGATCGCTACGATCGGGGCCGCGGCGTTCGGCTTCGCGCCGTCTTTGTTCTTCTTCGCGGCGGCGCTGTTCTTCCTGTCGGGCCTTTTCCCGCTCGGCCCATTCACGCTGGCGCTCGGCCTCGGCGAGCCGATCCTCTTCTTCATCGGAGTTGGCCCGCGCGCCGAGCTTGCGGCGGTCGACCCGGATTTCGGCGCGTCGCTGTGGTTCGTCTTGAAAGATGATCTGCCCAAGATCGAGTGACTTTATAAAAGTCTGATAGTCTTCGACTGGGCCAATGCTAACATCCACAATGCCTTGAAAAGCGAAGTGCACGGTCGTGGCGCCGGGAGCGGCGGCTCGCATTTTCTCGATCGCCTCGTCCTGCAGTTCGTCCGGCAGGTTGGTGAATTCAACGAGGATCGTCTGGTCGTGACCATGTTGCTTCAGCAGGCTGAGAAACTCCTGCGTGAACCTCTGCGCGTCCTGGGTTACTTGGGGGTCGAACATGCCGCTGGCCTGCATCGCGCGGGCGGCATCGCAGGCCAATTCGATTCCCGCCACGCGGACCACCCGCCAGAATTCGACGGGAAGACCACGAAGATTTTTGATGCGTTCGGCCTGCTGGTGAAATTCTTTCTCGGCCTGCACGCGGTCGCGCTGCAATTTCTCGAGCGTGGTCTTGCGGAACTTTCTTCCCTTGTACTTGCGCTCCAACTCCGGCAGTTGCAACATCAGCCGGCTCATGCGTTGGAAGTCGCTTTCGATTTCGGAGACGACCGCCATGGCCGACTGGGCATCGTGGACCGATTCGAGGTTCTTCGCCAGTCGGAACTCGGTGTCGATCAACTTCCGAACCGTCGCGATCGGTTCCCTCGATCCACAACCGGAAAGTGTAACAAAAAGCAGCACCAACGGCAGTGGGTCCACTGGCAACATACGTCTCATGAGAGAACTTCCCCTGGAAAAACAACCGTGGATGCACCGCAACCACGTGTCCTTCGTCGGATCATTGCTCGAAACCCGTATTTGCCCTTCACACACGCCAATCACGCCACGGATTCCTCTTCGTCGGCGTCCAAAGGAAGAGCGACCGCTGGGCCTCGATGAGGTCCTCGGCCGGTATCGGCAGATTTCTCCATGTAGTGACGGTCGTAAGCCGCCAGAACCAGTTGACAGCCGCCGCGCACGTGCTCGGACATGACCGCCTGAGCCGCGGCCGTGTCGCCCTCTTGCAGCACCCTGAGGATTCGCCGGTGCTCGTCCCGGGTCCGTGCCAACTCTCCCCATGGGTTCACGTCAAAGGAGTGGGAGATAACGGTCGCCATCCGTGTCAGTCCCCTGAAGGTGTCCAACGCCAGCCGGTTGCCCGCCGCTTGCAGCAAGAGCATGTGGAACGACAAGTCGATTTGCGTGTGACGATCGGTCAACTCCTGGTCGTGTCCCTTGCCGTGTTCCTGTTGAATCATCTGGCCGATCTGGACCATTTCCTCCAGCAGAACAGCCATCTCGGCAAGAACATATTCCGGCAATTTGCCGCCGACCTTGGCCACTGCCGCGCACTCAATCGTCTCGCGCAGCTCGTAGACTTCCTCGATTTCGCGCCGGCTGATCGTCGGCACGAAGACACCCAACCCGCTGCGATACTCGAGAAGCCCCTCGCTCACCAAGCGGTTCAGGGCCTCGCGAACCGGGGTGAAGCTGATCTCGAGGGTCTTGGCCATCCCGCGGTTGCTCAACCGCGTGCCCGGCGCCAGTTTGCCCGTGAGCAACTGACTGCGGATGTGCTGATAAGCCTTGTCGGCCAAGCTCTCAGACATAGCCATCCCATCCCCGGAAACGACGGAGCGCCACCGCGCCGTAACATCACCGCTATTTCACCTTGCGTCATCCTAGCGTTGTGGCACGGCCATTGTCAAGATACTCAACACGGAAACGGCTCCGTTGAAAACCCAGGCTTGCAGAAAGGGTGGCTGGGGCTGGAGCGAAGCGAAGCCCCAGTTTGTAGCCATCTGGGACACCGCTGCGCTATGCCCCAGCCACCCCCTGCGCAGGTCTTCCACAGAGCCTAATGAGATGCTACTGAATCTCGGCGGGGTCGAACGCTTTTCGTGCTGCCTCGTAGACCTCTTGAAGCGGCACACCGTGACGGCTGGCGATCTGGCGACACGATTCGTACTCCGGGGCAAAAGGAGTGGTTCCGTCGGGCAGGCGGCGGACTTGGCCCTCAACCGTGCCCCAAGGAGTCGTCACCTTATGGGCCTTGCGCTGCAATACGTGCCGCCGCGCGGACCGGTACCGCAGGCCGAGCGTGGGCGTCTGGCGAAACAAAATCGCCTCGATCGCGGCAACCTCTTCGGCCCGAGCGAGCACCGAAAGCATCACGCCGGGGCGGTTTTTCTTCATCTGAATGGCTGTCGTCCAGACATCCAGCGCGCCGCAGCGCCAGAGCCGATCGATACAATAGCCGATCACTTCGCCGGTGGTGTCGTCCAGATTGGTTTCGAGCAAGCAGACCTCGTCGGTCTCGACGCCGGGGCCGGATGTCCCGGCCCCTTGGACGATCTCGCCCAGGAGTATCCGCAGCAGGTTGGGTTGCTCCGCCAGATCGCGACGGCCGGCGCCGCAGCCGATTTTTCGCAGCGTCATCGCCGGCAAGGGCCCGAACCGCTCGGCCAACGTGGTCACGATAGCGGCGCCGGTCGGCGTGGTCAGCTCGGCTTCGACGTTGGACTCCGCCAGCGGAACGCCTCGCAGCAGTTCGGCCACCGCCGGCGCCGGGACGCTGACGGTGCCATGGGCCATTTGGATCTTGCCCGAGCCGGTCGGAATGGGCGAGACGACGACCCGGTCGACGCCCAGCTGCTCAAAGCCTACCGCTGCGCCCACCACGTCAGCCATGGTGTCGGCCGCACCGAGCTCGTGAAAATGCACGTCCTCGACGTCGATCCCGTGCACTTGGGCTTCGACCTCGGCCAGTCGGCGGAAGATCCGCTCGGCCCACTGCTTGGGCCGATCGGTCAGGCTGCTTCGCTCGATCCGCTTAAGAATGTCGGACAAGGGGCGAGGGGTTTGCTCGGGCCGGGTGTGCACGTGGACCTGCCGTGCACGGAAGCCGCAGCGACGGACCTCTTCGGCCGTCAGGTGGCAGCCGGGCAACTCGAGCGAGGCGATCGCGCGGTTCAAGGCGTCCAGCTCGACACCAGCGTCGACCAGCGCGCCGAGAATCATGTCGCCGCTTACGCCGCTGGCACAGTCGAGATAGGCTACTCTCATGAGAGGCACCACGGGGAATTAACCACAGAGACACAGAGGCACAGAGAGTCTCCTGCAATCAGAGGACCATGCGTACTATACCATTTTTCAGAACTGGGACATTGAACTGATTTCGAGAGTCGGCTCTTTCTCTTCGAGTTGCCATCAACTGAGCCATTCACAGTCGCTCCGTGTCTCTGGGTCTCTGTGGTTCTCACAATGTCCCGTGAAGCCACGAACGAATCAAGCCTGTTCGTCCTTGTCGAACGAGCTGTCGAACGCTCGGCCGCTGGGGGTGATCTCGATCCGGCGGACGAACTCGCAAGCTTCCTTCGCGCCCTGGTCGCGGTCCATGCCGCTGTCTTCCCATTCGACCGAGAGCGGTCCCTCGTAGCCGACGTCGTTCAGGGCGCGGATGATTTCTTCAAAGTTGACCCCGCCACGGCCCAGCGAGCGGAAGTCCCAGCCGCGCCGGGGATGGCCGAAGTCGAGGTGGCTCG